>CANNCS010000111.1 GCA_947503115.1 uncultured Marivita sp.
CTACCGGACGTCATCACGTCAATCGGAACCAGAGATTGGGCGAAAGTGGGTCAATGATCGCAGCCCTTGGTATAAGTCGAATCCGCTTTCAGACCAGCTGATGGAAGTGGGCGCGATTGTACGTGGGGTTGGGCAACGGATCGGGCAGTAAACAGCCCTGCTGCATTAATGACTCACCCTCCAAAAAACGTCATCTGGCGCGCATGTTAACTTGCGAGATGTAAAATCGTGCTACACGCTCAAATTATGGGCGTTTTGAAAACTTTCGGATATGCCACTTGCCTCACCTGTCTCGCGGCCACGGCGGCGAAGCCTGAAGAAGACCTTTTGCGCCGGGTGACGGACTGTGTTGGCCGGTTGTCGGCCCAGATCGAACACCACTGGTTGCTGTCCGACCAACCAACAGAACCGATCGAAATGCAGCGGGCGCATCTGATTGATATTTTGGACGCGCTGATGACTCCCGATACGGCGACAAAAATCTTGTCCAAACGGATCGACGCCAAGATGGCACATGCCACTCTTTTGACCCAAGCGGCGTTCTCTGAGGATGATCGGCGTGCAGCATGGGCTGAAAAACGGGCGAAACAGGAACTAAGCCAATGCGGCACGATCCTGCTACAACCCACCCCCGAAAGCGTTGCTATTGCAGACAGTAGCCACATTTCCGAGATCGAACCCGTGAATCGGGAAGCGTGGCAGGCATCGCAATAGCGCTCGCGCACCCGCCTCTTTGCTCAAAAATCAGACAGGTTGCCAAAAATCGCATAAAACTTGTGCGTTCGCCTCGAGGATCGCTATCCGGCATCACGGCACATTTCCAGTCCTGAATATCTGCGCCCTAGATACCGACGGCTGATGCACACCATCAGTCAATCACGTGCGATGAAGCCGGCCGTTCAATTCCAGGCTCCACCGCACTCCGCAATAGACTTGCGTGCGCGATATCTGGGGCCTTGCACTGCTCTTGGCAACCTTCGCAGCGCAAAACGTACAAAGGACGTTTGCATAATGTCGATGAAATTTCTCAGCACAACAGCGGCTGCCGCACTTCTGGTTTCCACACTCCCAGCCCTCGCGCAGGACGTAAGCTGCCCGATCAAAGTGGGCGTACTGCATTCTCTGTCCGGCACGATGGCGATTTCCGAGACCACGTTGAAAGACACGATGGAAATGCTGGTCGATATCCAAAACGAAAAAGGTGGTCTTCTGGGTTGTGAACTTGAAGCGGTTGTCGTTGATCCCGCCTCTGACTGGCCACTTTTCGCAGAAAAAGCGCGCGAACTTCTGACTGTTCAGGAAGTTGATGTGATCTTTGGGTCCTGGACCTCGGTTTCGCGCAAATCGGCACTGCCAGTTCTGGAAGAACTCAATGGTCTGATGTTCTACCCGGTCCAGTATGAAGGCGAAGAAAGTTCGAAAAACGTATTCTACACCGGCGCCGCTCCGAACCAGCAGGCGATCCCGGCCACCGACTACTTCCTCGAAGAGCTTGGCGTCGAAAAATTCGCGCTTCTGGGCACCGACTATGTCTACCCGCGTACCACAAACAACATTCTTGAAGCGTACCTGCAGGACAAAGGCATCGCTGAAGAAGACATCTTCGTGAACTACACGCCGTTCGGCCACTCTGACTGGTCCAAGATCGTTGCTGACGTTGTTGCGCTTGGCGCAGACGGCAAGAAAGTTGGCGTGATCTCAACAATCAATGGTGACGCGAACATCGGCTTCTACAAGGAACTGGCTGCCGCTGGCATTTCCGCCGACGATATCCCGGTTGTGGCCTTCTCGGTGGGTGAAGAAGAACTCTCGGGCCTCGACACAACCAACCTTGTTGGCCACCTTGCCGCGTGGAACTACTTCCAAACTGCGGATACCGGGGCCAACGAAGAATGGGTCGCAGCATGGAAAGCCCGCATGGGTGAAGAGCGTGTGACCAACGACCCGATGGAAGCACACTACATCGGCTTCAACATGTGGGTGAACGCCGCAACTGCTGCTGGCACCACCGATGTTGATGCCGTGCGCACCGCAATGTACGGTCAGGAATTCCCGAACCTGACAGGCGGAACAGCCGTGATGCTTCCGAACCACCACCTGTCCAAGCCGGTACTGATCGGTGAAATTCAGGCTGATGGTCAGTTTGATATCATCAGCGCAACCGATCCGGTTCCGGGTGATGCATGGACCGACTTCCTGCCGGAATCTGCGGTTCTGACATCGGATTGGAAAGATCTCGGCTGCGGTATGTACAACACCACGACATCGACCTGCGTGCAGATCAAGTCGAACTACTAAACTAATGAGCGGTGCGTGGGAAACCACGCACCCCACCCTTCCCGTAAGGCACGCGTTCGCGCGTTGCATTGACGACGGATATCCAAATGCTGCGCTTTGTCGCCACTCTCATTGCTTGTCTGACGCTGGCCATTCCCGCCACAGCACAACAGGCAGACGCTCCCATCCAGCAACTCCTTCAGTCCCAAAGCGATCTTATCGTTAAAAGCTCGCGGCGGACGATCGGACCCGCGATTGACGCGCTTGCCAATAGTGGCCTGCCCCAAGCACAGGTGGTCATGGACAAATGGCAAACGCGCCAGATGTGGGTGAACACGGAAACAGGTCTGTTCATCTACGCCGAAGAAGTGGACCGTGACACGCTGCGCATTTTCGATTTTGCCGATGGCACTGAAATCGGCGAGGTCCCCGACGACGGGTACGATCAGCTCAAGCCGAATTCTGGTATTCGGGGGTTGATCGGCACGGCACTTGTCCAGTTCCAACTCAGCGATCCCGAACCTGACACCCGCCGCCGCGCGTTGGATGCGATTGAACGTGGAGCAGAGGAAAGCCACTTGGCCGCGCTGCGTGCCAGCCTTGGAAACGAAACAGACACACAAATCCTCGCGCGGAAGCAACGTTTGGAACGCTTGCTAACCATCGCCTATGGCGAAACCGATGCCGAACGGATCGAAGCGATCCAAAGCTTTGAAGGTGATCTAGGTGTCGATGTACGCGCCGCGCTGAACCCGCTTTTGTCTGCACGGATCGAAGCCGCCGATGTATTGCCGACAGACCCGGATATCGGCCAAGTGTTAAGCCCTGGATCAGAGCAATTGTCGCGCGATGACGCCTATGCGTTGTTGGTCTCTGCCGATCTTGCAAAGCCACGGATCAGTGTTGAAGACCAACGCAATGCATTGATCGAAAACATCACCGATGGGCAGGTGGCGGGCATTCAGGTCGCGACGCTGAACAGTCAAGAGGCCCGCGACATGGCCTATGTTGCTTTGGCAGATCAGGGCACGGTGACAGCTGTTGCGACTGAAGCCGAGGTCGACCAGCGGCTCGCCAATCACGTCTTTTACGAACGCTATGTCGGCGCACCACCCGAGGTGGTGTTTGCCGCACAAGCCGCGCTGAACGCCATCGAAAATAAGGTCGCGATCAACCAGATGTTCGACCTATCGTTGGACGCGCTGTCTTTGGCGTCGATCTATTTTCTGGCCGCCATTGGGCTTGCCATCACTTTTGGTGTGATGGGCGTCATCAATATGGCGCATGGTGAATTCATCATGATGGGTGCCTATACAGGCTATGTCGTGCAGTTGTTCATCCCCGACTACACCCTGTCCATCATCGTTGCGATTCCGCTCGCCTTTGCAGTGACCTTTGGAGCCGGTGTCGCGATGGAGCGGCTGGTGATCCGCTGGCTCTACCATCGACCCTTGGAGACGCTGCTTGCGACCTTCGGTATTTCCATCGCACTTCAACAGATCGCTAAGAACATATTCGGCACACAGGCACGACCGCTCACCGCGCCCGGTTGGCTGGATGGATCGCTGGTTATCAATGACATCGTTTCGATCAGTTATATTCGGATTGCGATCTTTGTGCTCGCTTTGCTGTTCCTTGCCTTGTTCCTGTTCGTGATGAACCGCACGCGACTGGGGCTTGAAGTGCGTGCCGTCACGCAAAACCCGCGCATGGCAGCGTCAATGGGTATCAACCCTGACAAGATCAACATGCTGACCTTTGGATTTGGGTCCGGCATCGCAGGCATCGCCGGAGTGGCCATTGGGCTCTACGCCAAGGTGACGTCAGAGATGGGCAGCGATTACATCGTTCAGTCCTTCATGACCGTAGTTGTTGGCGGCGTTGGCAACATCTGGGGCACACTTTTGGGAGCTACAATGGTTGGGTTCCTGCAAAAGGGGATCGAATGGTTCAACCCGTCCAACACGCTGGCGGCACAAACCTACATGATTCTGTTCATCATCCTGTTCATCCAGTTCCGGCCAAAGGGCATCATCGCCCTCAAAGGCCGCGCGGCGGAGGCATAAGACATGACTGATGCTGCCCTCCCCCGCCGCCAGCCTTTCGCGCTACGCTTTCCGTCGGTGATGATCTTCCTCGCCATTCTTGCACTGTTCACCGTCGGTGTGACGGTTCTGTCCGAAGGGTTCGGGATGGGCGTAATCTCGACCAGTTTCATCAAAACTTTGGGCAAGACGCTTTGCCTGTGCCTTGTCGCTTTGGCGATGGACCTTGTGTGGGGCTATTGCGGAATCCTGTCGCTGGGGCACATGGCCTTTTTCGGGCTTGGTGGCTACGCCATCGGCATGTGGCTGATGTATGCCCGGACCGAGATCATCGTGCTGGAAAGCCTCTCGGCGGCTGCGCTGCCCCCGACACCGCAAGAGGTGTCAGACGGGATTGCCACGCAGATCTTCGGCGTAGTCGGATCGTCCGAGTTTCCGCCGATCTGGGCATTCGCGTATTCGCTACCCCTTCAATTGGCCGCCGTTGTTCTGGTGCCCGGCGTGCTGGCCCTGATCTTTGGTTGGTTGGCGTTCCGCAGCCGCGTGACTGGTGTTTACCTGTCGATCCTGACCCAAGCGATGACCCTCGCTCTGTCTTTGCACCTGTTTCAGAATGACAGCGGGTTGCGGGGCAACAACGGGTTGTCCGGGCTGCAAAACCTTCCGGGTCTGGGCGAGACGCCGCAATCGATCGTGTCGCTCTGGTTCTTCTGGGCCTCTGCGCTTGCGCTGGCCCTTGGCTATCTGTTGTGCGCTTGGATCGTATCAGGCAAATTCGGATCGGTCATTCGCGCTATTCGTGACGACGAGGCACGGGTCAGGTTTCTTGGCTACCCGGTCGAGGCGTTCAAGCTGGTGATCTTCACCCTAACTGCCGTGATCGCCGGCATTGCTGGGGCGCTGTATTACCCGCAGGCGGGCATTGTGAACCCTGCGGAAATCGCTCCGATCGCGTCGATCTATCTGGCCGTTTGGGTCGCCATCGGCGGACGTGGCAGGCTGTATGGCGCCGTGATTGGCGCTGCATTCGTGTCGTTGGTGTCGACATGGTTCACCGGGGGTCAAGCACCGGACATCAACCTTGGGTTCTACACGATCAGCTGGGTTGACTGGTGGACTGTGTTGCTGGGCCTGTCCTTTGTCGGAGTGACACTATTCGCACCAAAGGGCATTGGCGGATTGGTAGACGTCCTGATCGATCGCAAGAGCCCCAACCGCCACGGTGCTGATCTAGGTCCCGACCACGGCGCGCTCCGGGAACAGGAGGCTGACAAATGAGCACACTTCTCGAAGTTTCGGGCGTGTCGGTGTCCTTTGATGGGTTCAAAGCCATCAACAACCTGTCCTTCCAAATCGCCGAGCGCGAATTGCGCGCCGTGATCGGGCCCAATGGTGCAGGCAAGACGACCTTTATGGACATCATCACGGGAAAGACGAAACCCGATGAGGGCCGGGTGATCTATGGAGACAAGAGCGTGTCTCTGCTCAAGATGTCGGAAAGCAAGATCGCGCAGTCGGGTGTTGGCCGAAAATTCCAACGCCCGACAGTGTTCGAAGATCAAAGCGTCTTTGACAACCTGATGATGGCATTGAAGAAAACACGCGGTCCTTTGTCCGTGCTGTTCTTCAAACCCGCCCAGAAAGACAACGAAAAGGTGGCCGACTTGGCCGAGCAGATCGGACTTTCAGGTGCGTTGCACAGAAAGTCGGGCGAGTTGAGCCACGGTCAGAAGCAATGGCTCGAGATTGGGATGCTGTTGGCGCAAGACCCACGGCTTTTGTTGGTTGATGAACCCGCGGCAGGGATGACCCCGGCTGAACGCGAACACACCACCGACATACTGCGCGAGGCCGCTAAGACCCGCGCCGTTGTTGTTGTGGAACATGACATGGAATTTGTGCGTCGCCTGAACTGCAAGGTGACTGTGCTGCACGAAGGGTCGGTGCTGGCCGAAGGCTCGCTTGACCACGTGACGAAGAATGAACAGGTGATCGAGGTGTATCTTGGCCGATGAAGTCCTGAAAACCGAAGGTCTGACGCTGCACTACGGCGGCAGTCAGATCCTTAACGGCATCGACATGGCCGCCGCAAAGGGAGAGATCACATGCGTGATGGGTACCAACGGCGTTGGCAAGACATCGCTGCTCAAGGCAATCTCGGGCACACATGCCTATTCCGGCGGATCGCTGTCGCTGAACGGCGAGGCGATTTCCCATGCTTCGGCGCATTCTTTGGCACAAAAGGGTGTGGCCTACGTTCCACAAGGCCGTGATATCTTTCCGCTGCTCACTGTACGCGAGAACCTCGAGACAGGGTTTGCCTGCCTGCCGAAATCTGAACACCACATCCCCGACCATATTTTCGAGCTTTTCCCGATCCTCAAGGATTTCCTGAACAGACGTGGTGGGGACTTGTCGGGCGGTCAGCAACAACAGCTCGCCATCGCGCGGGCGCTGATCACCAAGCCGAAATTGTTGCTTCTAGATGAACCAACCGAGGGCATTCAGCCTAATATTATCCAGCAGATCGGCCGGGTGATTTCGCTTCTGCGCGAACAGGCGGATATGGCGATTGTACTGGTCGAACAGTATTTCAGCTTTGCCTACGATCTTGGCGACCGCTTCTATGTGTTGGAACGCGGCGCCGTGAAGATGAGCGGGCCGAAAGCCGATCTGGACCGGGATGCGCTCTTGGCAGGTGTCTCGGTTTAACTGCAATATCTGGATGCAAAGAGATCAGAGCGGGACGTGACTGAAGCTTCAATCGCGATGCCCCGCTCTTAAATCGTTATACGTCGCCTGTGTATTCACCGCGAGCCGGGTAGTTTTTCTGAATCGCGAAATCCAACGCGCCCACCAACTCCGAGAAATGCGGCCGTACAAAAGGCATCGTTTGAACCGAGCCGTAGTACAGGGTCTGATCCGAGTTAACCATGAACAGGCCAGGTTCAGAGAACAGTTTGGGTTCTTCAATTCCGATGGATGTTTTCCCGCGGGACGTCGAAATGTAGAGCCCCCATTCGCGGGCTTTAGCCAACGGCAGGTCATATGCAAAACGCAGCGTGTCGGCACCGATCTTTTCCGCCATCTCTTGCGTGCGTTCTTCTCCGTCGGAACTTATTGCGATGGTTGCCACACCACGTTCCGCAAAATCCGACACCCGCTTCTGAAGTTCGGTGAGATAGTTCGCGCAGATTGGGCAATGCAGCCCACGGTAGAAGCAAATCACTGTTCCCCGTTCTGCTGTGTCGGACGATAGATTGAATGTTCCGTGATCAAGGGTCGGCAGTGTAAGGTCCGGCGTTTTCTGTCTTGGAATTAGCATACAGCTCTTTCTGTTTGAGAGGTTGTGCCGCCACTCTAGTAAATTTATGGTTAAGAAAATCTCATTTATCTGACCGAAAGAACGAAATGGATCGATTTGATAGGCTTACAACGCTGATAGACCGCTTCAAGTTGACGGTGACGGCCGCAACGCTGGAACAAGCAACGTTACTTGTTCTTGGTGACCAAGAGGGAACGCCGAAACAGGTTTTGTTTCTTCCGACCGGAGAAAGTGTCGCCATAAACGAAGAAGACGTTTTGTTTGCCGCATATGTTGATTGGAATGGACCGACGAACCCACTCGTCGCTGCGCTTCCTCCCAGAATTGAAATTGACCTCGGCCTAGACCCGGACACCATTGGCCTGATCAGACTCATGCGAGCTGAGATGGATGCGCAAAGATGTGGCATGGGGTCGGTACTCAACCGTTTGGGCGAAGTTCTGATCGTCCGCATCCTTCGCCACCAGATCGAAGCTGGATCAACACGTTCAGGGCTTCTTGCGGGCCTATCCGACCCTCGGCTCAGTCGCGCAATCGTGGCGATGCATGATCAACCGGGGCACAATTGGCGCAACGAAGATCTGGCACAAGTCGCTGGGTTGTCACTCAGTCGTTTTGCCGAAGTTTTCCTAGAACGAGTCGGAGAAACGCCAGCGGCCTATCTTAGGCGATGGCGACTTGTCCTCGCTCGACAGGATGTCACGAAAGGCCACAGGATTGACGCAGTGGCACGGCGATACGGGTTTTCTTCGCCCGAAGGTTTCACAAGGGCATTCAAAAAGCGATACGGCATTACACCGATTTCTCAACGCGTTTAGTTCGGCAGAAGACGGCAGACCGACTGCGGCGGCCTTCAAGAAAAAGTCTCTTGCTTGGCAAAACTCACCAAGCAAGAGCAACATTTCAGGAAAATCACTTCTGGTCTGCCCGCTTGAACGCGCCTTGAACGATTCGGTCCATGACCATGGCAAGGAACAGGATGGCGAAGCCACCCAACAGCCCCGGCCCCTTGGCTGCAAATTGCAGCGCCTCTAGGATCTCTTGCCCCAGACCACCACCTCCGATCAGCGAGATGATCACTACCATAGACAGACACATCAGGATCGTCTGGTTCACCCCGGCCATGATTGACGGCAGGGCAAGCGGGATTTCGACATCCTTGAGCAACTGCCATTTCGATGCTCCGAAGGCAACGGCAGCTTCCTTGATACTGTCAGGCACACCACGCATACCCAGCGCGGTCAGGCGGATCACTGGCGGCATGCCAAAGATGATCGTGGCCAGAATGCCCGGCGGGTTGCCTGTGCCGAAGAACGCGATGATCGGGATAAGGTAGACGAAGGCGGGCAAGGTCTGCATCAAGTCGAGAACTGGTTCTGCCATGCGATAAGCGCGTCGCGATTTGCCAAACCACACGCCCAGCGGGATGCCGATTATCACACACAGGATCACAGCGGCCCCAACCAGAGCGACGGTTTCCATCGCCAGTGCCCAGTAGCCAAGTAACGCGGTATAGGCCATTGCCGCCACGGTGAAGATCGCCACACGCGGACCAGCGGCGCGGTAGGCCGTGACTGCGATTACCAGCATAACCACCGGCCAAGGCGACCCGTTTAGGGCCAAGGTCAGGCCGTCCAGAACTGTTCGCACACCTGCGACGATACCGTCGAACACGTCGCCTCCGGCTGTGGCAGCCGCATCGATGCGGGCCTCCATCCATGACGCAACGGCGCCAAACAAAGTGCCGTTGCCCTCGCCCAGCACCGCTTCGGACACTTGGCGCTCCGGGAATTCGTCAAGCAAAGCAAGCGAATTACTGACGGTAAATTTGTAGACAATGAGCGGCGCAACGGCCGCAGTCAGCACCACGCCCAGCACCAAATTGTTGGTCGAGCGTCCGCTTTCCGTGCCTGCCGGATCAATACGCCAGCGCGAATACTGCTTTTCATACGCGACATTGGCATAGATGCCCTGCACGAACTTGAAGACAAGCAACAACACCAGACCGGTAACAAGGATTCCCATGCCCTCCGCCTGTGCGGCTTCGGCCCGATCGAGGTTCTGATCGATGGCGCGTTGCATGTTGCCAGCAAGGGTCTCGAACCGTTGCCGGCTCGCCTCGTCTGCGGCAGCAGCAGCCTGGTCCAGTCGTTCCTGCATGCGCGTCTGCTGTTGGGCCGCGCGGTCGAGGAATTCAGCGCCCAGATTACCCCAAAGCCCACGCCCAATCTGCACCCACGCGATGATCTCGAGGATAAGGAAGGCCCAGAACATCCCCCAAATCGCCCGCGACGAAGCCCATACCGGGCCAAGAAGCGCTGCCGCCATATTGAATGTCTTGGGGACGATTCCCGTGCTGTCATGGATCGTATGAAACGCGCGAACATAGTAATCGCCATTCGGCCCGGCAAAGTCCTTGATAGACCGGTCCAACACATCGCGGTCCACCTCGATATCCGAGGCGGCAGTGACTTTCACGTCTGTGGTTGCGTCACTCATCTTTGCCCCCTTGAATCCCGCGCAATAGACGCGGCTTGGTGACTATTCCGATATCTGTAGTGCCCTGAGTGATGACCACAGGCAGGTCGGTTCCAACGGCAAGGTCGATCAACTGGTCCAGATCGGCCCCTTCATCTGCCCGCGGCGCGCCATCAAGCGGGCCTTGGTAGCTTGCCATCGGCTCCATGATCGAATGGGCCTTCACGAGCTTGAGCTTGGAAATCCCCTGCACAAATTCGCGCACATAATCATCGGCCGGGTTCATCACGATGTCTTCGGGTGTGCCGATCTGCACGATCACGCCGTCTTTCATAATGGCGATGCGGTGACCAATGCGGATGGCTTCATCCAAGTCATGGGTGATGAACAGTGTCGTTTTCTTAAGCTGTGCTACAAGTGCCTTGAATTGGTCCTGTAGCTGCAAGCGGATCAGAGGATCGAGCGCGGAAAAGGGCTCGTCCATCAAAAGAATTTCGGGGTCGGATGCCAAGGCGCGGGCGATCCCGACACGCTGTTGCATACCACCGGACAATTCACGCGGCAGGCGATCCTCGTAGCCGGTCAGATCGACAAGGCCCAACGCGTGATCGGAAATCGCCCAGCGTTTGGATTTGGGCACTTTCCGAATTTCCAACGGGTAGGCCACGTTGTCCCGTACAGATCTGTGCGGCAGCAAAGCCATGTGCTGAAACACCATCCCGATCTGCTGCGCCCGGATGCGGCGCAGTTCGGTTGCAGAAACCGCAGACACGTCCTGTCCAAGTATTTCAATCTTGCCCGCCGTTGGTTCGATCAGCCGATTCACATGACGCACAAGCGTTGACTTCCCAGACCCAGACAAGCCCATGATGCAGAAGATTTCACCGCGCGAGACTTCGAAACTGGCGTCCTGCACACCGACGACGCATTTGAACCGCTCTAGAACTTCTGGCTTGGTCAGCCCTTCGTTCAAAACGGCTTTCATGGCCTCGTCACTGCGCTCGCCAAAGATCTTCCAGACATTTTCGAGCTTTACGACTGGGTCGTTCATTTGCCTCTCCCGTTGGGTATGCGTACATCGCGCGCGCAGCACGAAATACATGGGAAAAGGGCCGCAGCAGCATCACTGCGGCCCTGCTTCAAGAGGCTTAGTCGGTCAGCCAGTTGATCACGGTGTCTTCGTTGTCCGCGACCCATTGCTTAGCAAAATCAGCGGCTTCGACGCCATCAACGGCCAGAGCTTTACCCATGGCGCTGAGATCGTCGCCCGTCATTTGGTAGTTCTGGAAGAGCGCCGCAACCTCGGGATAGGCCTCTTCCAGTTCCTTGGCATAGTGCAAGTGCAGTGTAGCACCGTTCCATGCCGTCGACGCTTCGGACTTTTCGAGCCAATCGGGGTCATCGGTCGGCTGAACGATGGTCCAAGTTGCCGGGTCATGTGCCGGCTCTTCAAGTACGTGCAGATCCTGCGTCACGAAGATGTAGTGCGGGCTGTAGCAGAAGCCGATCCACGGCTCGTTCGCGTTGGTTGCGTTGGCGAGGTTTGCATACGCAATGGTCTCTTCGTACTCGGTGAGTTCGAACATCTGGTCATAGCCGTAAGACTTCGCGCGGATCTTTTCGATCACTGTCGACGCCCAGCCCGGCGCACCGATCCAGACTTCGGGCGTGCCGTTGCCATCGGTGTCGAAGATCGCAATCTTGTCGGGGTCGCTCAGGTCGTCGATTGACTTGATGTCATGCTCTTCCGCGATATAGCTCGGGACGCACATGCCCTGCTCGGCCTGAACTGGGTTGGTGTTCATCACCACCGAAGCTTTGTCTTTGACGTAGGTGTCATGCAAGTTTTGCTGGTTCGGCATCCAAACTTCGGGGTGAACATGCATCGAGCCGCTATCCATCGCCTCAAACACGATGGGGTTTGTGCCGTTTTGTAGTTCGACATCCAAACCGAGGTTATCCTCGATTACCACTTCCAGAACATGCGCAGTTGCATTGACGGACGCCCAGTTGGGCACGCCGATCACGATATCCGCAGCCTGTGCCGCACCAGCGGTGCTGAGAGCCACGATCGCTGAGGTCGTGAGGACCTGTTTCTTGATCACTTTCATAGTGTCGTCCTTTCCCTGTTGATTGATTATTAGGAGATCGCAGCACTATTCAGTGCGACGGCCCCCTCGTTCCCGTCGGGTGAGGACACACCCGATCGCGAATACTCGACTGCAGCGCTGACAAGCACTTGCAGCGCATCGAACATCGGCACTTTTGCCGTTATGTCAGATGCCAATAGTGAAAACTCGGTACAGCAGATGCAAATCACATCCGCACCATCGTCGACCATCTGGGCACAAATGTCCGACAGCGTATGTGCTGCAAATTCGGATGGCCCTTGCGCCTTAATCGACCGGATCGTGGCAAGCGCACGGCCCTGCTCTGTTGCATAGACCGGAGCAAGTCCAGCCTCGGCCAATGCCGCCTCAAACACACCCACCTGTTGCAGCGCCGGAGACCCCAGCAATCCAACCTTGCCACCGGGCGCAATCCGAGCAGCTTCGGCGCAGGACATCTCGACCATGTTCAGAAACGGCCTGTCGGTCGCTGCCGCCACTTGCCTGGCATAGTAGTGCGCGGTGTTGCATGGCATCACAAGCGCCTCAGCTCCTGCAGTGACCAGCCCCTTGGCCATGCTAACAAGAACTGGTCCGGGGTCTTCGCCAGTACCTTCGAGAATGGCTTTGATGCGTGAAGGCACTTGGGAGTTGTTGTCGACAAGAAGCGGGATGTGATCTGCGTCATCGCGCGCCTGAACGGCATCAACGACCTGCTGCATGAAAAAGATCGTCGCTTCCGGGCCCATACCGCCCAACACACCAATACGCCGCATCAGGCTGCTCCTTTTTGTAAAGCTTGCCCTACCACATAGGAAATAATGTCAGCCACTTGGGCGCAATCCTCAAGACTGAACGTCAAAGGAATTCGTATATCAAGCAAACCCGCGAGAATTGCATCCGTTTTGGGCAACTCCTGCGGCATCACATAACGCCAGCTTTGGTGGTTCGAGGTAAACCCAACCGGGCTATCCGCACCGAACCACTTGAGTTCGACCCCCAAGGATTTTGCTTCTGCCACGACCTGCTGCATCATCTCTGCGCTGGCCCCTGGCATCAAGAACTGGAACGACGAGCCGACATAACGTTCTTCTTTGGGGCGATGGGGCACGTATACGCCTAGGACACCGCGTAAGCGATCCGCCACCAGATCGTGCCGATCATTCCAGCGGTCTATATTCGTCTCTAAACTGGCCAATTGGGTCAAAAGGATCGACGCCCGCAGGTTGTCCATCCGACCAGACATGTTGGGCGTGTCGAGTCGGATATCTTTGAACACCTCGGGCGCAGGCCCGGCCCCGTGCCGTTCATAAAGCATGTATGACCCCGACAACATAATGGCTCGCGCCATGAATTCGGGATCGTTCGAGGTCAGCAGCCCGCCTTCGCCGCTGTTCATGTGTTTGTAGGTCTGGGTCGAAAAGCACCCGGCAATGCCAAAGCTGCCGGATTTGCGCCCGTTCCACGCCGCGCCCATGGTATGCGCGCAATCTTCAATCAGCGGCACGCCGTGACGATCAAGCACCGCCATCAGCGCGTCCATGTCACACAGATGCCCACGCATATTCGACAGCAACATCGCCTTGGGCTCGGATGCGACAATCTTTGCGTCAAGATCATCCAAATCGATCACCAGATCTGAAGTGATTTCGACGAGCACCGCATCGGCCCCTACGGCTGCAATCGATCCCGGTACAGGGGCGAGAGTGAAGCCATTGGTTAAAACCCGATCACCTGCCCCCACGCCCAGCGCGCGCAGCGCCGTCGCCATCGCGTAACCGCCGGATGTACAAGCAAGGCAATAGGTCGACCCCTGATAAGCTGCATAAGCCTTTTCAAGTTCGGCCACCGGGCCAAGCTCATCACCGACCGTGTTGTAGCGATGCAGCCGTCCACTGCGCAGCACCTCTACAGCTGCCGCAATCGCGTCATCCGCGATGGGCTCCTGTTGCGTGAAACTGCCGGTGAATGGCTGCATCGGTAAGGATTACTCTGCTGCGGCGGGTGACGATACCGGCGAATCATAGTTGAAAGCCGCCGTATAGCCAAAGAGCCCGACACCACCGCCAGTGTGGAGGAAGACGATGTTCTTGTCGTTCTTGAACTCTTCTCCCTTGCGGATCAGATCAATCATTCCCGCAGCACCTTTGCCGGAATAGACCGGATCAAGAAGCAAGCCTTCAAGCTGCGCAAACATTTCAATCGCTTCAATCCCACTTTCGGTTGGGATGCCGTAACCCTGACCTACATAATCGGTGTTCGCCACCACATCTTCGCGCGACACGACACCGGGGCAGCCCAGCTTCTCGGCTGTCTTGACCGCGAGATTGAAGACATTTTCCTCTTGCTTCGGCTTGGGCGCACGTGTGCCAATCCCCAAAAGCGGGATATTCGCGTTGATCGCTTTCAATCCAGTAATCAGACCCGCTTGTGTACCAGCACTTCCTGTAGCGTGCACAATACGGTCGATCTCCAATCCCATTGCGTTGGCTTGGCTCACAATTTCCATTGCTGCGTTGGCATAACCAAGCGCACCTGTCGGATTTGATCCACCACCGGGAATAACATAGACTTTACGCCCTTTAGCGCGGTGCTCTTCGGCACGTGCCTCCATAAGACCGGGCATATCCGCGCCGCCGGGATGCTTTTCAGCGGTCGCGCCATGCAGAAAATCAAGAAAGACGTTGCCGTTCTCATTGTAGTTCGGGTCGTTTGATCCCGTCCGATCCTCCAGAAGGATATGACAATCCAGACCAAGACGCGCTGCAAAGGCGGCCGTCTGGCGGGCATGGTTCGATTGGGTCGCACCTTGTGTCATTACCATGTCAGCGCCCTGCTCAAGCGCTTCACCCATCAAAAACTCGAGCTTGCGGGTTTTATTCCCACCCGTCGACATACCGGTGCAATCATCGCGCTTGATCCAAATTCGCGGCCCGCCAAGTTCTTTGGACAGACGGTCCATCGGCTCCAAAGCGGTGGGCAAATGAGCAAGGTTTACGCGAGGGAATCGGGAAAAGTGCATGTGAGCGTCCTTTGACTGGTTGGCAGTATCAATTCTGCATGTAACCAGCCTCGTCAAATAGAAAAACTAACGATATTATGCGCACTACGCATAAAGAGGGCCAATATGCGCATTGATTGGATTGAAGATCTCGTAGCGCTTCTTGATAGCGGTGGCGTGGCTGACGCGGCCCGCCTTCGCAATGTAACACAACCTGCTTTTTCGCGCCGCATCAAAGTCCTTGAAGACGTCTTGGGGATCGAACTCATTAACCGCAGCATCAAGCCCAGCGGTCCGTCTTCCGTGCTACGGGACCGAGAAGCGGATTTACGCAAACTCGCGACCGAACAGCGGCTGTTGTTGTCGGACATGCGCCAAGAACAAAGCACGGGCCTGCGTCAGCTGGTGATCGCCAGCCAACACGCAATCACGACATCGATGGGCACACGGATCATCAATTCCGTCGCCGAACCCAGTCGAACCCATATACGTCTTCGGTCAGCAAACCGGGATGAGTGCGAAACGCTGTTGATCCGCAGACAGGCAGCGATTTCGCTGACCTACCGCATCAAGTCAGAGCCCGTATCTGAATTGGCGTCGTTCCTGGCGGAAGCCGTGATAGGCGAAGAAAGACTTATTCCAGTCTGCGGCGCTCTACATTCAGATGACCTCATGGAGAGGTTTGCCGCAGGTGTCTTGAGGGTCATCGGCTATCCAGTTGACGTTTTTTTGGGCGCGGCTGTTTCTCGTCATATCCTGCCCGCACTTGAAGGTAGATGCAGCGTTAGTGTGGTGACGGAAACCGGATTATCAACTGCAGCACTTCAACTGTCGCAATCCGGCTTGGGCATTGCGTGGGTGCCTGCGGCTTTGGCACTCCCAGACGTGTCTCGAGGAGACCTGATCAATCTTGAAGACACACTGGGATGGATAGACATGGATATCGTGGCACAACGATGGGCAACGTCATCGAACGCTGCAATGCTTGACGCTTGGAAACGTCTTACATCGAAACTTTGACCTGATAGGCCATTCACATCGACGATGTGACTTGCGTTCTTGAACTAAGCGAACCGTTTCCAAAACCCGGTATCATTCCTAAAATTCCAAGGCTCTTTGTCGTTTCCCAGTTTAGCCACGAAGGGAACATACATGTTATACCAAAGGGGCTGGCTTCTGACTCATTAGGGATTTCTGAGGTTCCCAGCTCGCCCGCGCTCTGATTCCA
>CANNCS010000112.1 GCA_947503115.1 uncultured Marivita sp.
GCCTCGTTTGCGCCAGTCTCTCAACCAACCGCCCCGTCTGGCGTCCCAACATGCGCCTCAGCGCCGCCGGTGAGGGGCTATTTAGAGTCGACACCAAAGGTCCGCAAGTCCTTTTTTCACCGATATGCGTTTTTTTTCCATTCGGCCGCGTGGCGCTGGTTTTTTACGCATTCAAAGGGCGAACGATCGATGGATCAGACCTCCAATACTTTTGCGGTCAAGGCCATGAAGATGTCTTTCTCTGATGAAGAGAGGCCAGACAGAATATCATCTTGCAACGCCATGACCACAGGAAGGATACGAGCATAGGCCTGCTCTCCCTGTGGGGAAAGCGTGATCACGCGAGCGCGCCGGTCGCGGTCGCTGACGATACGTTCGACATAGCCCTTCTGAAGCAACCTCTCGATAACCCCCCCAATCGTGGCCCGGTCATATGCGATACAAGCAGCGATACTGGCTTGATCAAGTCCCGGACTTGTTCGGATTGCATCGAGAGCCGCGAACTGGACCGGGGTGAGATCTATCCCTTCTTTTTGCATCCGCGCAGCGAAGACCTGCGTCGACATCTGGTTCAACCGCCGGATCACATGTCCGGGCATAGTTAGGATTTCCATCGACCCACTCCTTTCTTAAGCGCCAACCACGCCACCTTTTCGTCGATTCCGAAAAATCGCAAGAAAATATGTATACTTATCTATTCTTTAGTGTAATTGATATGTATGGATACTAAACCCCCGAACTCGCGCCATCCGGAGACATGATCATGCAGTACTATATCGACGGTTTCAGACCGGGTGATCCTGATGTCAAACCTGCAGCCCCGGGTCTGTCTCAGTCGCCTGATATCCCTAAACAGGTGGACGTTTTGATCGCGGGTTGTGGCCCGGCTGGCCTTTGTCTTGCCGCGCAGATGGCGGGCTTTCCCGAAATTTCAACAATGATCGTGGAGCCGAAATCAGGTCCGATGGAAAAGGGACAAGCCGATGGCGTCAGCATCCGGTCAATGGAAATGTTCCAAGCCTTCGGGTTCGCCGACAAGATCAAGCGTGAAGCCTATTGGGTGAATCAAACAGCCTTTTGGCGACCAGAAACGGGCAATCCGGATCACATTCATCGTATTGGAGTCACCCAAGATGTCCCGGATGATCAATCCGAGATGCCACATACGATCGTCAACCAAGCACGAATCCATCAACTGTTTCTGGACGTGATGAAGAACGCACCGACTCGGTTGGAACCCCACTACAGCTTGCAGGTGCGTGATCTAACAGTCGACCCGGACACGGACGATCATCCTGTCACGGTCACGCTGGAGCGGGTAGCCGAAGACGGAAAACCTGGAGAGACGGTCAAAGTGCGCGCCAATTACGTGGTTGGATGCGATGGCGCCCGCAGCACCGTGCGCCGCGCAATCGGCGGCCGCTTGGAAGGCGATGCCGCGCATCAGGCTTGGGGCGTTATGGACATTCTGGCCAATTCAGACTTCCCCGACCTACGTCGCAAGTGCCTGATCCAGTCAGCCCGAGAGGGCAATATCCTGATCATCCCACGCGAGGGAGGTTACCTGTTCCGCATGTATGTGGAATTGGACAAGCTGAACCCGGACGAGCGCGTGTCACATCGCAACCTGGTGGCCGCAGATATCATCGCGGCTGCGAACCGGATCATGTGCCCATACAGCATTGATGTGAAAGAAGTGGTTTGGTGGTCCGTCTACGAGATTGGCCACCGCTTGTCCGACAAGTTCGACGACGTACCTGCCGGGGAAACAGCAACACGAATGCCGCGCGTGTTCACGGCTGGCGACGCCTGCCACACACACAGCCCCAAAGCAGGTCAGGGCATGAACGTCTCTATGGGCGATACGTTCAACCTAGGTTGGAAATTAGCTCACGTCCTTCAGGGACTGTCGGACCCGAGCCTGCTTCACAGCTATTCGGCCGAACGGCATCTGGAAGCAAAGCGGTTGGTCGAGACAGACCACACTTGGGCGCGGATCATGAGCGCTCCTCCGGGAGAATCCGAACTCGACGGAAGCGACATGCCCCGGTTTCAAAAACAATTCATCGAAAATCTGGAATTTACCGGCGGGCTGGCAGTCCGATATGAACCATCCTTGCTAACCTCCGATCAAGCAGCGCAATTGCTTGCCACAGGGCAGATCGTTGGAAAACGGTTTCACTCGGCCCCGGTCATCAGGCTGGCCGATGCCAAACCGATGCAATTGGGACATGTCGCCGACGCCGACGGGCGATGGAGGCTTTATGCCTTTGCCGGCCGCGGCGATACCGGGACACAAGGCGGAGCAATGGATGCACTTTGCGCTTTCCTCGAAACTGATTCTGCATCCCCGATCCTTCGCAGCCATCGGGAAGGTGCAGATCTCGATGCGCAGATCGATCTGCGCGGTGTTTTTCAACAGGATTTCTTATCGTTGCGATTCGAGGACATGCCCGGCCTCTTGCGGCCCGAAAAAGGCCGGTACGGCTTGCGGGACTTCGAAAAGGTATTCTGCGTCGATCACAAGTCGGGCCAAGACATATACGACATACGCGGGATCGACCGAGAGGCCGGCTGCATGATCGTCGTGCGACCGGATCAATACGTGGCGCACATCCTGCCGTTGGACGCAACAATCGCACTGTCCGAATTCTTCGCGCAGATTTTCCGGCCAGCGTAATTCAAGAAGCAGCGGTCGTCTCCGCAGACAGACCTTGGGCAGAACCCGAAAGCAAGACTGCAGAACAATGGCGATCCCTGAAGGACTCGAACCCTCAACCTGCTGATTAGAAGTCTCTCGGTTAATGACTTCTTATGCCCACACAAAATTCTAAAATGCCTACTTTTCCTCATATTTTTGACCATTTTTGCTACTTTCAAACCACATAGAGTTTCGCGTAGTATCTGGTGGTGTGAAAGCTATGTGAAAGCTGAAAGATGACAAAGCTCAAACTCACCAAACGGTCTGTCGAAGCACTACAGCCGCAAGAGAAGACCTTTACAGTCCGCGACACTGAACTCAGCGGCTTCAGCATCCGGGTACATGCAAATGGGAAGCGCGCGTTCTATTACAGATATCGTGTAGGCGGTGGTCGCGGAGCGCCCATTCGCGAACCAAAGATCGGTGACTTTGGGCAGGTAACTGTCGATCAAGCGCGAAACATCGCCCAGGACTGGGCCGCTGCTGTTCGCACCGGCGGTGACCCGATGGCAACACGACACCAAGAACGCAACGCGCCAAGAATGGACGCCCTCTTCGATCGTTATTTGGCTGAGCACGCGCGCAAACGTAAAAAGCCATCCAGCCTTCGCAACGATACTCGCATGATCGAAAAGTGCCTGAGGCCACATTTCGGGGCAATGCGTGTCAAAGACGTGACGCGCCAAAAAATTCGAAGCTATCACGCAAGCCTCGAACCAACACCCTATGAAGCGAACAGACAGCTTGCCCTGCTGTCAAAGATTTTCACCTTTGCGGCAGATGAACTTGAGTGGATCAACCAAGGTGACCATCCCGTAAAGGGGGTAAAACGCTTTCAGGAGACCAAACGCCGGCGTTACTTGTCGGAAGCCGAACTGGCGCAACTCGGGGAAGCCCTACGCAAGGCAGAAATAGGAGAGCTCCAGAAAGCGATATCCGTCTATGCAGTTGCAATGATACGCCTGTTGGTACTGACCGGCGCGCGCCATGGCGAGATACTGAAGTTACGCTGGGACGAAGTAAACTTCGAACGAAGCTGCTTGGAGCTCAGGGACTCCAAAACGGGCGCAAAGGAAGTCTTTCTGCCTCCAGCAGCCAAGCAGTTGTTGGCCAATGTACCCCGACAGCCAGCCAACCCCTATGTCATCGCGGGTGCCAGGGAAGGCCGGTATCTCGTCAATATCAAAGATCCTTGGGCAATCATCCGCACGGCCGCAGGCCTTCCTGATGTCCGTATACACGATCTGCGGCACACCTTTGCCAGCCTTGGGGCACGTGCTGGCATGTCTCTACCATTGATTGGTGCGCTGCTCGGGCACCGCTCAACGCAGACCACAGCACGCTACGCCCACCTCTCTGACGACCCACTCCGCGCCGCGGTTGAAACGATTGGACGGGGGATAACAAGCGCATTTGGAACAACGAAAAATGGCTAAATCTCCACGTCGATTGACAGTAATGGGAAACCCCGATGCTCAGCGCTACTGGCGCGTTGAAGACTTTCCCTGGGACAAGATTGAACGACGAACGAATCTACAATTCTCACCCGAAGATCGAGAAGAGATTTTTCAGTGCGCATTTGCCGCAGAAAGCGAACGACGTGTTTCAATTGGTGACGTCGCCAGAGCGAAAGACGTCGAGAGCTATGCGCAAGCGCTGAAGACACATGCGAAAGCGCTCGCCGAACTTGCTGGCCCCTACGCTCACAATGCGGGCACCTTTTTGGGAGATAAATCTGAAGCACAGTTCCAAGCAATATCTCTTGCGATAAGAGACCCCGATTTTGACCTTGGGCAAACGCTGCGGCAGATAACAGAAGCTTCTGAAAAGTTTGTGGCCGGCCTTGAGACAATCGACTATCAGGGCCTTGTAACCGAACGAGATGAATCAGTAATCGAGTTGGCATACTTCATAGCGGAGGCCCGGCATGGGGCAACGGCCACGCCTGCACGCGCGAATTTGGGTTACCTCACAAAACCTAAAGTGTTTGAATACCACCGCTGGGGACTCCATTTGAGCGACGAGAATCCGCAGTTCGCCGAGTTTGTGTCGGCGATCCTCGAACGCACGGTGAGTTGTAAACAGCTGCAACACGCGCTCACAGCTGCCAAAGGAATGGATTTGCTTGATAGGCCAGAATAAAAACATCGAGATGTGTTTTTATTCTGGCCTTTCGTCGGCTCGCTAAACCTTCGGCACAAACCCCTTCAGAAGCCACCAGAATCGTTCTGGTGCAACCTGAAGAAAGGGTTTCGAATGACCAGCCGTTCGTCCAAAGAAAGCCAAATTGCTGATGCGCTCAATCCAAGCAGCGAACAGAAAACTCAGCCGTCCATTTTGCTCGACCGCGATCAGATCCAGGTTGAATACAATATCTCCCGCCGCTGGCTGGAACTCGCAGCGCTGACGGGCGACGGCCCCACATTCATTAAAATTGGCGCCAGAACCGTCCGCTATCGCCGGGACGAGCTGGAACGTTGGCTTTCTGAGCGCGAAGTGCGCAGCACATCAGAAACGCCAGATACGTCGCACACCACTAACCCATACAATTCCAAACTCGCAGCAGCGGAGTAAAAGCCATGGAGACTATTCACACGACCTTTGGCCCCGACCGCAACCAGGTGCAGCGCTTTCTTGACGCCCTTGAACTGAACGGCAAATTCACCTTCCAGACCATCGACGATGATGCCGATCGACACGACTCATCCCTGGCAAGGATGCTGCATGGCACTCTTGACCAGCATTTCGATGAACTTGTTCGCCTGCAGCAAAGCGGTGCCGGCGTGTTTGTCACAGTAAACAAAACCGATGGTAAGGGCCGCAAACGCGAAAACATTCGCGCTGTGCGGGCCCTCTTCATCGACCTCGATGGTGCTGACCTTGCGCCCGTACGTGCGTGGAATGAGCCAGACATGATATGCGAGACATCTCCTGGCCGTTGGCATTGCTACTGGTTAATGGCGGATGCCCCACTGAACGAATTCAAGGCTGCACAAAGCTATCTGAGCAAAGCCTTTAATGCAGACCAGTCGGTCAAAGACCTCCCTCGCGTCATGCGTGTACCAGGATTTTTCCATCAAAAGAAAGACCGCCAGAAGAAGCTGACTGGTGAACCGTTCATGGTCTCACTCGAGGTAACCAACAGCCAAGCGGGCGATCGCAAATTCGGAGATTTCGTGGAGAAACTCAAGGCAGACTTTCCCAAACAAGAGACAAGCGCCGCCGCAGGGCATATCGCAGCAAAGGTTCGCACCAAGAGCACCGCGACAGAGGCTGAAGTGCGCGAGGCGTTGACTTATCTCGACCCTGACGCGCTGCACTACGATGACTGGAGGAACGTCCTTTTTGCCATCCACGCTCACTTTGGCCCTGACGGCAACACAATCGCCGAGGAATGGAGTTCGCAAGGGACTAAGCACCGCGAAGACGATATCCCTCGCCGTTGGGACGGCTTCAATCAAGATGGAGCGATCACCATCAAAACTTTGTTTGCGCTAGCAAAACAGCACGGTTGCGATCTCAGCGCGCTGGCTGCGAAGCATCGACAGGTCCGCTCACTGGCTGAACTCAAGAGCGCTGCCGCCTCCCTCAAACCAGACAACATCGAAGAAACCGAGGATATCCTGCGGGAAGCGAGCCAGCTGTCGTTGATCGAACAAGAGCACGTCTTGGCCGCTATCAACGAAGCGACGGATATGCCTTTGGGCGCTTTGCGAAAACAAATGGCGCTCAACTCCGAGAGCGGTGGAAAACCGGATGATTTGGCGCTGGCTCGAACTGTTCTCGACGCGATCGGCGACGACAATATTCTTTCAACGGCAAAAGGCGTGTGGATTTGGAACGCGCGCGGTCTCTGGACAAACGAAGAGGACCGACATCTCAAGAAACTTGTGATTGACGTGCTCGAAGACCAGAATGTTTCGGTGTCTGCTGCCAGGGTTGCAAGCGTTACCGAAGTGCTGCGCAACAACATTTATCGCTCGGATCATTCGTTCAACGTTGGCGATCCGGAGGCTGTCAATTGCCTCAACGGAACCGTAAAGCTGCAGGGCGCAGACTCGTTCGACCCTGGCGTTTGGGTCTGCGAAACACACGATAAATCCGAGTACCGAACAACCCAGATACCGGTTGAATTCGATGCAGACGCAGAGGCGCCAAGGTTCAAGCGGTTCCTCGAGGAAGTTTTTGAACCCGACGACGACCGTCCTGAAAAGATCGACGCGCTTCTGCAATTAATCGGTTACACGCTTATGAGCCATGCGCGCCATGAAAAGTTTGTCATGCTCATCGGTGAAGGCGCAAACGGAAAGTCCGTTTTGCTGGACGTCATTGAGCAGCTCTGCGGTAATCCTAACGTGTCGGGCGTTCAGCCTTCCAATTTCGATCGCACATTCCAACGGGCACATCTCGACATGAAGCTGGCGAATATCGTGACCGAGCTTCGGCAGGGCGAGATCATCGCCGACGCGGAATTAAAAGCCATAACGTCCGGCGAACCCAGCACCGTTGAGCACAAGCATCAAAAACCATTCGTGATGCGTCCCTATTGTACCTGCTGGTTTGGCACAAATCACATGCCTGCCACGCGGGACTTCTCAGCCGCCCTTTTCCGCCGGGCATCAGTCTTCCAGTTTAATCGGGTTTTTGCCGAAGACAGCCAGGACAAGATGCTCAAGTATGACCTTAGGAAAGAGCTACCAGGCATCCTGAACCTAGCGCTGAAACATTACGCTGAGGCCCTTGTGTTCGGCTTCAGCGAGCCCCCCTCTTCACTGCAGGCAAAGGCCGAGTGGCGCCTGGAAGCGGATCAGGTTGCTCAGTTCCTGGAAGACGCATGCGAGCGTGACCCGACCCGCGAAACGAAAAGTTCTCACCTCTTCCACGCGTACCAATGCTGGGCCAACCGCCAAGGTATAAAACGGACCGTCAATCAGAAAACTTTCTCTGACCGTTTGATCCGCTTGGGGGTCGAGCGAGACCGGAAGCGTGATGCGCGTTACTTCCAAGGTATCCACGTTAAGGAGATACCAATTTCTGACTTCGATTTTTGACGCGAATTTGTGTCGCGTGTGTAGGGTTCTCCCGACATATGGAAAATCTCAAAAAAAGAAAAACTGAGAATTGATTTTTCTTTTTTATGAGAGTGGGAGTATGTGGGGCAACCCTACACAAGCTACACGCGCGTCAGGACCAGTCATCGCGCCAATTCTGATCCAGCCAGCCCTGGCTGATTGCCAACGCCTCCAGATCACGCAGCTCTGCCCTGATGCGCCGCCCCTCCGCCGCCCGACGTTTCGCTTCAGCCCGCCGCCCCTTTAGCAGTCGCGCATGCGTGGTATGAAGCGCCGCAATCTTAGTCCGCCCCGCCTCTGTGCGGGGTCCTGTGCTTCGTCCTCCATGCAGAGGGCACCGAGCCTTACCAGAGACAACAGCGCGCTTACAGGGCGTCCCTGCGCGGGTCTTTGCACCACAACGCTGACCCGGCCAGTCTGGACCGAAGCGGGTTTTTGCGCCAATTTGATTGCCTTTTGTGAAGCGCATATGTGCCCCCATTCATGGAGTGTTATAAAGTTACACACTGAAATTCAAGAGAAGAGAGTACTTTGCTATGATTGAGTGCAGACTGTTCGGACAACTGAATGGATAATGCCCTTGAAATGCAATAGCCGGACAAGCTCAACCTGTCAGAAAGACAATTAAT
Organism: uncultured Marivita sp.; assembly: GCA_947503115.1. Classification (GTDB taxonomy): domain Bacteria; phylum Pseudomonadota; class Alphaproteobacteria; order Rhodobacterales; family Rhodobacteraceae; genus Marivita. The sequence goes on from CANNCS010000112.1 coordinate 8,403, forward strand.
TGCTGCGGGTCGTGTCTCGGAGTTGGTGGAAATTTGAAGGCGGCGTAATCTCCGGGTGAAGATCCACCCACCCAACCGGCGGCGGCAACCGCCATAGAGATCACGCCATGACCAAGAATACCGATACTTCCAGCTTTCCGCTACTGGCCCATGAGGCGGGGTTTGATCCGATCGAGGAACGGCTCCGGCTGAACGTCCGGGCGACCATCGAGGCTGTGTTCGAGGAGGAACTGGCTGACTTTCTCGGCCGCCTGCGCTACAGCCGGGGCACCGGCGCGACGAAAGGCTATCGCCACGGACACCGGGAACGGCAGCTGACTGGCGCTTTCTGGACCGAGACGGTGCGGGTGCCGCGCGCCCGGATTGAGGACGAAACGGGAAGGCTGACGGAATGGCGGTCGAAGGCGCGGCCACTAACACCGCACCAACACCCGGCGCGTCAAGCGAGCGTTGTTCGGGCTGTTCGAGGACGCTGTGAGCCAGGACGTGGTCAGCCGGGCCTGGCGCAAGGTGAAGACGGACTGGGATGCGTGGTGCGCCGGCAGCCTCGTCGATGAGGACATCGTCCGGCTCATTCTCGATGGTACCGTGATCAAGACCCGCATCGATAAGACGGCGACGAACATCTCAGTGCTGGCCGCCATCGGTGCGCGCCGCGACGGTCAGAAGGTGCTGCTTTCCATCAAGAATATGGGCGGGGAGAGCTCGTCTTCGTCCTTGCAACGCACCACTGGGGCCTTGCGTTCGGCTTCGCCGAAACGGCCTCGACCATGGCGCCAGTTCCTCGACGATCTTGATGCCCGCGGCCTGAAACGGCCCGAATTCGTGATTGTCGATGGCGCCCCAGGGCTAGAGGCCGCGCTCGTGGGGTTGTGGGGCGATGATCTGCCAATCCAGCGCTGCACGGTTCACAAGCACCGTAACCTTCTGGCCCATGCTCCGAAGCACATGCACGACGAGTTGACCGAAGACTACCGGGACATAATCTATGCCGACACCGCGGTCGACATTGAGAAAAGGCGCAGGGCATTTCTCCGCAAGTGGCGCCTGAAGTGCCGGGCTGTCGCCGATAGCCTGGAGGAAGCGGGGGACCGGCTCTTCACATTCACCCGCCTCGATCCAACGCAATGGAAGTCCGCCAGGACCACCAACGCCATTGAGCGTCTCAACGAGGAGTTCCGCCGCCGCATCAAGACCCAGACCGTGTTGCCCTGCGCCGAGACCGTGCCGATGCTGCTATGGGCGCTGCTCGCCTCCGGTCAGATCCAGATGCGCAAGGTCGACGGCTGGGAGACCCTCTCTATGCCTCTCGAACCCATGCCCCTTGACCTCGTAGCCTAAAACATCGATCCATCACACGCCCGGAGCGCGCCGCCAGGGAATTTCCCCAGCTTTCGCGGCACGACCTTGTTGCGCGGCTGGCAAGACATACACACACTGTAAAACCTCTGGAAACCAGTGGCAAAAACGTGCAAACGGGTAGCGAGAAGAAAATCTATGTGATACTATGCGACCATCGATTAGGAGTACCACCTTTGGAAATGACAGAGCGCTTTGAGCGCGCAAAATGACATTTTCATCCAACGAGCGTCGCTAAATTCATAGTTCACTCTCAAAATGTTCTCGATTGAATTCGATCAAAGGTCAAAAGCAGTTGCCTTGGAGCATCGATATGTGAACGAAACAATTTTTGGATTGTGCGGTGTAGAGCGTGTTGGAACGTGTAGTTTCAACCGGCTTAAATCGAAGGATGCGAAAGTGATCGAATTTTCGCAAGGAAAAACCTTTTAAGCAGAGATAAAAAGATATGTTCACAATTCTTCTGCCCTTAACACGGGGACCCCAACTAATGGAAATTGCTGTAAAGTCGGTCCAGCGGCAAACTGTTAGTGATTTTGAACTATTTATTATTTGTGATGGTGCGCCGAATAACACAGTAGAAACTGCTTACCGCCTAGCAGCAATGGACCACAGGATACGGGTGTTCGTTCATGATAAGGGACCGCGTAACGGCGAATCTTACCGTGATGAGGCTTTGAAAATAGCTAATGGGCGGTATATTTGTCACATTTGCGATGATGACCTTTGGCTCTCCAATCACCTTGAGGAGACCGAAAAATTTCTGGACGAGAATGATTTTGGTCACACCATGCGAATGGTCTATCGCCCGGGGGGGAAGACCATTGCGTCGCTTTTTGACCTATCTCTTGATTCACAAAAAGCAAAGCTATGCAAAAGCAATCGTGGTTTCTTTGGACTTACAAATGGCGTTTTTCGTAAAAGTGCCTATAATAAATTAGCGGAGGGCTGGTCAGCTGCGCCCATATCGGTTCCCTCTGATCTTCATATGTGGCGAAAATTCATAGAGTGTCCAGGCCTAAAGATCGGAACAAGATTTTCAATTACCTCGTTAGCTTTGGAAACGCCGTATCGACTTAGTTGGGACATCAAAAGCAGAGCGGTGGAAATGGCTCATTGCTTTCAACTCATTCAGGACCCAGCCAGACTCGATCAACTCATTCAGAACGCTCTGCGCGCAGGAATCGCAGAGCTTCTTGATGCAGATCCAAACGAGTTCTTGCCCAGTACAGACAAAGCGCATGAAAACGGAAGGGGTAGATTACCAGATGCTCGCCTACTGCATAGAATAGCAAACTTTGATGGACAACGTTATCTTAGGCTAAATCCAGATGTGGCACATGCGCGCGTAAATCCATTTGAGCACTTCATACGCCATGGATTGCGGGAGGGGCGGCCATTTTAGCGCTGCAGACACCGTTATTGAAAAAGGAAGCTATACCGAGCTCACCCCAACACCCGAAATTTGTCGTGATTGACGATCCTGAAAGGGTCGGAGACCTGATCGCGAAAAGTTTCCCATTCGTTGGGCAGGGTTTCTCGAAAGAACCGTAGGACCGCATCCGCGAACTGCTTTTGCGTTGGGTTTGCCGGTCTTCAAGAATTCCGAGGAGATCACGGCGTTCGGTGACGGTGAGCACTGACAGGTCTCAGTCATCCAGGATCAACAGGTCGCTGCGTTCGATGGATTTTAGGACGCGGGCATGGCGCCCGTCACCCCGGGCGATATCCAGCGCCCGAAAGAGCCGAACGTCGCTAAGTGCGCTCAGCCCCCAGGTTTCTTGTATAAATCATAAGGAATGAGATCGGTATCTGGTGGTAATCTGTATTTGTCTGGCGCATCCCGGATATACTCCAAGGTTGGGAAGTTCATCAATATTGCTTCATTTGATGTAAAATTCACATCGGCGTGCCAGACAAATTCCGGAATGGTAAGCATACCCGGGCGCTCATGGGTCAGGTAGAATTCATTGATCTTCCCCTTTGTGGAGCTGTCATCGCGATCGTCGTAGAGCACCACCTTCATAGCCCCCGAGATCATCACATAGCGATCTTTGTGGAGTTTGTGGTAGGCCCAGCCCTTGACAACCCCAGGCAACAGAGACGTCTGGTAACAATAAGTGAAAGGCTCTTCGATGTTTTCCCACTTAGGATTAAAGAGTTCGACCAAAGTGCCACGATCATCCCCGATCGGGTTTAATGGCATATAGCGCACGCCATCTATTAGGTCCTGTATAAAGTTGCCGGTTTCTGTCGTTGTCTTTTGATCTTGTTTAGCCTTCAACCAAAGTGTCATTTATATATCAATCTCGTTTCACGGCCTGCGAAGGATCAGGGGCTGATGTTTCATTTCCATATAATCATCTTATATAGTTATACACCATACACATCGCAAACCTCTTATTCTAGCATCATGTGGGCCAGTTGGTTTTTAAGCACACGAGGAACCTCCGTGAATTTTGGCTGTTTAACCTTTGCTTGGCGATGATTCACCAACGCGCTATGCACAATCGCTACCACGCAACGCAAAAATAGTTCGCGGACCGGGTTCTATGGTTCTTTCGAGAAACTCCATTCAAATAATGGGAAACTTTTCCTGAAAAGATGTCCGATAATTTTAGAGCTGTCAATCACGATAAAGTTTCGATTTTCCACTGAGTCCGCTGTAGCAATATTTAAGAATATTGGCAGGCACCCATCTAAGGATACGAGTTTAATCGCATTGGGGCTCAAACTTACTTTGCCCCGTGTCCGGCCTTGTACACTCTGCCTTCAAACCGGCCGTGGTTGATATAGTGGTAAACGGGATCCATATTCGCCGCCGCCACGTCGGGGTTGCGAATTAGATATTCCACAGGGTCAAAATCAGCTGGGAGGCGCGGACACCGACGCCACCGCAAAGCGTGTTTTGGATTCCAGTTCTTCGCGCACGGTCAGTAACAGCTGTTCGACGACATCTAAAGGCATCGACTGATCACCTGGCCCCTCAGTTGATCGGACCGTATCGCGGAGGCGTTCCTCAGGGCGCAATATCCGGTTTAGGTGGTCAATGACCGGACGCTGCGCCGCAAGCAGCTCTGCATCTATACTGGGCAAATAAGGGTCTGGATGAATGCCGGGCGTGGTGCGGAAAATATCTAGAAGCCTTGCTGAAAACCTTGATGAACCCGTTATTTTCTGGGCCATCACAACAGCGGTTGCCTGCCAGTATGAAAGCGAAAGGTTGTGACGCCGCTCTGACTGCCAGTCAAAAGCAGACGGCTGCAACCCAATCTCTGATAGGAACGCCGGCACCAAATCGGTTCGAATGCAGTCGTAGTTTCGCACACGGACGTCCAGGCCTGAAGCAAGCAGAGGAAGCAGTCTGCCGGGCGCCAATGACCCCGCGGCGCAGTAACTCTTCAATCTATCAGAAAGGGGCAACGTCTCCTTTCCGGTTTTTACTCTCTGTTTCCAAGCGGAAACCGCAAGGTCGTAAGGATCACGCACAAGGCAGAGAATTATAATATGGTAACGGCATGACAGGTCCTGAAGCTGCGCAACAATATGCGGCATCAAGTGTCGTCCCGAAAAGAATTCACCCGAGAGCAGGACGGTAGGTTGTGCTGCGGCGGAAATCGCCTCCTCAAGTGTAGGGCAAAGGTAACGATCAGTTAGCGCCTGCAGACTGTCTTCGAACCCGTCTCGTGCCGCCTTTCGCTGCATGATATGCAAAACGTTACCCGTACAGACACCCGATGTCACAGTGGCTTCAGCCTCCGGGGAGGGATAGGACACACCCATGTGGGCTAGCTGTTTGGCATTCTTTGAAAAGAAGGCCTGAAGAGCCGAAGACCCGGTTTTGTGCAAGCCCACGTGTATAAATACGCGTTTCTGCGAGACGCCTGCCCGATCAGTCCCTGTCATATCGGCGCTCCTTTCACAATGAGATGGCTTCCCATGTCAGATCCGACCCAAAATATTTTCGCTGAACACGTGACCGTTCTATGTGGCGATACATTGCGTCAAGATCGGCCCCATGGTTTGCGCAGAACGCCTCCCAGCCCTCGATATCGACGCTGCCAACACCATCGCGCAGCAAATCAGTCTTCACGAAGGGAAAGCCGATTTCTAGCAGGCGCCGCCACGCATGGTGTGTAGGGTTAATGCAGGAAATAAAGTCAGGCCTCGTTCCCAGAGCGGTTTCCATTCCGAACACGATCTGCTGCGATAAATCGGGAAGGTCGGAACTCAGCGGTGAGATGCAATATTCGTACTCAAGTACGACTCTGGTCTTATCCCGTTCAACGACCACATCGTCCCAGAAGGCGCGCAAGGCTGCCGACTGAAGGTTTCTACGGTTCCAACCAAAAAAGAAGCTTTGGGCATGATAGCCAGTATTCGTGCATTCGCTCAGAGCAAAGAATCCCGCATTCTTGTTCCGGATCTCACTCAGAATAGGACGAAGACCACCAAAGGGACCAATGATGCTGTCGTTCACAAAATACAGCCGTTCAGCTTGCCACAGCTCTGGATACATCGTTAGGATATCTGCCCAGGCTGCAAAGTCATATCCCCCATCCATTCGCATAACGGTGGCGTCGGCAGCATCTAGCATCATCGATGCGGGAACGACGTCCAGGCTGTGTACGATGTGGCACGCAATGACACGCACCCCTTCTGCTCGCAAGCCAGCCATGTAATGTCGGGTATAATCAGAAATCTGACCCAGCGGCGCGTGCGTTACGAACAAGCAAGCCTCTTGTCCAGCAGGATCGAACTGCAACTCACGTACCACATGAAGCGGTCGCCGGGTTCCCGACATGACGCAAGGCTCTGGTAAAGCAGAATAGTTACCCATCGTCTGGCGCCTTTGCTCAAAATCGAACCATCCGCGACCGTGATGCAATATCTCAGCATTGTGAAAAGAAACTGCCTCAGCCGCAAGAAGACGCAGTGCAGAATGCCGAGCATTCATTCGCTGGCGGCCCTGAAGCAGCAGACCAGCACGCCTATCCGTCCCAATACTCTGGCTACCTTTATGGTGAACATAGCAGTCGTCCGCAAGAACGGCATCATACCCCAGATCGATCAGGCGAAGGCACAGATCCTGTACTTCCCAATAACCTTGTGGAAAGGCGTCGGCATCCAGACCGCCCACCATATCGTAGGCATCCCGGCGAAGCATTAGGCAAAACCCAGACAAGAGCGGAACCAGAGGATAAGCACTACGACTGTTTAGAAGCGTGATAGCCGAGGCAGTTTCAGGGTCGTGCCCCTCCGCAGATGTTACCGTCTGCATATAGCCGTTGTTCGACAGCGGGCCGGCTAGCGCTGTATTTGGGCGCAGCGTTAGCGCGTGCCAAAGGCGATTGATCCAGCCTGGGGTGACGATTGTGTCGCTGTTTAAAAACAAGGCGAAAGCTGCGTCGCTTTCAGCCATCCCCGCAACGATACTAGCCGTGAATCCACCGTTGGCCGTCTGGCGGATCAGATGGACGAAAGGCTTGCTGGCGGCGTAGCTATCCAGCCAAGCTGCAGTTTCATTATCCGACGCATCATCAATCAAAATGATACGCCCGATAGCAGACGACCACCACCGCTCGACCGAGGCAAGGCATTCCGACAGATCATCAAGCGCATTGTACACGGGTATCAAGATGTCGATGCTAGCCATACTAGGACCGTCACCTAAGAAGCCTGTAGTCTCTTGCTCTGGCGCGAAAAGAAGGCCGACACCATCGATGAACTCACGGTACCGATCACCGGCATCCATGAACTTGCGAAAACCCTTCATAAACAGCTCTTTGCAGTGCTGGTTATCCGGGTCCGCTTCGTGGATTTCAGCTAGGGCCCGTGGACATTCATCTTGAAGCGATGATGACAGCGGCGAGATGCCAGTTGGCAGCATAGCTGGACGCTGTTTTCTCGTACCGGGTCGCTATGGCTCTGAATTCCTTGATCTTTGCGAAGAAATTCTCGATCAAGTGCCGCCATTTGTAGGCGTGTTTATCGTAATCGCGCAGGAAC
>CANNCS010000113.1 GCA_947503115.1 uncultured Marivita sp.
CAATTGAGGGCATACCATTCTTCGGTAGGAAATTAGCCATCAAGAAGCAATTGAGGATCAGAGTCGCGTAGTGTGCGTCAATACAAAGGCCAAGGGCGATTTCATTTGGTGGTCGCCGCCTGGCTTTCGTGTTAGGCGCGAGCACACTCAGAGCGATCTCATGAACGAAACGGTTATATGAAACGTGTCCTTGTCACTGGAACCGCAGGGTTCATCGGGTTCACCCTTGCGCGGCTTTTGCTGGATGAAGGGTTCGTTGTCCACGGCTATGATGCAATCACCGACTATTACGACGTGACGCTTAAGGAGCGGCGCAATCAGATGTTGCTGCAATCGCCGGGGTACAGCTTTACCCATGCGACCCTGGAAGAAGACGGAACGTTTGAGCGGATTGCGGCAGAGTTTGCGCCGGACATTATTGTTCACCTCGCAGGGCAGGCAGGGGTGCGCTATTCGCTTGAGAATCCGCGCGCTTATCTGGACAGCAATCTGGTGGGTACCTTCAATGTGATGGAAGCTGCGCGACAGTTGGAGGTGGAGCATCTTCTGATGGCGTCTACGTCTTCAGTTTACGGCGCCAACGAAGAAATGCCCTTCCGCGAGACCGACAAGGCGGACACGCAGCTAACCTTCTATGCCGCGACGAAGAAGGCCAATGAGAGCATGGCACATTCCTATGCGCATCTGTGGAATATACCCACCACGATGTTCCGGTTCTTCACGGTCTATGGGCCTTGGGGGCGGCCAGATATGGCGCTGTTCAAGTTTACCAAGGGCATCTTCGACGGCACGCCCATCGACATTTACAACCACGGCGACATGTATCGCGACTTTACCTATGTTGAGGATCTGGTGCGCGGTATCCGGCTGTTGATGGATGCGGTGCCCGGTGGGCCGGAAACGGCGGTGGAGGGCGATACGCTTAGCCCGGCAGCACCCTACCGGGTCGTAAACATTGGCAATTCTGACAAGGTGCGACTGCTTGACTTCATTGAGGCCATTGAGGCTGAGACCGGGATTGAGGCCAAGCGCAATTACATGGAGATGCAGAAAGGCGATGTGTTTGCCACTTGGGCCGACGCGTCGCTGTTGCGGAACCTGACCGGATATGCGCCCAAAACCGATGTGCGGGATGGGGTGGCAAAGTTCGTGGCGTGGTATCGGGATTATTACCGCGTCTGACGATTGATTGTGGTTTCAAGGCAATCCTTGGGGATTATCAAGGAAAGCCGAAAAGTCTTGATTGCCGATAGGTATGGTCGCGGGGGCGTTGCAGCGCGATACTTGGGTGTCATCAGGAAAGGGTTTCGCGCATGACCACGTCTTACTTTGCGCCCAAAGGCGGGCATCCGGGGCAAGATCAGCTTTTGACGGACCGCGCCATGTTCACCGAGGCATATGCTGTGATCCCCAAGGGCACGATGCGGGACATCACCACCAGCTTTTTGCCGTTTTGGGACAACACCCGCCTTTGGGTGATCGCGCGGCCCCTGACCGGCTTTGCCGAGACGTTTTCGCATTACATCATGGAGGTCGGCCCCGGTGGCGGATCAGATCGTGCTGAGACTGATCCAGAGGCCGAGGGCGTGCTGTTTGTCGTCGAGGGAACCATGAGCCTGACCGTAAGTGGTGCGACCTATGACATGACGTCAGGCGGGTATGCGTTTCTACCGCCGCAATCGGGTTGGACGTTGCGCAACACTGGAACAGAACCAGTGCGGTTTCACTGGCTGCGCAAGGCGTATCAGGCGGTGGAAGGGTTGGATCATCCCGAGGTGATCGTGACCAACGAGGCGGATATGACGCCGAACCCGATGCCGGGCACCGACGGCAAGTGGGCGACGACGCGCTTTGTCGATCCGGCCGATTTGCGGCACGACATGCACGTCACGGTCGTGACCTTTGAGCCGGGCGCTGTGATCCCGTTTGCCGAGACCCATGTGATGGAGCACGGGTTGTATGTACTGGAGGGCAAAGCGGTCTATCGTTTGAACCAAGATTGGGTCGAGGTTGAGGCTGGTGATTACATGTGGCTGCGCGCGTTTTGCCCGCAGGCCTGCTATGCCGGGGGGCCCGGGCGGTTCAAATATCTGCTTTATAAGGATGTGAACCGGCACATGCCGCTGCGCTTGGGTGCAGGGCGGTAGAAACGGCCTCCGATTCTGATGGGAAAGTTGAAAAAGCGCGTCTCTTCGGGGGCGCGTTTTTGCTTTTCAAAAAATCATTTCATAATGTGAAAAAGTTAATTATCAGAATTTATTGAATATTTCTCCTAAATCAAAAATGAAAAATATTTTCGAAAAAATTGCAGCTCGGGTTTCCGGCACGTAAGTTGATCGCAATTGGAGGAGATATGCCATGAGTTTCCAGAACCCTGTTTTCATTCCCGGCCCGACCAACATCCCCGAGTCGCTTCGCAAGGCTTGTGATATGCCGACGATCGACCATCGGTCGCCGTTGTTCGGACAAATCCTGCATCCAGCCCGCAAAGCGGTTCAGCAGATTCTGAAAAGCACCAGCGCGGAGGTGTTCATCTTCCCGGCGTCCGGTACAGGTGGCTGGGAGACCGCGCTGACCAACACGCTGAACGCGGGTGACTCCGTTCTTGTCGCACGCAATGGTATGTTCTCGCATCGCTGGATCGACATGTGCGAACGCTTTGGCCTTGATGTGATCATTGTCGATGTGGCTTGGGGCAAAGGTATTCCCGCCGACCGCTATGAAGAAATCCTGACCAAGGACACGGCGCATCGCATCAAGGCGGTTCTTGCCACCCACAACGAAACTGCGACAGGCGTGAAATCTGACATCAGCGCGGTGCGCAAGGCGATGGATGCTGCTGCGCATCCGGCCTTACTGATGGTGGATGGCGTTTCGTCGATCGCGTCGATGGATTTCCGGTTTGATGACTGGGGCGTCGACGTTGCTGTTACCGGGTCGCAGAAGGGCTTCATGCTGCCAGCGGGTCTCGCTATTGTTGGTTTCAGCCAAAAGGCAATGGAGGCAACCAAGTCAGCCAGCCTTTTCCGCACCTTCTTTGACGTCAACGATATGACGAAGGGCTACGCAAACAACGCCTACCCTTACACACCCGCAGTGGGTCTGATGAATGGGCTCAACGAAGCTTGCCGTATGTTGCAAGCCGAAGGGTTGGAAAACGTTTTCGCCCGTCACACGCGCATGGCCGAAGGCGTGCGCGCGGCGGTTGGCGCATGGGGTCTGAAGCTGTGCGCAGAAACGCCGGACCTGTATTCCGATACCGTGTCGGCCATTCGTACCCCCGATGGCTTTAACGCGACAGATATCGTGACTCATGCTGCCAACGTCTACGGCGTTGCCTTTGGTGTGGGTCTGGGTGACGTTGCTGGCAAGGTATTCCGCATCGGCCATCTGGGCAGCCTCACGGATGTGATGGCGCTGTCCGGGATTGCCACCGCCGAAATGTGCATGGTGGACCTTGGGCTTGATATCGAGCTCGGGTCTGGGGTTGCCGCTGCACAAGAATATTACCGACACGGTTCCAAAATTGCGGCGAAAGTGGCCGCAGAATGAAAGACATGACTATGACGATCCCGACTTACGACGACATGCTGGCAGCGCATGAGCGCATCAAACCGCACATCCGCCGGACCCCAGTGATGCAGTCGGACTACCTGAACGAATTGACCGGCGCACAGCTATTCTTCAAGTGCGAGAACTTTCAGGAACCCGGAGCCTTCAAGGTGCGCGGTGGGTCGAACGCGGTGTTTGGTCTAAGCGAAGACGAGGCGCAGCGCGGCGTTTGTACCCACTCTTCGGGGAACCATGCGTTGTGCCTGTCCTACGCTGCGGGACGCCGGGGCATTCCCTGTAATGTGGTCATGCCGCGTACTGCACCGCAGGCCAAAAAGGACGCGGTTCGTCGGTATGGTGGCACGATCACCGAGTGTGAGCCGTCGACCACGTCGCGCGAAGCCGTCTTTGCCGAAATACAAGCGCGTACGGGCGGTGAATTCGTGCACCCCTACAATGATCCGCGCGTGATTGCCGGGCAGGGGACCTGTTCGAAGGAATTCATGGAGCAGACCGACGGTCTGGACTTGATGGTGGCACCCATTGGGGGCGGGGGGATGATCTCGGGCACATGTCTGACACTGTCAACTCTGGCGCCTGAGGTTAACATCATCGCCGCCGAGCCAGAACAAGCCGACGATGCCTACCGCAGCTTTAAGGCCGGCCACATCATCGCTGATGACGCGCCCGAGACGATTGCGGATGGCCTCAAGGTTCCGCTCAAGGATCTGACCTGGCATTTCGTGTCGAGCCACGTATCCGACATAATGACCGCGTCGGAGCAAAAGATCATCGACGCGATGAAGATCACGTGGAAGTACCTGCGCATCGTGATGGAGCCATCATGCGCTGTGCCGCTGGCGGTCATCCTCAAAAACAAAGAGCGCTTCGCCGGTAAGCGCGTCGGCGTCATCGTGACTGGTGGCAATGTCGACCTTGATAGACTGCCGTGGATGATGCGCTAAACGCTCTTTCCTTGGCACAATGTTTCCGATAGGAAACTTTTGAGAATATACGACACATGCCGATTCCGCGCGATGACCGGGCACGGCTTACAATCGGAGAGTAGTAATGAAAGACATGAGCATTCTGGACGACTTTGAAATCGGTTTCGACATTCCTGCCAAGCCGGGTATGGCTGAGTCGGAGGTACAGACGCCTTCGCTCGTGCTTGACCTGGACGCGCTTGAGCGGAACATCAAGAAGATGGGCGATTACGCCAAGGCGCATGGTATGCGTCACCGCGTGCACGGCAAGATGCACAAGTCGGTGGATGTCGCATTGCTTCAGGTCGAATTGGGCGGCGCTTGCGGCGTTTGCTGTCAGAAAGTGTCCGAAGCCGAAGTCTTTGCCCGTGGCGGTATCAAGGACGTGCTGGTGTCGAACCAGGTGCGGGAACCCGCCAAGATCGACCGTCTGGCGCGTATGCCCAAGCTGGGCGCGCGGACCATCTGTTGTGTGGATGATGTTGCCAACGTTGCCGATCTGTCGGCTGCGGCGGTCAAGCATGGCACCCAGATCGAATGTCTGGTGGAAATCGACTGCGGCGCGGGTCGTTGCGGTGTGACCACCACCCCGGCGGTTGTCGAGATTGCCAAGGCGATTGACGCGGCAGAGGGTCTTAAGTTTGCCGGTCTTCAAGCGTATCAGGGCGCTATGCAGCACATGGACAGCTATGATGAGCGCGAAGCGAAAATTGCAGTCGCAGTGGCGCAGGTGAAAGACGCAGTTGACACGCTCAAGGCCGAAGGCATCGAGTGTGACATCGTCGGCGGCGGGGGCACCGGGTCTTACTACTTCGAGTCCAACTCGGGCGTGTATAACGAGCTGCAGTGCGGGTCTTATGCGTTCATGGATGCGGATTACGGCCGTATCCTCGACAAGGACGGCAAGCGCATCGATCAGGGCGAATGGGAGAACGCGTTGTTCATCCTGACATCGGTCATGAGCCACGCGAAGGCGGACAAGGCCATCGTTGATGCGGGGCTCAAGGCACAGTCGGTGGACAGCGGTCTGCCGGTGATCTTTGGCCGCGATGACGTACAATACGTGAAATGTTCGGACGAGCATGGCGTCGTGATGGACACGGATGGTGTGCTCAAGGTCAATGACAAGCTCAAGCTGGTGCCGGGACATTGTGACCCGACCTGCAATGTGCACGACTGGTATGTCGGTGTCCGCAACGGTGTTGTCGAGACCGTATGGCCGGTGTCGGCCCGCGGGCGCGCGTATTGATTTCGCTGCGCTGAGGCGCAGCGACAGGCTGGGGGCGCTGCCCCCAGACCCCCGGCATATTTGTAAAAAGAAGAAGACATGACGGTGCGCAGTAAGGACTGTCGCACCGTTTTTTCGAGGGAGAGACCATGTATATCGTTCCAGAAGCCCTGATTGGCGATCTGGTGTCACGCGACGCCTCGTTCGAAGCGGTTGAACAGGTGTTCGCTGCGATGGCGGCCAAGGATGCCTATAATTTTCCGGTGGTGCGCGAGGCGATTGGCCATGAAGATGCTTTGTACGGCTTTAAAGGCGGTTTCGACCGAGTTGGTGGGGCGCTGGGCCTGAAGGCCGGGGGCTACTGGCCGCATAACCTTGAGAAGCGCGGCTTGATCAACCACCAGTCGACGGTGTTCCTGTTCGATCCGGACACGGGCAAGGTGCATGCGATGGTCGGTGGAAATCTGCTGACTGCGCTGCGCACGGCGGCGGCCTCATCGGTGTCGATTAAACATCTGGCGCGGACGGATGCAAAGGTCATGGGCATTGTCGGGGCGGGCCATCAGGCGACATTCCAATTGCGCGCGGCGCTGGAGCAGCGGTCCTTCGAAAAGGTGATCGGCTGGAACTACCACCCAGAGATGCTGCCCAATATCGAGAAGGTTGCGGCAGAGGCTGGCGTGCCATTCGAGGCGGTGGACCTGCCGGGGATGCAAGAGGCGGATGTGATCATCTCGATCACCTCGGCGTTCTCGCCTTCGTTGATGGCCGATCATGTGAGTGCTGGAACGCATATCGCCTGCATGGGCACCGATACCAAAGGCAAGCAAGAGGTCGAGGCGGCGCTTTTGGCTAAAGCCAAGGTGTTCACGGATGAAGTGGCTCAGTCGATTTCCATCGGTGAGGCACAGCATGCTGTGGCCGACGGGTTGATCGCAGAGAGCGATGTGATCGAGATTGGTGCAGTGATTAATGGCACCCATCCCGGGCGCACGTCGGACAGTGACATTACGTTGTTTGATGGCACCGGTGTCGGGCTTCAGGATCTGGCGGTGGCGTCAAAGGTTGTGGAGTTGGCAATTGAACGGGGCGTGGCGATCGAGGTTGATTTCTGATCCGCTAGGCGTTGGGGAACCAGTGTCGCGTTCGGTTGGCGAACGCGACAAGGGATAGCATCACTGGCACTTCGACCAGCACACCGACCACCGTCGCAAGTGCTGCGCCAGAGTTCAGTCCGAACAGACTGATTGCGACCGCGACCGCGAGCTCGAAGAAATTTGACGTGCCGATCAATGCGCAGGGCGCGGCAACGTTGAACGGAACCCGCCAAAAGCGTGCTGCGAAATAGGCGACAAAGAAGATACCGTAGGACTGGATCAAAAGCGGCACTGCGATCAGTGCGATGACCAGCGGGCGTTCGAGGATCACTTCTCCCTGAAACCCGAACAGCAGCACGACAGTTGCAAGCAAGCCGAAGATGGAGAACGGCTGAACTCGGGATTTGAAGGCATCAATCGCGGGCTCGCCACCTTTTGAGAGAAGGTTGCGGCGGGTGATGTAACCCGCAATGAGCGGCAGGACGACATACAGCCCAACCGAGAGAAGCAGTGTGTCCCAAGGTACGGTGATGTCGGTCACGCCAAGTAGAACCGCAACGATGGGCGCGAAAGCGAAAACCATGATGACGTCGTTCACGCTTACCTGAACCAACGTATATGTCGGATCACCTTTGGTCAGGTGCGACCAGACAAACACCATTGCTGTACAGGGTGCCGCCCCCAGTAGGATGACACCGGCAAGGTAGGCCTGTGCATCATCGGGTGGGATCAGATCGGCAAAAATCACCTCAAAGAACAGAACGCCAAGGGCTGCCATCGTGAAGGGCTTTATCAACCAATTGACGATTAGTGTGATGACGAGGCCCTTGGGCTTGTCACCAACATGTTTGAGCGAGCTGAAGTCCACACCCACCATCATCGGGTAGACCATTGCCCAGATCAGCACCGCAAACGGCAGATTGACTTTGGCGACTTCCAAAGAGGCCAGTGCGCCGAAGAGACCGGGAATGAGGTTGCCAAGCAAAAGGCCCGCGCCAATGGCAAGTGCGACCCAGAGCGAGAGCCACCGCTCGAATGTACCGAGACCGGAATCAGAGGCTTTGGGCGCATCTGTCATGGTTATAGTCCTTGCAGTTCGGGCGACGGCGATGGGTCGCGCATACAGCCGTTAGACTGTCATGAACTTCGCCTTTGACGCGTCCGGAATCACCGATAGCTTGGCGCGGCGGATGGCGCAACTTTGCATGTTGGCATTCTGCAAAAAGAAAGCCCCCGGCGCGAGTGCCAGGGGCTTTTGTATCAGTAGTATGGTGCGGTTATTCTTGGGACACTGATCCCTTTCCGTGGCCAGCCATGCCGCCATTGACCTCTTCCGTCGCTTCACCTGCCAGTTCTTCAGGCAGGACGAGGTTGAGCACAATGGCGATCAGCGCGGCGGGCAGGATGCCGGAGGTGGCAAGCACCTTGAGTGTCTGCGGCAGGTACTGGAGCGCGCCGGGTTCGAGTTGCAGGCCAAGGCCCAGCGACAAGGCAATCGCGAAGATCACCATGTTGCGGCGGTTCCAGTTGACGTCGGACAGCATCGAGATGCCTGCTGCGACAACCATACCGAACATGACGATCACACCGCCGCCCAGCACTTCGATCGGCACTGACGAGATCACCGCGCCAACCTTGGGGATCAGACCACAGAGGATCAGGAAGATCGCACCGATGGTGACAACGCCGCGGCTCATTACACCGGTCATGGCGATGAGGCCGACGTTCTGGCTGAAAGAGGTGTTGGGCAGAGCGCCGAAGAGGCCGGAGATCGCTGTCCCCAGACCGTCGGCATAGGTCGCGCCTTGGATTTCCTTATCCGTGGCTTCGCGGCCTGCGCCGCCTTTGGTGATACCGGATACGTCGCCAACGGTTTCGACCGCCGAGACAAAGGACATCAGGCAGAAGCCGAGGATCGCGGCAAAGGAGAATTCCAAACCGAAATGCAGCGGGTTCGGCAAGGCAAAGCTGGCCGCACGGCCGACATTGCCAAGATTCACCTGACCCAGAGCGAAGGCCACCGCATAGCCAACCAAGAGGCCCACAAGAACGGCGGAGACCGACAGCATACCACGGGTGAAGAACTTGAGCCCCAGCGTGACAATGATCACGGTGCCAGCCATCGTCCAGTTCAGGAGCGAGCCGTATTCCTCGGTCCCGATGGCGGGAACGCCACCTGCCGCGTATTGGATGCCGACCTTGACCAGCGCGAGGCCGATCATGGTGACAACAAGCCCGGTGACCAGCGGCGGCAGGGCAAAGCGCAGTTTGCCGATGAAAAGGCCTAGGAACGCGTGGAACAAGCCGCCGACAAGGATGCCACCCATTAGAACGGCGATGGCATCAACACCTTTGCCCGCAACCAGCGGGATCATGATCGGGATGAAGGCAAAGGATGTGCCCTGCACAATGGGCAAGCGCGCACCGACGGGACCAATACCGATGGTCTGGAACAGTGTGGCGATGCCGGCAAAGAACATCGACATCTGGATCATGTAGATCATCTGCGGAAAATCGGGGCTGTTTGACCCAAAGCCGAAGCCCGCCGCGCCACATACGATGATCGCTGGGGTGACGTTCGACACAAACATCGCCAGAACGTGCTGGATGCCCAGAGGCACAGCCTTGGCGATGGGGGGTGTGTAATTCGGATCGCGGAGCTGTTCCGGCGTGCCGATGGATGCGTCTGACATGGTTCCTTCTCCCTCGTAACCATTGATTATTGCCGGACGCCTCTCCTCAAAGGCGGCCGGTTCGTTATGTGCCGTTGACCACCTCGTAGGGGGTGCCGAGCCAGTGTTCCTGCAGATTGTCGCCGTCCCCGATCCGGTCGATGACGGCAAAGAGGCCGGTGCCGGACAGCGGGGTCAGAACCCCGTGCCAGGTGTTGCGGTGAAAGTTGATCGCCTGTCCCGCTTGGGTCAGGAAGGCCCGAGGCGTGCCGGGCGCGCCGCCATCGTCCGTGGCGACGATCACCAGAAAGGGATCATGGCTCATCGGGACAAAGGCCTGACTGCCGAGCGGGTGCCGTTCCAGAAGGTCGAGCGTGTAAGGCAGGCTGCGCAGCTCGGCCTTGAAGATGCTGATCCCGGCGCGGCCACCCGAAAAGTCGAGCGTTGCGCGGTCGTGGTAGCGGCCGCATAGGCCCTGATTGATGAGCTTGTCCGGGTCGCCTGCGCAATCTAGCAGGTCTCCGAACGGGGCGAAGGCGTTGGCCGTCAGCGGCTCTGTGAAGATCTGACGGCTCATGCGCCCAGCTTGTCCAAGAGCCGGAGTTCAGCGATGCGTTCAACCTGACGGTAGGCTTCGGCGAATTCAGTGTCGCGGTCGTTTTCGATGCGGCGGTGGAACGCGTCGAGGATGGTTGCTTTCGTGTTGTCCTTGACCGCGATAATGAACGGGAAGCCGTGGCGCGCGACATAGTCAGCGTTCAGCTTCTGGAACGTGGCGCGTTCGTCGTCGGTCAACATGTCGAGGCCCGCACCAGCCTGTTCGGCAGTCGACTCGGCGGTGAGCCGTCCTGCGGCGGCGAGTTTTCCGGCAAGATCGGGGTGGGCGTTCAACACGCCAAGGCGTTCGTCTGCAGTGGCGCTGCGGAAGGCGCGGCAGAGCAGGCTGTGCACGCCGCGGGCGGTGTCATGGGTCGGGCCGGATTCGTAGGCGCAGGCGCGTTCGGCGATCCACGGGGAATGTTCGAAGATACCGCCAAACGCCGCGACGAACGCCTCTTGGGCCAAATCGGACGGGCGCTGCGCGGTCGGGGCAGGGTGTTCTTTGGCCCAGTGCTGCGCGATCTGCTGGCGGGTGGCGAACCAAACGCCATCGTGTCCCGCCATGTAATCCAGCGCACGTTTCAGAGCGGCGGCGCGACCGGGGCGGCCGACGATGCGGCAATGCAAACCGATAGAGAGCATCTTGGGCGCGCCCTCGACCCCTTCGCCGTAGAGGTAGTCGAAGCTGTCTTTGAGGTAGCTTTCAAACTGGTCACCGTTGGTATAGCCCGCCTGAATGCCGAACCGCATGTCGTTGCAGTCCATCGTATAGGGCATGATGAGCTGGTCGATGTCGCCAAAGCGCGACCAATAGGGCAGGTCGTCTGCATAGCTATCGGCGACGTAATCGAACCCGCCCTGTTCGGCCACCAAACGCACCGTGTTGTTTGAACAGCGCCCGGTGTACCAGCCCTTGGGCGGTTCCCCGACCACTTCGGAGTGCAGACGAATGGCCTCGACGATCTGGGCGCGTTCCTCGGCCTCGGGCATGTCCTTGTGTTCGACCCATTTCAGGCCATGCGAGGCGATCTCCCACCCTGCGTCCTTCATCGCTGCGACCTGTTCAGGCGCACGCGCCAAGGCGCTGGTCACCGCGTATACGGTGATGGGTATGTCCTTCATCATCCGGTGCAACCGCCAGAACCCAGCGCGCGATCCGTACTCGTAGAGCGACTCCATATTCCAGTGTCGTTGACCCGGCCACGGCTGTGCGCCGGTGATCTCGGATAGGAACGCCTCGGACGCGGCATCGCCGTGCAGGATGTTGTTCTCGCCGCCCTCTTCGTAGTTCATCACGATCTGTACGGCGATCTTGGCACCACCGGGCCAATTGGCGTTGGGCGGGTTGGGGCCGTATCCTGTCATGTCACGGGGGTAGCGTTGCACGTCGGTGTCCTCCTGATCGGTTGTCTGTGTAATCCGAATAATCCAAATCGTTTTTCAAGAAATCCCGAAAGCTGTCTCAAATGGCTTATCGTTTGCGCATTTTGCGAAGATGGCTGCATAAAGAGGCAGTCAGTCACAGGAGAGCGCGATGTCCGGCTATTTGACCACCCATGTTCTGGATACGGCCAAAGGCTGCCCTGCGGCGGGGTTAAAGATCGCGCTTTATCATGTGTCCGGCAATTCACATCGCAAGATCGCCGAGACCGTGACCAATGACGATGGTCGCACAGACAGTCCGATCTTGCCCGTTGATGCGTTCAAGACCGGAACCTATGAATTGGTGTTCTTTGCAGGAGACTATTTGCGGGCGACCGATCAGGCCGGGGACGATCCGCTGTTCCTTGACCAAGTGCCGATCCGCTTTGGTATGTCGGACGCGGCGGCGCATTATCACGTACCGCTGTTGCTGTCGCCGTATGGGTATTCGACCTATCGAGGGAGCTGAGAAGGCGCACCGCTTTTTCGTTGCGTTCTGGCGCAACCCGGCGTTTCCTGAGCCGGTATGCAGGAGGCGCCGCGAATGACCGAGAGAAAACTCTATCTTGGCCCTCTGACCGACAATCGACGTTGGGACATGGTCACGATCCGACCAGACGATGTGTTCGTTGTCACACCGCCTAAATGCGGGACCACATGGATGCAGACCATCGTGGCGCTGCTGTTGTCCGGCGATCCCGATGTCGAGACCGAACTATCGGTCAAAATGCCGTGGGTCGATATCCGCATCCGTGAGATGTCGGAGGTTGCGGATCGGCTGGAGGCGATGACCCACCGGCGCAGCATGAAAAGCCATACTCCGATGGATGGGCTGCCACTGGGTGATCACGCGATGTATCTGTGCGTGTTCCGCCATCCGCTTGATGCGCATTTTTCGTACCGAAACCATGTGCGGAATATCCCGATGCCGTGGTTCGACATGTGGTATCCCGAAGATGATACCGACGGTGTGACCTTTCGGCGGTTTCTGGATGGCGGCGCTGAGGGATTTGATACCGACGCCATGCCGCTTGCGCATATCCTTCGGCACTACAAGGCGGCCAAGGTCTTGGCCGACCGACGCAACGTGGCGCTGTTTCATTACACTGACATGAAGCGGGACTTACCGGGGACGTTTGCCAAGGTCGCAGACCTCTTGGGCCTATCGTATTCCGATGCGGTGATGGCAGAGCTTGTTCAGGCGGCGACCTTCGACAACATGAAGGCCCACGCAGACCAGTATGCGCCCTCGGGTGGGAAGGGTTTTATGAAATCGGATTCGGCGTTCTTTCACAGCGGCACCAATGAGAAATGGCACGGCAAGCTAACCGAGGCCGAGTTGGCGGCTTATGATGCGATGATGGACGCACACCTGACGCCCGAAGAACGGGCTTGGCTGGAATACGGGTCAGGCGAAGAACATCGGTACTGACCCGCATTCTTTGGTTTGTTTTGCGGGTCAGGTTCAACACAGAAGGCGGGAAATAGGTTTGCGCTGCGCGGTCTTGTGGCACGTGGCGGGAAATCGTGGTGTTTGGCGACCCATCGGTCAGGCGCTTTTGATCGCCGTCCCGATGCGGCCGATGACAAAATCCATGAAAAGCCGGGTTTTGGGGTCTTGCCTGCGCCGATGGGTAAACAGACAGGCCATCTGTACCGGAACCGGTGGTGTGTCCTTGGCCACAACAACAAGACGCCCTGCGCGCAGGTGGTCGGCAACCTCGAACACGGGTTTGAGTGCGATGCCCTGACCATCCAATGCCCAATCGGTCAGAACGTCGCCATCGTCGGATTCGAACCGTCCACGGACCTTGAAACGCTTGGGTCCATCGCTGGTGTGCAGCCGCCATTGGAATTCGGTGGCCCCCGGAAAGCGCAGGTTCAGGCATTCGTGGTTCTGGCTCAGAAGATCGTCGCCAGAATTGGGCATGCCACGGGCTTTGATATAGCCGGGTGCGGCACACAGCACCCGATCGACATCGGCGATCTTGCGGATCCGCAGCGTGCTGTCTTCGGGTTCGCCAAGGAAGATCGCGAGGTCGAGGCCTTCGGTGGTCAGGTCAACCTTACGGTCTGTGAGGCGCAATCGTACGGAAACCTCAGGGTATTGCTCGATAAAAGCGGGCACCTGCGGCGCGATAAGACGGCGACCGACACCCAAAGGAGCGGCTACATAGATCGACCCCCGCGGTTTTTCCGTGATGTCGACGACCTGCGCCTCTGCCGACTCGACCGCTTCGAGCACTTCGACGGCACCCGTGTAGAACAGCCGACCCTGTTCGGTGGGGGTCAGGTTGCGGGTGGTGCGCTGAAACAGGCGGACAGACAGATGTTCCTCAAGCTGGGCAATCCGCGTCGAGGTGACGGCGGGCGAAATGCGCAAATCGCGACCGGCGGCGGACATGCTGCCCAATTCGTAGACACGAACGAAGGTTCTGATGTTGTCGAGATAGGACATTCTTTGGAGATTTTTGATACAGCTTGGGTTTTCATCGGAATAGCAGAAGAATGGCTCTGCCGCTAGGTTGGTGGCAACTGTCAACGGGAGCCTTTCGCCATGTATGATTTCGCCGTTCTCTGGGACTGGATCGCCTTTGCGGTGCGGTGGTTGCATGTCATCACGGCAATGGCGTGGATCGGGGCGAGCTTTTATTTCATCGCGCTGGACTTGATGCTGAAGCCTGCCAAAGACATGCCCGAAGGGGCCTATGGCGAAGAGTGGGAAGTCCACGGCGGCGGCTTTTACCATACGGTAAAATACCTCGTCGCCCCAGCGCGCCTACCCGAGCATCTGACCTGGCACAAATGGCAGAGCTATACGACATGGCTTTCGGGGGCCGCTTTGCTGATGATCGTCTACTGGGTTGGGGGTGAGCTGTATTTGCTCGACCCGACCAAGGCTGATCTAGCGCTTTGGCAGGGGGTTTTGATCTCGGCGCTGTCGCTGACGATCGGTTGGCTGCTTTATGATTTCCTGTGCAAATCCGCGCTGGGCGAACAGCCTACCGTTTTGATGCTGCTTTTGTTTGCGATCCTCGTGGTGATGGCGTGGGGCTATGATCAGGTGTTCACGGGCCGTGCGGCGCTGCTGCATCTGGGGGCGTTCACGGCGACCATCATGACGGCCAACGTGTTCTTCATCATCATGCCGAACCAGCGGATTGTCGTGGCCGACCTCAAGGCGGGGCGCACGCCGGACCCCAAGTACGGCAAGATTGCCAAGCTGCGCTCGACCCATAACAACTACCTGACGCTGCCGGTGATCTTCCTGATGCTGTCGAACCACTACCCGCTGGCCTTTGGCACCGAGTTCGCGTGGTTGATCGCGTCGCTGGTGTTCCTGATGGGGGTGACGATCCGGCATTACTTCAACTCCATGCACGCGGGCAAAGGCCAGCCGAACTGGACCTGGGCGGTGACGGCGGTGATTTTCGTCACCATCGCGTGGCTGTCGACGCTGGGCGGGGCCGAAACCTATGACGAGGCGGCAGAGCGTCCGATGACCGAGTTCGAGATGCGCTTTGCTTCGGCCGACGGGTTCGAAGATGCGTATAACGTGGTGCAGGGCAATTGCTCGATGTGCCACGCGCGCGAGCCTTTGTGGGACGGCATTCGCTGGGCGCCAAAGGGTGTCTATCTGGAAACCGAGGCGGACGTGGCGCAGCACGCGCACCAGATTTACCTACAGGCGGGACGGTCCCACGCCATGCCGCCGCCGAACGCGATCCAGATGGATGGCGAAGCGCGGGCACAGATCGTGGCTTGGTATCGGGCGGTGGAGTAGGGTGCGATGCGAAGTGGCGAATGGCTGCTGTGAGCCGATTCCGTTGAAAAAGTCGCTGATTTCGGGGCGTCTGTTTGAGGTATTGGTCTGATTTCGTTCAGATGTCTA
>CANNCS010000114.1 GCA_947503115.1 uncultured Marivita sp.
GCTTCCATCCGCCGCCGCCATGCCCATGCGCGGCCGATGGCCCGCAAGATGTGCGGATCTTGGGTGTTATCCTCGCTGGGCAGGTAATCGGCGGGCGGCAAGATCTTGGGCCGCCCGTTTTTCTTCCGCACCTTGAGGGGGACGAAAACCTGGATGGTGTCGGGCGCGGCCATTATTCCGCGGCCTCAAGCTGGCGTGGGGTCATCATCTCCCGCATGACACCGGCTATCCCGTCGGTCCGCAAGTCGATCACGAGGCCTTCAGCAGTCACTGTGACGCGCCGGATGAGCAGTTGAATGATGCGGGCCTGTTCGCCCGGAAAGAGCTGATCCCAAAGCTTGGGAAACTGTTGCAGCGCGTCAATGGCATCTGCTTCAGGGATGTCCTCGCGGTCGAGCGCAGCAATGACCTGCGCCGTGGTTTCTGGCGTGCGCAGAACACGGCGGATTTCCGTGATGACGGCTGCCTCAGCGGTGTCGGCCGGCAAGCGTCTCGGGATGCCATCCTCGGGTGTCTCCCGGTTCTTCAGAAGGTCAATCGACACGTAGTACCTATATCTGCGGGTTCCCTTCTTGGTACTGGATGGGGTCATCGCAGCCCCTGTGGCGGTGAAGAGCAATCCTTTGAGCAGCGCAGGCGTTTGCGTCCGGCTGTTGTTGGCCCGTTTTCGGGGGCTCTCGCCCATGATGTCATGGACCTGCTCCCAAAGCCGCGCGTCGATAATGGCCTCGTGCTCACCGGGATAGGACTTGCCTTTGTGGACGGCTTCACCGCGGTAGACGCGATTGTTTAGCAGGCGATAGAGGTAGCCCTTGTCGATCAGTGTGCCCTGCTTGTTTCGGAACCCATCGCTTCGCAACTCGCGTGCCAGAACGGTCGCGGATCCAACCTCCACAAATCTTTCAAACACCATGCGGACCTTGGCGGCTTCCTCTTCGTTCATCACCAATTTGCGGCCGATGACGTCGTAGCCGAGGGGCACGTATCCGCCCATCCACATGCCCTTCATACGCGAAGCCTTCACCTTGTCGCGGATACGCTCTGCGGTGACTTCGCGCTCGAACTGGGCGAAGCTGAGCAAGATGTTCAGCGTAAGCCGCCCCATGGAGGTCGTGGTGTTGAAGGACTGGGTGACGGAGACAAAGGTGACGCCGTTCCGGTCAAAAACTTCGACCAGCTTGGAAAAGTCCATCAGTGAGCGGCTGAGGCGGTCGATCTTGTAAACAACGACCACATCAACCAGCCCATCTTCAATGTCGGCCAGCAACTGCTGCAGTCCCGGGCGCTCCAAAGTCCCGCCGGAAATCCCCCCGTCATCATATTGGTCGCGCACCAAGGCCCAGCCTTCAGACTTCTGGCTGGCGATGTAAGCCTCGCATGCTTCCCGCTGGGCGTGGAGGCTGTTGAACTCCTGCTCGAGGCCTTCCTCGCTCGATTTGCGGGTGTAGATGGCACAGCGCAGGCGGCGGGTGGGTTTTATGGTCACGTCTTTCATGCTTCACCTCGCTTCCGCTCGCGCAGGCCAAAGAAGCGATAGCCGTTCCAGCGGGTGCCGGTGATGGCGCGGGCAACTGCCGAGAGCGATTTGTAGCGCTGCCCGCCCCAATCGAAGCCGTCTTTCAGCACGGTAACAGTGTGGGCGACGCCATCCCATTCGCGGATGAGCTTGGTGCCCACCACAGGGTTCCGCAGGTCAGCAATCTGGGCCTTGCGCGTCAGCGTGCCCTCGACTTCATCGGCCAGCAGGTCCAGGAGCCGTCGCGTTTGCTTGTCCGGGCCACCATAGGTCAGCTCTTGGATCCGATAAGCGAGGCGGCTTTCCAGAAACGTGCGACTGTTGTTTGGGGCGGGTGCGGCAAAGAGCTCTTGCCACTCGGCTTTCAGCTCGTTCACCGACATCGCCTTCAGCGCGGCCAGGCGGGCAAGGATGGGTTCGTGTGTTGTCATGCGGATCTCCTCTGAGTTGGAGTTGCAGTACCGCTCTGTTTGGGCGGGAAGTGTAGCGAACCGTCTCCGTTATTCCGGGATGGATGGTCGCGATCGCGGCCCATGAGTCGCAGCGCGGCCCTGGCCAGCAGGCCATGGAGCTCGGTGCGGCGCTCATGCGCCGTCATGCGGTCGGTGTGGAGGGGATTGGGGTGGCGGTTGGGTTTTGGATCGTACATCATGACCCATGGGTGACCGATAGTACTGCTGTCTGCGACCTTGGAACCGGTCAGCCCATCACTTGCCGGCAAGGGTGAACCCCTCAACCCTTGTAACATCGCAAAGGGTTGAGGGGTCTATTCGTTCCCGTTATGTTCGGCGAAACCCAGATGAATCAGGAGGCCGCCGATGTCGCTGCAGACGCTCGATCGTACCCAATGGAGTTATGCAGAGGCGTTGGCCCATGTGCAAAATGTCACGATCGCCCGGCGCGCGACTGAAGCCGCTAGGCTTTCCCAAAAGACTGAGACCACGCATGGCGAATGGCGACCGCCACAAGACCCTCTGGAAAAATGGAAATCTGAGGCGCAAAAAGAGTTGCTCGTGGCGCTGCGGGACGGAGACCTGCTAGCGCAAGGTCGCTTCACCGAGACCCGAACTGGTTGGGCTCAGGGTCTTGAAAGCGGTTTCGGTCTGCATTCGGGATACCACACCAGCATTCGTCCTGAGCAATGGCGAGAGGGGCAGTATTCTCCGTACTATGATCGACTGACGGCACGCGACTGGGAGTTCATCGAGACCCGCATGCCGCGCTTTCTTGTGAAGGCGATCTGGCCGGACTACGTGCCCGAAGTCGTCCACCCTGCCGATGGTGCAGAGGCGCCACCCTATACAACGCCTTATCTCGAGCTGATGCAGGCTGCGATTGCGCATTTCGGGATTTCGCCGGGGAACCAGGGCAAGAAGGAATGCCTGATGGACTGGTTTCTTGAGCAGAAGATTGAGGGAGCACCGGTGTCCAACAAGCTTGCTGACGCGATGGCCACGCTGATCCGGCTGCCGTCTGCGCAACGCGGCGGTGCCAAGCGGGTGCTCGGGCCGGATCTGCGCTACACCGGCTGATGCGCTTTGCCAATGAACCTGATGTCAGAAGGCGGGCGGAGGACGTGACTCGGCTTGATCCAAGCCAAAGGAATCGGGTGTTTCCAACGGAAACACCCCGCCGAACTTGCCGTCGCCGCGCAACGTCCCTGAACGCTCGAGCAAGAATGGTGTCCCGCTTTCTGCGGGGCGCTATTCCATGACATAGCCGAGAGCCCGGTAACCTGTTCGTCGCTTCGCCGCCATTCTCGCGAGAACCGGAACCGAACTATCAACATAGTCGACCACCAGCACGTCTTTCTTGTCGTCATGTTGCCGGTGTAATCTACCGACATACTGCGCCAGCGTGCCCTTCCAGGCGATCGGCATGGTCAGAAACAGGGTATCGAGACGAGCATCATCGAAGCCCTCGCCGATGTAGCGACCTGTCGCGAGTATCAGCCGTTCTTCATCATCGGCAACGCTCAATGCCGCTTGCGCTGCCTTTCGGTCCTTTGCCGACATGCCGCCCCGAAGCACGATGATATTTCTGGCAAACCTTGAGAACCGTTTCTGGAGATAGTCGAGGTGGTCCTTTCGTTCGGTCAAAACAATCGGCGAGCGCTTGGCCTCAAGCGATTTCAGCACGTCGTCGAAGATCAGATCATTTCGGCCCTCGTCCTCTGCCAGTGCTGCATAGATTGCAGGCATGGACGGGCGTTCGGCCATGGCGAGCGCGTCCGGCAACCGGAATCTCGTGTGACGTTCCCGCGCCCGGTGGCGAAGGCCACTTTCGGCGGCCTGCGATTTGGCGCTTACCTGATGGCGCACGGGGCCGCATTGCATGAAAATGATCGGATGATGCCCGTCCTTTCGGGCTACGGTTGCCGATAAGCCGACAACATAGCGCGCTTTCGATCTGCGGGCGACAACCTCAAAGCTCACAGCGGACAGGTGATGGCATTCATCGACGACAATATGGCCATAATCGGCAACGATGTCGTCAACTTCACCCTTGCGAACGAGACTCTGGATCAGCGCCACGTCGATCACACCGGTGGGTCTGCGTTTCCCGCCGCCGATGGTGCCGATCTGCTTGGGATCAAGCTGTAGGAACGAGCCAAGCCGTTCAACCCATTGGCTCAGCAATTCCCGGCGGTGAACCAGAACCAGCGTGTTGCGGTTGCGATGCGCGATCAGCGCCGAGGCCACGACAGTCTTGCCGAAGGCGGTGGTGGCTGCCAGCACGCCGGTATCGTGTTTGATAAGGGCATCGAATGCCCGCGACTGCTGCTGGCGGAGTTCACCGCGGAACCGCACAGTCTCCGGTATTGCGGTGCCTTCCTCACGCAAATCCTCCAGTTCAACCTTCGCTCCGTGATCGGCGAGGAACCCGGCCACCTCGTCAAAGCAGCCACGCGGCAGTGCGATGTGCCGGGGATGAAACTCGGCGCAGGACACAATGCGCGGCTTTCCAAATGTCGGCAACCGCATCGCTTGTGCGCGGTAAAATTCGGGGTTCTGGAACGCGGCCAGTCGCGCCAGTTGGGCAATCATGGCTGATGGAAGGTCGGACTGGTCAATGTAAATCTGATCCGCGACCGTCACCTTGATTGTCTGCGGGACGGGCACATCCAGTCGGGTCGGTATAGTGCGGCGCGAGGGCGACATTTTCCACGGTTCGTCTGCTTGCTCGTCTTCCACCGGCATGCGGACGCCCAGCACTCGCCCGGAATGCTCTGCCGCTTCGACGAGGTCGGTCACCGCCGCCATCGTCATTCTCGGCAAGGAAGACAAAAAGGCCCACTGATCATCATGTGGCTGCATGTCCGCGTCCACAAAGACGCTGTTGCCCACTTTGCGTGCGGTGTTTTGGAGCGGCAGCGCGATCAGATTTCCGAAGCCGCCAATCGGCATCGTATCCTGGTTCGGAAACAGCCGATCATAGGAGGCGAAGCCGATTTCAGGCCGTCGCTCCATCGTTTCCGTGATCAGGACGGATCCAAGCTGGCGTGCCAAACGAGCGGAGACCGATTCAGAGAAGAAGATCCAGACATGCCCTCCGTTTCCTGACCTCGACCGTTCCAACGCTGCGGGCACGCCCTTCCCCCGGCAGGTTTCAAGCAGCGCATTGGCGTCTTCAGCCCAGGACGCCTTGTCAAAATCCGCAGCCAGGAACCAGCATGTATCGCCGGGCAGCAACGGATAGACGCCAGCGACAAAATCCCCGCCCCGACCATCGTCGCCGCGCAGGTGTTTTTCTATGACGCTTTCATTCGGCGGGATGAACTTCTGATGGGGGCATTCTCCGCATTTGACCTTCGGCTTGCCGCAGATCCCTTTCACCCATTCGTTGGCGCAGGCGGGCGAATACCCTGAGCGACCAGTCTTTCTGTTTTCCCATCGCACTGGGAACACGTCAGGCCGACCGGCAAACAGCCGTCGGAACAGATCGACCTTGTCGCGCGACGGCGAGGAATTAGTGACAGGGGCGTTCTCGAATGAGGATTGTCTCACTGCCGGCACGTGCTCTGCAGCGAGACGAGCCTCCAGAGCTGCAACGTCGCGCTGAAGCTGCACTCGTTCGACATCCAGATCGGCCAGACGGGCCCGAACCCGCGCCAACTCCGCCTCAATGTCGCTTCTGTCTGCCAACTGCGATTTCCACCCAGACCTTTCCGTCCCGGCCAGCATAAAGCGCGCAAGCGACAGGCGTAAGCAGGTCCAGCCGCTCGTCGATCGGATCGCCGAGCGGAGAGTTCGAGGGGGGAGTTCATGGGCGATGTCGTTCTGCGGTTGAGAGCAGAGGCATCATGATTATCCAAAGCGGAAAACCGAAAATGATTCAGCAGAACAACAGCTTGAAACCCAGAACTCCGCATAATGGTGATGCGGCATATTTGGTATCGAACAAAAACAGATGGCCAAGAAAAGCCGTTGACGGTCCCAACGGCTTTTGCCCGCCGAAGTCCTCAAGCTTGCCGGCGCAGCCAAATGCCCGAGCAAAGCAGATCAAGGGGCTGGTTCCGGGGTAGATGGGCGTTGGCATCTGGATGATGAACATGATGAGGCCCGGACGCGGGGTGAGGTGGAAAAGCTGGGAGAGTGGTGTTGACAAGCACAACACCACTACCTCCGCTGACCTCGGCCTCCGGCGTGGCCGGATACACGACGCCCTCCTTAACCGCAGGTGGTGCTGATCTTGGCATCCTGCGTCCTGCGCTTGATGGACGCCTTCAGCGTGGCGCGGAACCTACCCGTGCGGAATTGCGCAGGATCGTCGTGAAGGGCTCCGAGTAGGGGATGCGTCCGCAGCCTGTGAGCGGCCAGCGAACGTGAGCGCCGGATGAACCTCATTTCCCCCGTAAACGAGGTTGGAACCCGTCTGAGCACTGTTGGCAGTTCCAACACTGCCTGTGACGACCGTGTCGCGGCCGTGTGATGTCCCTGCAAACCGTCGTTGGGCCCAACGGTTTCGGCCAAGGGCGCCTTGCTCAGAATCCTGAAGCACCAGGCTGGCGCTTCCAGGGACGAGGGTGCTTGGTTGGGGGTCCAGCCGTTCCGCCACAGGCCTTGAGTGGGTGGAACCGTTCACCTGATTCGGGTTTCGAAGGGGTCACCCCACCTCCGCGCTGCGTGGTCTCGCCAGCCCGATAGTAGGCGGTTTCGGGGTCTGGGGTCCACCCTTTATCCTTCATGTTTACAATGCATTACGGGAAGGGCTCACCCCTTTCCTGTGTCGTGGCCAAAATCCGGGCGGACCGGTTTCAACGTCGCGGCGGTGGCCTGCAGGGCGGCAGAACCGAGGGCAACGACGCCCCTCATCCGGTTGTGCAGCCCCGTGTCCGCCCCTCTTCGCCAACTCCTGCGCCATGCTGCCCCGGCCCTCCGGCCGACCGTCATGCATGCACCCGTTCTGCGGGGACGGCGATGAACGGGCGGGACTGGCAGGCCTTCGACGAAGAACTGCGCGCACGGGTGCCGGAGCTCGCGGTCGAGCTGTTGGGCAAGCCCACTGTCCGTGGCGTTCAGGAGTGGCGCTGGGGCCGCAAGGGCAGCCTCTCGTTGGTCGTCTCCGGCGCGCGTGCCGGCATGTGGTTCGACCACGAGGAAGGTCGAGGCGGTTGGTTCCCGGAGCTGGTCGGTCGCGATCTTGGCATGCGCCGCGAGGATGCCGCCGAATGGATCTCCGACCGGATCGGCATGGGGGCGCGCCATCAGGTGCCGGGCCGCCGGGCTGTTCCACCTGCCATGCCAGCAAACGATCCTGACAAGCCGCAACGGGCACCGGCCGAGGCGCCGTCCGAGAGTGACGCTGCCGATCATGCCGTGCCCGCGCCCAACCGGACGGTTGATGCTGCCGCACGCGCTTCCCGGATCTGGAAAAGTGTGCGTCCTGCCCCGGAGGATCACCCCTATCTTGTGAGCAAGCGGGCTACGCCGCTCGCCCTGCGCATGGACGCGAGCCGCCGGCTTGTCGTCCCGCTGCAGGACATCGACGGCCAGATCCACAGCGTCGAGTTCATCGCACCCGATGGGGCCAAGCGCTACCTCGCCGGCGGCGCGAAGAAAGGTCATTTCGCGGTGGTTGGCGCGGAGCCCGCGCCGCTCGCGGTGTCTACAGGCCCGGTCCTGATCTGCGAAGGCTGGGCCACCGGCGCCAGCCTGCACATGGCAACCGGCCAGATGGTCGTCGCGGCCATGGATGCGGGCAACCTGATGCCCGTCGCGGAGGCGTTGCGAGCGCGCTTCCCCGATTCCGATCTCGTCCTTGTCGCCGATAACGACGCAAAGCCCGACCGCGACGGCAATCCTGGCGTCGAGGCCGCACGCAAGGTCGCGCTTGCCGTCGATGGCCGCCTCGCGGTGCCGGAGAGCCCGGGCGATGCGAATGACCTCTTCTGTGCCGAGGGGCCCTGCGCCGTTGTGGCGCTGGTCGCAAGCGCAGCCCGGATCCCGCCGCCGCCGCCGACCTATCCGGCGCCGGTCCTCACGCCCGACGAGGCGCGCGCCAGCCTCGTCGATGCCATCGACCACTTCATGGCTGCGATCCCAGAGTACTGGGCCGCCGTCGAGGCGGCGCAGGAAGCCGCAGAAAATACCGACGCAGACCCCGATCCGCTGGACTTCAACATCGTGGCACGCGCCGCCCTCCCGCCGCTCCTCGGCCTGCCTGTCGATGTTGGTCTCGGCAAGTCTTCCAGCGCCCGCTCCGCAATCGCCGATCTTGTTGCCTCGGGCGGGCTCGGGGGGCGTAAGGTTGTCTATGCGGTGCCTCGACATGATCTTGGCGCCGAACAGGTTGCCGCCTTCGCTGCGCTCGGGCTGCGCGCCATGCTCTGGAAGGGCCGTACCGCGCCCGATCCCGTACCCTCTAACCCAGATCAGCTGATGTGCCGCGACGCCGAGGCCACCTTCGATGCGCTGGAGATCGAGCATCCGGTCGAGCAGAGCTGCTGCAAGGTGAAGCGGGGCGGGACCCTGTATCTGTGCGCTCATTATCGCGACTGCGGGTATCAGAAACAAAAACCCATCGCACAGGCTGCCGACGTCGTCGTCTGCGCCCATGACAGCCTCTTCCATATGAAACCCGAGGCGATCGGCGAGGTAGGACTGCTCGTTATCGACGAGGCCTTCTGGCAGTCGGGCCTGCGGGGGCCCGATGGCAAGACTACCCTGACGCAGTATGGCCTCGAGCCCGGTCGTACTTCCCTCATCTGCTATGGAAAGAAGGGGAAAATTGACCTTGGCGCCACGGCAGACCTGGTGGCCTCGCGCGGTCGTCTCTGGAAGGCTCTGCAGCTGTCTGAGCCAGGTGCGCTGCGGGTCGGATTACTGCAAGCTGTCGGGTTAACATCCGAGGAATGTCGTCATGCAGCAGGATTGGAACACCGCCGCATGCGGAACGCGGGGCTGCTGCCGGGCATGTCGCCTGCAGAGCGGCGCAAACGGATCGAGGCCGTGCTCCCAGCCAAAGGAGAACCATGGGCACCGCCCGGGCGCTGCGCCACGATGTGGCAAATTCTGGCCGAGGCCTTGGAGGTCGGTCACGATGCGGCGGGTGCTGAACTGACGCATGTGAGGACCGAGTCCGGCTCTGTCCGCGCTTTGTGCCTTCGTTGGCGTGGCTGCATGCGGGCCGGCTGGGCCGGGGCAGCACCGATCCTGCATCTCGATGCAACGCTCAGGCCCGAACTTGTTCAGACCTATCTGCCAAGCATCGACCTCGGTGCGCCCGTTTCTGCGTGCCAGCCGCACGTTCGCATCCGTCAGGTGACGAAAAGTCCAACCTCGGCACGTGCGTTGACGCCCACAGCGCAGGCGCCGGACCGGGACCGCAAGGCCGCGGCAACCCGGCTGCGCGACCTCCGCGCCTGGATCCAGCTTCGGGCCCTGCAGTGTCATCGGCCAGGCCAGGCGGTTGATCTGCTCATTGTGGGACAGAAGGCGGCCATCGACGTGCTCAGGTCCGCCGGGCTGCCCCCGCGGGTCGAGGCGGTACATTTCAACGCGCTGAGCGGGCTCGACCGCTGGGGCGGGATCGGTGGCATGGTCGTGCTGGGCCGCACGCTGCCCGCCCCACGTACCGTGGAACTGTTGGCAATGGCGCTGACAGGCCGCGTGCCGGCTTCCAACCCGGAGGACGCAGGCTGGTGGTATCCGATGGTCGAGCGCCGCGTACGGCTCGCGGGCGGTCGGACAGCGGCGATCGCGATGGAAGCACATGCCGATCCCATCGCCGAGGCCGTGCGCTGGAGCATCTGCGAAGGCGAGCTGATCCAGGCGATCGGGCGCGGGCGCGGCGTCAACCGCACCGCCGTCAATCCGCTGGAAATCGACCTGCTCACCGATGTGGTCCTGCCGGTCACCGTCGACGCGCTGGTGGCCTGGTCCGACCTTCAGCCCACCCGGCGCGATCTCATGGCGCTCGCGGGCATCGTGCTCGAGAACGCGGCCGACATGGCGGCCTGCTTCCCGGATCTGTGGCCGAGCCGCGAGGCAGCCAAGAAAGACGGCCAGAGGAAGGGGACAAATGACTATTGTAGAGACCTCTATAATAGCAGAATGTCCCCTTCCTCCGTGGAGGTGACCTACCGGCCGGAAGGCGGCGGTCATCGCGCGCGCACTGCCCGCGTCGATCTTGCCCGCATCCCCGATCCGGAAGTCTGGCTGACCAATCGCCTCGGGCCGCTGGCCCAATTCGATATCGCACCGCTGGCCGACGCACAAGCCGCACACCAGGAACGGATTGACGGCCTTGGATCGCGCCTGACCAGCAGCATGCAGACTGTGCTCGCCAGCCGCCGCGCTGCGCTCGACGCGCTGTCTGCGCGTCTGGATGCGGTGGCACCCTTCAACTTGCACCAACCACCAACCCGAAACCACAGAGAGGAGGACTGAACATGAGTTTCGACACATTGCGCGTGTTCGAGGCCGGGCGTTTTTACGACGTGGATCTGCCTGACTGGTATCATGAGGCCTGCCGTATCAGCGAGACCGAACGCGTCGACTGGCACCGGGCCTTTGAGCGTGTGCTCGAGTGCGAGTACAGCCTGCTGACGGAGGCGGGGCTGTGCACTGCAGGTCTCGAGATCCGGTTCTGGCCGAGTGCGACGACCGGTATGTTTGTCATCATCGAGACGCCGCTGGCCCTGGTCGAACAGATCGTCGTGATCCATCCCAAGGATTGGCTGCCCTTTTTGTCCACATATCTGGCCCCGCTGATGGGGGCATCGGCGCAATACGCCATGCTCGAAGTGCAAGGCAAAATCGCAAATGCTCTGATCGCAAAGGCTCGCCATGGCGAAGGGAGCCACATCGATCGTGAAACGGGTCAGAGCCAGATCGATCTCAAACGGGATCTGGAGCGGCGTCGACTTGAACGTTTGCGCGAGACTCAGGGAGGTGTGGCATGAAACGCAATCACCATTTCGGCCTCGAGCGCCGCGACGGCTTTGATGTGGGGCGCGATCCGCGCAGCATGTTGGCGGATGAATTGACCCAACTGGGCCATACATGGGTCTCGCCCCTGCGTGCACTGCGCCTCAAGTGCCTCGATTGCTGCAACGACTCTGCGCAGGAGGTGCGGCTTTGCACTGCCGTCGGCTGCCCCAGCTGGCCGTTTCGGATGGGCAGAAATCCGTGGACAGGACCTGTCAGCGAGGCGCGACGAGAACATGGGCGGCGCCTTGGCTTGAAACGCACCGCAAACCGTGCGGAGGCATTTTCAGAAAATGACCAAATCGACGCCGCGGGTTTTGATGGGGGTCAGGTGCCGGACGATGCACTTGTCGATTTTTCTCTCACAGAAAACAGCGCCGACGCAGGAGGTGCATCATGAAGGCGATGCGGTTCACGCCCAAGGGTTATGGTGGCCGGCGGCGCGACCCTGACCTGGTCAAGCGTGAGGGCTGGCATGACGAGGGTCTGCTCGCCGTCTCCGTCGAGGACGAGCGCCTCACCTGGCCCGAGCGCGAACTCGTCGAACAGCTTGGCACGAAGCTCTATGGCAAGTGGGCCTCGACCAAAGAGGCGCGCCATGGTTGATCGCACCTGGACCGCCGACGACGTCGCCGATCATTTCGAGGAGGCGTTCCGCACCCTGCGCAAGCTGCCGCCGGTGAGGGTGCAGGGATACTTCAACGCATGGCCTCAGATCGTGCGGTCGGAGAAAGAGATACTCGCGATGGAGCCGCAGCCGATGCGGGTATGGCCGTCGACCGCCGCGATCACCCAGCTCGAGCAGACCTTCGACTGGGTGCTGTGGATCGGCGTGGACGAACGTCGCTTGATCTGGTGGCGGGCGGCCCGCCGCCCTTGGAAAGAGATCAGTGGCGAGTTGGGGGTGGATCGTACTACTGCGTGGCGGAGGTGGCAGGTGTCGTTGGCCAAGATCGCAGATCGACTGAATCATCAGTGAGTCCAACGGCTTGCAACATTTTTCTTCTCGACATCTGCAACAAATCCGTGCTACCTGAAAGGCATAATGGGGAGAGTGCGTCGGGACGACGTCTCTCCCCGTTTCCGTTCTGGACATGGGTGGTTTGAAGCAGCGCAACCGGTGACCGGCTTTCCAAGAAAACCGTCTCCGCCGCAAATGCCATGGCTCGCAACCCATTGAAATTGAACGGGTCCCTCCTGTTCGTGACCGTATTCGGGGGGGGCGAGGCCCGAGGGTTTCCCAGTGACACCCCTGAAAATACCCGTTTCGTTTCGCTTTGAGGTGAACCCCAATAAAACAAAGGCCTGACGGCCTGACAAACCCCGCCTGAACCGAAACGGGGATCCGACCCCATTTCGTTTTCGGGCATCCCTAAGGACATCACCATGGACGTCGTCGACCTGCCGCTCGAGCAGATCATTCCATATGCGCGCAACCCGCGGCGCAACGAGCAGGCGATCGCGACGGTCGCGGCCTCGATCCAGGAATTTGGGTGGCGCCAACCCATCGTGGTGGATGAGGCGATGGTGGTTCTCGCCGGGCACACGCGGCTGGAAGCGGCGCTTAAGCTCGGCATCAAGACTGCGCCGGTGCATGTCGCCAAGGGGCTGACAGTGTCGCAGGCCCGCGCCTTCCGGATCATGGACAACCGCTCCAGCGAGAATGCCGAGTGGGACAAGGACCTCTTGAACCTCGAACTGGCTGACCTGCTGGAGGCGGATTTCGATCTTGGCCTCACGGGCTTCAGCGACGACGAGCTCAACGCGTTGATGTCCAGCCTTGAGGACGGCGCCGGCCCCCAAGAGGGTGAGGACGATGTTCCGGAAATCCCCGAGGATCCGATCAGCCGCACGGGCGACCT
Source organism: uncultured Marivita sp. (assembly GCA_947503115.1). Taxonomy (GTDB): domain Bacteria; phylum Pseudomonadota; class Alphaproteobacteria; order Rhodobacterales; family Rhodobacteraceae; genus Marivita. The sequence goes on from CANNCS010000114.1 coordinate 12,810, forward strand.
CTGGTTACTCGGCAACCACCGGCTGCTCTGCGGCGACAGCACGGTCGTGACCGACTACGAGAAGGTACTTGGGGGCGTGAAGGCAGACCTTTGTTTTTGCGATCCGCCCTATAACGTGGATTATGCCGGGGGTGTTGGGGCCGAAAAAGCCGGCAAGGGCCGTCGGATAAAGAACGACGCTTTGGGCGACGCATTCGGCCAGTTCCTCTACGACGCATGCGTGCTGATCAACACCCACACGGACGGCGCGGTCTATATTTGCATGTCGTCCAGCGAGCTGCAGACGCTGCAGGCAGCATTCAAGTCCGCAGGCGGCCATTGGTCGACCTTCATTATCTGGGCGAAGGACAGGTTCACACTGGGCCGCGCTGATTACCAGCGCCAGTACGAGCCGATCCTTTATGGCTGGCCTGAGGGCGTAAAGCGCCACTGGTGCGGCGATCGAGACCAGGGGGATGTCTGGAACATTCAGAGGCCATCAAAGAATGACCTGCACCCTACCATGAAGCCGGTGGCGCTGGTCGAACGCGCTATCCGGAACTCAAGCCGAAAAGGCGATCTGGTGTTCGACCCGTTCGGCGGCAGCGGCACGACGCTGATCGCTGCTGAAAAGACGGGGCGCCACGCATCGCTGATCGAACTCGATCCGAAATATGTCGATGTCATCGTACGCCGTTGGCAAGAGTTCACCGGCCGTGAGGCGCAATTGTCGGAAACGGGGCAAAGCTTCGAAGACGTCGAACGGAAACGGGAGGCGGGGCATGCAACAATCGCTGTTTGAACATATGGGATTTGATCTGCCAGGGGCCGATTTTGAAAGGCCTGACGTCGAATGCAGTGACGATCTGGAGGTTGGTAAAGCCGCGGAGCACTTGGTGTGTGCCGACCTCATCATGAGCGGCTATCGCGCGTTTCTGAGCGATCAAGGGCTGCCGTACGATATCTTGGTAGATGTCGATGGGGCGCTCCTAAGCGTTCAGGTCAAATCAACCCGAAAGCCGAAAAACCATGATCCACGCACTCGGGCGACACCCTATGACATTCACACATCTTGGTTTCAGTTATTGAGCTGATCTGATTCCCTTTTTGAAAAGGGAGACGATGATGC
>CANNCS010000115.1 GCA_947503115.1 uncultured Marivita sp.
CGGCGGTAAGCGGGTTCGCGCCACGCATTGATTGTTGCCAGCCCGTTGTCGAAGATGAGCCGCTCGCGGTTACCGGGTACACAGACCACCTGACCACTCCACACAGGGATCGTCAGACCAGGGGCAACCGTGGGGGAATTGATCAGCACATCCAACATCGACTTGTAGACATCCGGTGTCAGCTTGAAGCCCGTGAACGTGGAGCGGATGCGGATGGCCAAGGCCTGCATGAAATCGACCTTTGAGAGCCTCGCCTCCGGCGTGTCGATGTCGTAGAAGAAGCGGTCTTGGCGAACGTACCACTCACTGACAACGGAAACGATGTCGCGACGGGTGTATTCGATCGGCTTCCCGGCAGCATCGTGCTTGACGAACATGTCATCCGGATCGAATGGGTAAGCATCCAAGCCCTGGGCTATCCGCTTGGTCTCTTCAGCCGGGAGGTCAGGTTCATTTTCCAGCAACCAATCTTCCAGCTCCTCCTCGCTGATCTCATGTACACCAGCGTCCTTAAAGGCCTGTTGAACCAGGTCGTCATCCAGGTCGACAACGTGGAAGTCTTCTTCGCCGCGTTCAGTCATACAATCCCCTAGGTTGAACGAGCCGACACCATCAAAATCGCGACTGACTTGGTCGTGCTTTAGGAGTTTGCCCGTAAATGATGAGACGCAAAATGCGCCTCGAAACATCCAATCACAGCATACACTTCAGTTTCGTCAGGGGTCTACCAATCTCAGCATGAAGACAAATCGTGCGCCACGCGAAGTGTTGCTTGGTGTGGTGCACCGAGTTAAGAAGAAAGCCTTCACGTCACGGCAATTCCAACCGCTCTGGCACAATCAACCGCTTACCTTTGAGAAGTGCGCGTCCATCACCACAAATCCTTTAGGCAATGAGGGAGGCTCATTAAATGGAATATGAATATAAAGTCATCGATGTTGCAGATGGCGCGATAAGTTCTGCATTGCTTGGTGAGGGCCGGATCGAGACGAGGGTGCTTGAAGCATATATTAATGCCATGTCAGCAGATGGCTGGCGGATGGTGTTCATGGAAAAGGTCATGCAAAGACATCTACTTATCTCAGATCGCGAGACTCTGATGATAACCTTTGAAAGGAAAGTACCTCCGGAGATGCGTGAAAGCAGAGCCGCTCGGGTCATTGATGACGTTATAGACGCAGAAGAATTTGCAAAATCTAACGGTCGAAAGGCAGCAGTTGGCGCAGCGGCTGTGGCCGTCGGTATAGGCGCCCTAGGCGCAGCCGCCAGCGCCGACGAATCGTGAGCGCGCTGGTATGGATCTCAACGAAAAAATTCGGTTGCGGCGACAGGAACGATACGATGAAGCACTCCAACAGGCCGCAACCGAGAAGGCTACAAAAGAAGCAGAATGGATAAATTCTGGAGGTAGGAAGAAAAGAGCAGCGCGCATTGCAAAAATTATTCTCCTCCCAGTCTATGCCTTATTTGGCGCGGTGCTTGCGGTTGGCGTATGGGCGGCCCATTCGCTCATTTTCAATTAACCAACAGCCATATCTGTTCATGTAGGCTGTAATCAGGTCTGCGGATATCCGTTTCGAAGGGTGGCCCATAGCTCGTCCTTTGAGAGCGGAACAGGCGTTAATGACGGATGGCCTTCTTGGGGCGTCTGTTGATGCACCCTATAGTCGTCGATACGACTGAAGATACCTTGCCGCTGAAAGTAGAGCTCTCGTTCCCACTGGTCCGGATCGGGGTCGGGGCCCACCACGGCGGGATCCTGCCAGGCCACGAGGGTGTCGATCGAGCCATCGGGGGCAGTCTCATAGGCAGGGAGGTTCTCCTGTGGCGGTATCTGCTGTGACGGTACCTGCTGTGGCTCGGGGTTAGCGTAAGATTGTGGGGACTGCGGTAACTGTATCAGCTGTTCAGCATCCCTAGACTTCGCCGGTGGGACAGTACGCATCAGGTCATCGATATCTCCACGAATAGGCTGGCTGTAATCAGCAACCTCGAAACGAACATCCTGCCAGTCGTGGTCATGCACCGAGGCAAATTCGTTGAAGATGCTGGCCTCTCCCGACTTCGGGTTTCTGCCAACCACCAGCTGCCAGAGGACAAAGTCATCGAGGGCCCAAACATGCACAACATCATTCAAGATCAGGGACGCAGCCATGGTCTCATGGGAGGTCACCAGGTGAACGTTATCGAAGGTTCGGTTGGCGCTTCCGGACTCATAGGCTCGGTACACGTAGGTCTTGTCAGGCTCCGATAAGGCCAGCACCTCATCCACCCGGCGGAAGTGCTCGGGGAGGCTGTCCCCAGACCGGGCCCTCTGGCGGGTATAGGCCTCCTTGTCCCGCTTAGGACGCGTCAGGTAGAGGTGATAAGGCGACTGACTGCCATCGTAGCGCAGGCTGAGCTTAGCCCGCCCGGACATGAACACCTGGAGGTGATACCCCGAGGCCTCAACCAAGGCAGAAGGGGAACAGCGGTTAGTGATAGGATCGAACATGGGAAAATACCTTTATTGTAATAGAATAATGATCGCATAGAATTGTATGCATCTGTAATATAAGTGCTGATTATAGAAAATGTAATATCCTACTTACTGGATATGCAGTATATAGTGATAATAATGAAGAATGAATAACGTACAATGGATAACGTATAATCCATAAATCATAACACGTAAGGGATAATGTATAATGTTTAAGTTATAATATATAATATATAAGGATTTGGGGAAACCACCAAACTATGATCCGGTTGAATGACGATAATAATATAATCATTCATTTACAGTATGATGGTACAGTATGATATGTATGCTCTCTTCTAAAGTATGACCCTTTCGGGAACGATGGTCTTCTTTAGGGTCTATTATCAGTACGTGGTATGGTTACTGCAATCGGTTATAGAAACGTTATCTGGAAAACTGCTCTGAAACGGTTACCTGGAGCCTATCCTGGAATTATCACCGGTATCGCGTCTGGAATGGTTAGCTGGAATCTGTTGTGGACTTTGCCAGAGGCATGACCCATCTTCCGGCTGGTCAACCCACCGCCGTAAGGGTCATAGATGTTTCGCAATACAACACCCGACAGCAAAGTTGCTGCACCTGGGCAACCTGACACAACCTCAGGGGACCGTCGTCGCTCAGTGCTTCATGATGGCATAACCATTGAAGGCAACTGGTCCAGCGAAGGCATAGTCGAATTTGGCGGTAAGATCGTTGGGGACCTGACTGTAGAGACACTGGTGCTGACCAAGGACGGGCAGGTCGTTGGCAATGTTCATGCCAGGAATGTCACCATTGAGGGCATCCTGACGGGCACTATCGAGGCGACCTCTGTCAGCTTGCTCAGCACCGCCGCCGTAGAGGCTGATATCGTAACGCAAGACCTCAGCATTGCTCACGGGGCCAGTGTCAATGGAGCCCTAAAGGTGACAGGCAGCTAGCCGTCCCTACCACGCTCTCTGCAACGCCTGACGCATCTTCTCCAGAGCATACCCTGCCCCATAGTTATCCGCGATCGTGTTCTGGCTATGCCCCAGGATGGCCAGGGACAGCGCCTCTGGGCAGTCGGTGTTCCGGAGCCTGTCCTTCATCCGGTGGCGGAGGGAGTGGATGGTTTTCTTGGGGTCGATCACGTGGCGACGGAGACGCTTCATCAGCATGGCAGAGGCCTTGTCGTTGCCCCGGGGACCCGCGTAGTTGGGAAAGAGCGGGTCGGTATCCGTGTGGTCAGGGCTCAGCCGGTCCCGTAGAAGGGTAAAGGCTCTGGGGCTGAGGGGAATGTGACGGGCACTGTTCCGGGTCTTCAGCCCCCGGTGGCTGTTGGGGCGGATGTGGATGCTCTGGCTATCTTCGGCAAGGTCCCCCACCTCAAGCCCGACAATCTCAGCTAAGCGGGCACCCGTATCAGCAAGGGTCACGAACAGGGTGAGCGCCTCCGCGTTGCTCTCATAGGCAGGAAGCAACACCTGCATGTCCTCCTCACTCAGGGGCAACCGGTCCGTCTTACTGGCCCCAGAGCCCTCTACCTTGATCGCAGCAAACGGGTTCCGGCAGTCCAGTTCCTCCTCCCGGATCACATGGTTCACCGCCGCCTTGGCGATGTTTAGGGTCCGGATGACAGAGTTCGGAGCCAAGCGGGTCAGCAGATGGTCCCGCAGTGTGTTCACATCCCGGCGTCTGATCTCCGGAAGCTCCCTGTACTGCCAGAATGTCGCCCCCAGGCACGCAGTCACATCCTGCCTTAGGCGGGTAATCCGTTGCTCAAGGCTATGCTGCTTGGTCGCCTCTGTGCCACTCTGGGCCTTATCTTGCAGGTATAGGTGGAATACCCGCTCCAGGGTCATCTCGGGCTTCGAGACATTTGCAAACCGAACCCGGTCCACCACCTCAGCCGGAACGTTGGCATCCTCAAGTTCATCCGCCAAGTCCGCATAGGGATCGATCGGCAGCATCTTCGGGTCCTGTCCAACCTTCCCCCGCTCAGCGGCCTCCACCCACACATCCCCCAGGTTGGCCTGGATCAGCGCAGACGCACGTTCGCCCGGAGACGTCAGCCGCTCCACCTGGAAGATCGCCTCAATCTCACGGTGGACCCGGGGTAAAGCCGCCAGGGCTTCGTCATAGCTCGCCCCCAACTGGCGATACAGTGTCTTCTTCCGGATATACTTCCGCAGGTCCTTCGGCACATCCCGCTTGTAGCGGTACGTCCCATTGGCGCGGCGGAACACATAATGGGGCAGTTTAGGCATCGGGTCATCCATCACAATGGCTCCCCGAAAGCCTCACCCTTAACCGCCCAGATCGCCGCTCCGAACCTGACACTTTCCACCCCGAAAATGACCCAACTGGTCCCGAAACCGGTCCCAATTCTGGTCCCAGGACACGCCCATAGCCCAACTATGCTTGCGTTTCATCAGATTAGCGAGGGAAAATTGGTGCCGCTGAAGGGACTCGAACCCCCGACCCCATCATTACGAATGACGTGCTCTACCAGCTGAGCTACAGCGGCCAATCCAGCAAGATGGACTTGTCCTCTTGGGATTGGCCGGGCTGTTAGCACCGGTTGCGAAACAAGAAAAGTGTTATTTGACCTTTTCAGGCTTCGGCGTTTCAGCAGTCGAATCCACACTATCTTGCTCGGTAGTTGCCTCGGCCGGTTGCGGCGATTCTTCCGGTGCGATGGGCTCTGGATCAATGATCTCGACATCGTCCACCGGCGTGGTTTTGTCTTCGATCGAACCTACGATCAAGGGCAGCATTTCGGCACCGGCGGGCAAAACCGTTTCGCTTTGCGGCGGCGTAGTCCAACTAAGAGTGTCGAAGCTTTCACAGGTATTACAAACCGGAGTCCATTCACCATGGATGGTTTTACAATTATCGCACACCCATTGCGGGCCACGCGGAGCGGTCAAGGCGCGCGCTAGCCATCCGCGCACCACAGCGTCCGACGCACCTTCGCCTCGTTCGATAGCCGCCGCAATTGCCAGAACCCGTGTGTCTGGCTCGGACTCCGCGAGATCACCCAAAGACCTGCGTGCTTCGGGGAAATCCTCTGCGGCAAGATTCAGCTCCGCCAATAGAAGCTTGGTCTCGCGATGCTCGGGACGCATTGCGGTCAATTGCTTGAAGCGCTGCAACCGCGCCTGAGCGGTCTCATTCGGCTCGATTTCCGCAAAGGCCGCAGCAAGGTCAGGATGCGGCTGAACCTGCCACGCTTTCTTGAGAATCCGGACCGCGTATTTCGCGCGTCCCTGCGCGATATAGCTTCGTGCTGCCATAGCGGCAGCCGGGATCAGATCGGGCGACGACTTGTTCGCGGCTATTGCTGCTTCTTGCGCTTCGATGGTCTTACCTTCATCAAGCACGCCTTTTGCCTCGGACAAGGCAAGAACAGCATCCCGTCGCTTGTGGACATCCCGTGGCAAGGCGCCGTGTTTCAGCTTGGCATTCAGCGTCTTGCGCGCACCCGACCAATCGGCGTTCTTTGCCTGAAGGCGAAGCAAGGTATCCTGTACCTCCTCGTGCTTCGGCTTAATCGCAAAAGCGCGTTCGGCCAGTTTGAGCGCCGTGTCGGTGTCGCCGGAATCCAGCTTTTGCTTCATCAGGCCGCGAACCCCAACAAACCGTGTGGTCTCGTTCTGGACCAGCCGCTTGTAAACCTCTTCTGCCTTTTTGCGATCACCGGTCATTTCGGCCGCTTGCGCAGTGATCAGGTCAGTCAATTCCGGATTGTGCAGGTATTTTTCCGCCTTGGTCGCCTTGGCCATAGCCAAACGTCCCTCTCCCGAAGCGAGCGCCATCAGGCCTTCGCTAAGCGCTTGGAAGCCCTTGCGTTCGCGGTTCCGGTCAAAGTAGCGCGAGATAGCGGTTTCATCGCCATTGATGAATTTCAACGTGGCGATCAACAAAGTGAACAGTTTGAGGAAAACCCAAACAGCCAAGACTGCGACAAGCGCGGCAATCACTGACTGAAGCGGGCCAAGCGTGAATTCTGTACCGCCTGCGGTGATCTGAATGCCACCGCTGCTCTCCATTAGAAAGCCAGCGCCAAGCGTCAGAGCAGCGACGAGGACAACAAAAAGTACGATCTTGAAAAGAGACCAAAGCATCGAACGCCCCCCTTATTTCTGAAGTAGCTGCTGGACGAGAGCGTCCGCTGCCGTTTTTGCCTCAAGGCGTTTCTGAGCACCCGCTTGCCAGTCTGACAGTGCAGCTTGTGCAATCTCCGGCATCGCCGATAGCTCGGACAAAGCAGTACTAAGATCACCCGACCGAACAGCAGCTTCGGCACGGGACAACACCGCGTCAGGGCCATCGCCGTCTTTCGGTGCAACGGACCGGGCACCCAATTGGTTAGCAAAGAATGTTGAAATCCGGCTCAGCCCTTCGGCCCCTTCAGTGTCTGCGCTGCGCGCCTCACTAAGTGCGGCACGTGCCGCATCGGGGAAAGCTTCGATCAAACCGGATAGCGTCGGGATACCACTTTCGGCAGCTTGGGCCAAAGCATCAGGAATCTCGACGCCGTTTGAAGAAAGAACGCCAATCGCACCCGAGAATGTCCCGCCTGTATCCAGCGCGGATGTGATTTCTGCCAAAGCAGCGCGCGACGCTGCGAGCTGTGCCTTGCCTTCAGCGTTTTCCTCTGCAGCGACCGCTTCTTGCGCCATTTGGGCGACCTCTGTGCGCTGTGCTTCGACCTCAGCTTGAAGATCGGCCAACGCGCGCTCGTAGGCTGCAATCGCTTCTTCTGAAACGGCCGCTTCCAAAGGCTGGCGCTCTAACGTGTCGATGCGGACGACAATCTCGTCGAGGCGCGCAGACAAATCAGAGGCTGTCGCTAGCGCAGACGCGATCTGCTCTTCCATCGGTGTCAGGTCGACGGTTGGAGGCTCAACCCCTTCAAGCGTCGCGATGCGCGAGCCCAGTTCGGACAGCGCGCTATCTTGTGTTGTCAGAGTATCGCGGATTTCTTCCTCAAAACCGGTGTCCGCACCTGCATCAAAAGGCCAGACCGCCTGCGAAGAATAGGCTGCCACCCCGTATCCCAAAACCGCAGCCGCTGCGCCACCCAGTACCATGGGCACTAAACCACCCTTACGCTCAATCGTCGTTTCCTTGATCACTTGCGGTGCAATCGGAGGGGTCTCTGATGCAAACTGCGGAACAGGGCCTGATACGCTGCTATCTCCAGATTCTGCTTCTTCGATCAGTCTTTCCGCTTCTTCCTCTGTCAGGTGATCATCCGCTTCTGCGGTAGCGTCCGAGTCGGCAATCTGGGAATCGGTTTCGGAATCGACTTCATCGGTTGAGTCACTTGCTTCGTCGTCGCTAGGTTCGGGCTGTTCGATCACATCATCGGCCGCAACGTCATCGACTTTGCCATCAGTATCGGACGCTTCACTATTTGACGCATAAACGTGAACAGCTTCAACGTCTTCAGCCGCCGTCTCGATTTCTTCGGACGACGTTTCAGAAACCTCTGGCTGATCAGCCGCCTTGTCTGTTTCGACCTTGCCTTCCGGTTCTTCGGTTGAGGTTTTGTCCGTGCTTTTGCGTTTCGCCACCGGTTAATCCTTCGAATCTGTCAAGTCTGCGCGACAGTTATGTCAACTTTACCTTACAACTCTCACAACCGCCGCTCAAGACTTACGGCGTCTGCAATCATCTCTGTCACCAACGCCACCATCTCATCGCGATCAGGCAATTGCGCTATCTTCGTTCGGCGGGCCGCGTCTGAAGGAAGAGCACTCGCCACTGCTTTGCTGATCGCAGCAAAACGAATGTGGTTGAGCCCAACCGATTCGCGGCCAAGTTGCCGAGCCGTCCTAGGTGAGAATACCGGGGCGAGTATCGGTCTGTCTTGCGACAAAGCCTCCCGTGTAGCCTCGGAGAACGGTTCGAGCACTTGGCTATATAGGACGGCCTCGCGAGTTTCCACGCCAGCCGAGCTCAACCGACGCGCGACATCTCCAATCGCGATTTCGCCTCGCATATGCAGGAGCGGTCCTCGGAAACCATTGTCTATTACATAGTCGATCAATTGGTCTGCCGTTCCCCCCGCGACATCTACCTTGAAACCCAATGCGTGCGCAGCGTTTGCCGTTCCCTTCCCAACTGCGATCGCAGGAACATCCAGTACACTTCCCCCCAAGGCAATATATGCATCTAGAGCGTTCGCGGACGTGAAGATCAACCCGGCAACACCGGCAACGTTTGGCAAAGGGCCCGTTACATGGATCGAAAGCAGTGGATTGATTAAATAATCAACAGCATCGCGTGCTTGCTGCGGCAAGGCTTTCCAAAACGCCTCTGAAGACGCCTGCGGACGCGTGAGAAGCAAAAGGGGGCGTGGGGCAGCCATGGCATCCCGTCTTGTTGTGAGCAGCAGACAAGGGTGGTAACTGCTGGGCATCATGGGTGCAACGGAAAGTCTGATGAACCGCGACATCACCGTTCTTGGGTTGGAAAGCAGCTGTGACGATACCGCCGCCGCTGTCGTGCGAGGGCGTAAAATCATGTCGTCTGTGGTCGCAGATCAAACCGCACTGCATGCAGCTTATGGCGGTGTCGTGCCTGAGATCGCGGCTCGTGCGCACGCTGAAAAACTTGACCTATGCGTTGAACGCGCCCTCATCGAAGCTGAAACGTCGCTTTCCGAGATCGACGCCATCGCCGTTACCGCCGGGCCAGGTTTGATCGGTGGTGTCCTGTCGGGTGTGATGATGGCAAAGGGTCTTAGTGCGGCCACGGGAAAACCTCTGGTTGGGGTGAACCACCTCGCGGGACATGCCCTCACGCCGCGACTGACAGATGGCCTCGACTATCCCTACCTGATCCTTTTGGTATCCGGCGGGCATTGCCAATTCCTGCGAGTCGATGGACCAATGACGTTTACGCGGCTCGGAAGCACGATTGACGACGCGCCGGGTGAAGCTTTCGACAAGACTGCGCGACTTCTTGGACTGCCGCAGCCGGGGGGGCCCTCGGTGGAACGGTCTGCGCTGACGGGCAACGAAAAGCGCTTTGCCTTTCCCCGCCCGCTTCTTGATCGTCCGGATTGTGACTTATCGTTCTCCGGCCTCAAAACGGCGCTGCTTCGGCAGCGCGATCAGCTTGTGTCCGAACAGGGAGGTCTGCACCCCCAAGACATCAGCGATATGTGCGCGGGATTTCAGGCAGCAGTGCGCGATGTGCTGGTCGAAAAGTCGAAAAGGGCGCTGCGGGATTCTGATGGAATTACCGGCTTCGCTGTGGCGGGTGGGGTTGCCGCAAATACCCAACTTCGGGCCGCACTAGAGTCTATTTCGTCCGATCATGGCGTTGTCTTTGTTGCGCCACCACTTGCGCTTTGCACTGACAACGCGGCGATGATCGCATTTGCCGGAGCCGAGAAATATGGCGAGGACGGAGCGGATGATCTGACGCTTAGCGCCAGACCTCGATGGCCGCTCGACAAAAAGGCACCTGCCGCTTTGGGCAGCGGCAAGAAGGGGGCAAAAGCGTGATAGGTGTCATGGGCGCCGGAGCCTTCGGAACAGCTTTGGCGATTGCGTTGGCCAAAACCGGACAGCCCGTCACGCTTTGGTGTCGCAATGCAGATCAAGCGCGCGACATGTCTGAAGCACGCCGCAATAGAGCCTATCTTCCCAACGTGACATTCCCCAACAGCTTGCAAGTCACGCAGGATGTGTCTTTGATCACCAAGAACGACGCCACACTGGTGGCCGTACCGTTGCAAAACATGCGATCGGCGATCGAACAGATTGGCACAACCAAGACGCCTCTGGTGGCCTGCTGTAAGGGCATTGAGCTGTCTACTGGCCTTGGCCCCACCCGCGTTTTGGAAGATGTCCTACCCGATGCAACAACGGCGATCCTGACCGGACCCAGCTTTGCCGCCGACATCGCAATTGGTCGACCCACTGCGCTAACCTTGGCGTGCGCCGACGCGTTGACAGGTAAAGCGTTGCAAACCGCCCTCACGACCCCGACCCTGCGGCTTTATCGAACAACTGACATAATTGGCGCAGAACTTGGTGGCGCGTTGAAAAACGTTATGGCCATCGCTTGCGGTGCCGTGATCGGGGCAGGTTTGGGGGACAGCGCAAGGGCAGCAACTATGACCCGGGGCTTCGCAGAAATGCAAAGGATCGGCGCTATTTTCGGCGCCCACACCGATACCCTTTCGGGGCTGTCGGGCTTGGGCGATCTTGCCTTGACCTGCACATCAAATCTGTCGCGCAACTACCAGCTCGGGCTGTCTTTGGGCAAAAATGAACCGTTCGACAATTCGATCACCGTCGAGGGCGCGGCAACCGCCAAGGCTATGTCCGAAATTGCCCGCCAAAAAGGTCTAGACCTGCCAATCACCGAAACCGTGACACAGCTTGTTGAGGGTTCTACCACGGTCACGGATGCCATAGAAATGCTCATGACCCGTCCATTGAAGGAAGAATAGATGCTCATCGCCTTGATCGCGCGCGACAAATCCGGCGCACTTGAAACACGAAAAGCCAACCGTGACGCCCATCTGGCTTATATCGACGCGACCGGTGTCGTGAATCAGGCTGGTCCCTTGCTGGATGATGCAGACCAAATGATTGGGTCATTGATCATCCTTGATGTCGCAGACATGGCAGCCGCACAAAGTTGGGCGGATAGCGACCCGTACGCCAAGGCTGGATTGTTCGAAAGCGTAGAGCTGATCCCCTGGAAGCGTGTGATCGGCGGATGAAGTACTGGCTGTTCAAGTCCGAACCGTCCACTTGGTCTTGGGACGATCAGGTCGCCAAGGGCGATGCCGGAGAAGAATGGGACGGCGTACGCAATTATCAGGCGCGTAACTTCATGCGCGAGATGGCGATCGGAGATAAAGGGTTCTTCTACCATTCACAGTCTGAAAAGGCCGTTGTCGGAACGGTAGAAGTGATCGCCGAGGCGCATCAGGACAGCAAAACAGATGATGAACGCTGGGAATGCGTGGACATCAAAGCGCGGCGCCCTGCAAAAACACCCGTCACGCTGGAACAGATCAAGTTGGATGAACGCTTGTCCAATATGGTCTTGGTCAACAATTCACGTTTGTCCGTGCAACCCGTAACGCAAGACGAATGGCACATAATATGCGATCTTGCAGGTATTGAGACATAAGGTTTCTATCGCGGGAGAACGGAAAATGGCGTTGGGATCAGTGGTTGCGGCAGGCTTCGCCGGATGGGCATTTGGAGCAATTTGGTACGGCATCTTTGCGAAACCTTGGATCGTAGCGTCAGGTGTTGCGACAGACGCGAACGGCAAGCCCGCCAACCAAAAGAGCCCCATTCCCTATGTAATAAGCATTGTGTCAGCGATGATTGTTGCTGCGACGATGTATTACGCGTTCGAAATGTTGAATATCGTCACCGTGACAAAAGGGTTCACATCCGGCCTTGGCATCGGTGCTTGCTTTGCTGCGCCATGGTTGGCCACGAACTATGGGTTCGCGGGCCGGCCACTGAAATTGATTTTAATCGACGCGGGATACGCGACATTCGGGTCTTCGGTCATTGGCGCCGTGATCCCGGTATTCTAAAATCAAACGGAGGGCTCCGGCCAAGACCGAAACCCTCCGTCCCCGCGCTCCCAAGTCACCACGCGCGTAAACTGAATATGGTTCCGGTCGTCCTGACCGTCCGTTTTGTTCTAGCGCAGTTAGCAATCAAAACCAAACTTCAAGCCTTAGGCATTTGCCTCAAATGAAATCGATAAGGGCGCTCCGATTGGAACGCCCTGTTACATAGCGACACCTAGTCGCTTTAGCCGTAGACTGACTCTTTGCCGAAATGCTTGGTCAGCATGTAGTAAACCACCGCGCGGTACTTGTTGCGCTCGGATTTGCCATAAGTCTCGATGACCGAATTGATTGCATCCATCAGCTCGGGCCCGTCCGCCAGGCCAAGCTTTTTAACAAGGAAATTGTTTTTAACCGTCTCAAGTTCAGAGGCTTGTGACCCCGCGACTGTCGACGCATCGTCATTGTAGATGGCTGGTCCACAGCCAATGGTCACCTTGGTCAAAAGATCCATATCTGGTGCCATGCCGCACTTGTTCTTCAGGTCGTCCGCATACTTTGCGATCAAATCGTCTCTCTTACCCATCACTGTCTCCCTGTGAAGTCTTTGTTTTCCGGAGGACCGGCCCCCAACATGAGGAAAGGTGGCAAAAACCGATGGATCCGGCAACGATTAATCACACTTTGCGTTTCGGTGGCGTGTTTTCCCCCTAGAGTGGGCATCAAAGGCACGGGACTATGTCTGGATTAACAGACATTGGAGGGGCACATGGGCCTTTGGAATTTTATGAAAACGGCGGGCCGCAAGTTGGTCGGGAAAGACGATTTGCCAACAGCTGCCATTCTTGAAAAAGAAGTTAGCGATCTCGGACTCGATACAAAAGGTGCGGAAATCAAAGTCGAGGGTGACAAAGTCGTGGTCTCGGGCGGAGACATGACCCAAGAAGAACGTGAAAAGGTCATCTTGGCCGTCGGCAACGTCGAAGGCGTGTCCGCAGTCGAGGCAGACACCCCTGACGAACCGGTCTTCCACGAAGTCGTAAAAGGCGACACGCTCTGGGCAATTGCCGAGAAGACCTTGGGTAACGGATCAAAGTATAACGCGATCTTCGAAGCAAACCGTCCGATGCTCAGCCACCCGGACAAGATCTATCCAGGCCAGGTCCTTCGGATCCCGGCGAAGGCCTGAACCTTACAAGCCCGGGGTTCGCTCCGGGCGACTTCGCCCTTGAATAGGTTCTTATCCCAGGAGATCGGCAACTTCCCAATCCATGACACCTAATCGCCAGCAGCGTAGGTCGGCATGGTTTTTGTAAGAATCACGGTTTGTGCCTTAGACTTCCCTTTTTCGCGCAAATACCAAATCTCGTGACCTCTTTTCTTATTCGGAGGTTCCGACACGATCTTGTAAGTCGACATCCGCGGACCCGCATTTGATCCATGCTGACAGACGACGACCTCGTCATTCATAACATGATCTATGACGCCGATATGCGCATTGTGGTCAGGCCCTTTGTGCCCGTTCGGTATGACTTCCCAAGTGTCGAGTGTGATACGATCTTTTTTATCAATCTTACCGTCACCATTCTCGTCCTTGTCCGATTTCTTGCTCTTGTTTCGGGCCGATTTTGTTGAAAAACTCTTACTTGATTGGCGGTCGATCGGCTGATTCAATTCTCTCAACGAATGGGAGGATTG
>CANNCS010000116.1 GCA_947503115.1 uncultured Marivita sp.
CATGGAATCAGAGCGCGGGCGAGCTGGGAACCTCAGAAATCCCTAATGAGTCAGAAGCCAGCCCCTTTGGTATCAGAGCCGCGACCTGGGCGGCATGTATCGCGGGTTCCAACAAAAGATCGCGCTGCGCCCCAAAGACCCACGGCCAATAGTGCGCTGTATCTGGCTCAGCCGTCGACTGGGGCGAGATGCAGAATGCCGCGCCCATTTGGATCTGTACGCTCACCGTTTCCCAGGTCAGCACGCAGACTTCGTCGCACGCTATCCCGACTTTATTGAGTTGGCGGACGCTGTCGGAGGTCCGACGTAAACCCCGTCAAAGGTTGCACTTGTCCCGCATAAAAGCCAACGCCACCGAAAGTCCGTCGGGCGCGATGCCATGCGCGGTGCCCTTCATGATATGGGCATAGACGTCTTCCCATCCAGCCTTTTGCAACGCATCGGCGGCCTCGGGCAACGATTGTGGCGGCACGACATCGTCTTGATCGCCATGCACCAACAGGATCGGGAACCGGCTTTCGACCTCGTCGGCCAGCAACTCGGGCGCCAGCAGACGGCCCGAGAATGCCACCATCCCAGCAATTGGATCTTCGCGACGCGGTGCCACGTGCAGGCCCATCATGGTGCCCTGACTGAAACCAAACAAAACCACCTGTTCCGGCAAGAGGTCTTCATCCACCATCAGCGCATCGAGAAACGCGTTCAGATCGTCGACCGCACGCGCCATGCCCGCCATCGATTCCTCTTCAGACGATCCGTCGATCCACGGTATCGGAAACCACTGAAAACCGAATGGCGCACCAGCACAGGCTTCAGGCGCATCGGGCGCCACAAACAACGTGTCCGGGAGATGTTCGCCCAACGGATCAGCCAGCCCCAATAGGTCGGCCCCGTTGGCCCCATAGCCATGCAGAAACACCACCGCAGACCGGGTTTCCCCGGATACCGCTTCCTTGCGTTCAGCGTTCAACACCCGTGTCATGCGATCCCCTCTCGGTCTTTTGCCACATGGTAGTAGGCCCAGAGCGCCCGCGCCGCAACCGATCTCCATGGGCTCCACGCCTCGGCCATCTGGCGCAAAGGCTTTTCCTTGGGGCGCTCGGGCAGATCGAACAAAATCCGGGCACCTTCTTGCAATGCCAAGTCCCCCGGCGCGAACACATCCGCCCGCCCAAGCGAGAACATCGCGTAAATTTCGGCAGTCCAGACGCCGATGCCCGTAACCGATGTCAGCGTTTTGATGACCTCGTCATTCGAGGCATGGCGCAGTGCGTCATAGTCGATTCCTGCCTCGGCAAGCGCACAGGCATAGCGCGCCTTTTGGCGACTAAGACCCAGATCGCGTAACCCGTCCTGTTCAAAGCGCAGCACTGCATCGGGTGTCACCGCGCCCGCATCTTCAAGCTTGGCCCAGATCGCGCGGGCAGACGCGACACTAACCTGCTGGCTGACAATCGCACTTAGAAGTTGCGCAAAGCCGTCGGGTCGACGGCGCAGCGGCAGATCGCCGGTCTGTTCCAAAGCAAGAGCAAAGCGCGGTTCGGCTTTGGCCAGCCAATCCGCACCTTCGGCCACACAGGCCTCTGTTTCGATCAGTCGTCCAACCAAAGCTGTGTCTCCAACCAGTTCAATGCTTCGTCAACGGACGATGCCATCGGCCCCGCCGCATTGCGCGGCCTCGCCACCATGTAGACCGGCAACCCCAATGCCCGCGCCGCAGCGACCTTGGGCCAGCCGCCCGGTCCTCCTGCATTGCGGGTAAGCACAGCGTCGATCCGATACCTGCGCATAAGCGCGATTTCTTGCGTCACGGAAAAGGGCGCCGCCCCATGCAGATAGCGACCATAGCGCAACGGAAACGGATCGTTGTGGTCGGTCAATTGCCGAACAAACAAGTATGCATGACGCAGGCCGCGAAGCTCGGGCAGCGTCTGCCGACCAAGGGTCACAAGAACCCGCGCGCCGGCTGGGATGCGGGCGGCAGCTTCACGCGCGGACCGCAGGGAAATCCAATGGTCGCGTGATGTCGGATGCCAAGCAGGGCGCGCCAAGGTCAAGCTATGCACACCAGTCTGCGCCGCAACCCGCGACCCAAGCTGTAGGGAAGCGACATCGCAGGGATGTGGGGCCAAAACCAAAGCATCCGCAGACTGGGCAAGTTCGGCCAGTGCCTCGAGTTCCGATGCGCCCTGCCCGGTCACCCGATCGCGGGCAGGCAACCACAGTCGTGACCTGCCGCCCAACCGCAACGCCAAATCACGCGCTTCGGCCGACCCGCCAAGGATCACCACCTGCCCATGACGGGCGGAATTGGAGCCGTCAAAATCCCTCATCCGCAACCGTTTACAAAACCGCAGGGCAAAGCGCCACGGCTGCACGCGCACACTTGCAGGAAATGGAATTTGGACCTACGGCTGCTGTCATGAGCATACTTGACCACGCCACCCCCGACGACGCCACAGAAAACCGCCGCGCCAAACGCAACGTGTTTGTTCTGGTCTTGGCCCAAGCGATTCTGGGCGCACAGATGCCAATGCTGTTCACCGTAGGTGGTTTGGCCGGCCAGTCGCTCGCGTCGAACATTTGTTTCGCCACGCTTCCAATTTCGCTGATCGTTCTGGGGTCGATGACAACCGCCACGCCGATCTCTGCTTTCATGCAGAAATTCGGCCGCCGTGCCGGGTTTGCCGTGGGCGCGTTGGGCGGAGCGCTGGGCGGTGCCATCGGCGCATATGGGCTTTATATCGCGTCCTTCCCGGTCTTTCTGCTGGGCAGTTTCCTGACGGGTATCTACATGTCCGCACAAGGATTTTACCGCTTTGCCGCCGCTGACACCGCCACCGATGAATACCGTCCCAAGGCGATTTCTTATGTCATGGCCGGTGGTTTAGCCGCGGCGATCCTTGGCCCACAATTGGTCAAAGCCACCGCCGATTGGTACGTCGTGCCGTTCCTTGGCACCTACTTTGCAGTGATTGTGCTGAACGTGATCGGGTCAACGTTGTTCCTGTTCCTCGACATTCCCAAACCCAAAGCCCCCCATGCCGATGATCCCAAGGGGCGCAGCCGGATGGAGCTGCTCAAGACACCGCGCATCGCAGTGGCGATCATCTGCGGCATGGTCACCTATGCGCTGATGAACCTTGTCATGACCTCGACCCCTTTGGCCGTGGTGGGCTGCGGCTACACTGCCAACAACGCCGCGGACATCGTGTCGGCCCACGTTCTGGCAATGTTTATTCCGTCCTTCTTTACCGGACACCTGATCGTGCGTTTCGGTGTTGAAAAGATCGTTGCGACAGGATTGGTGATCCTTGCTGCTGCGGGGGCTGTCGCGCTGCACGGTGTTGCAATTGAAAACTTCTACATCGCCTTGATCCTTTTGGGCTTTGGCTGGAACTTCGGCTTCATCGGAGCCACCGCCATGTTGACCGCTGCGCACGAGCCCCACGAACGGGGACGCGTGCAAGGCATGAACGACGTGCTGGTGTTCGGCGGTGTGACTATGGCGTCCTTGGCGTCAGGCGGATTGCTGAACTGTTCTGGCGGCACACCTGTTGAAGGCTGGAGTGCGGTGAACATGGCAATGGCACCGTTCCTGATGCTCGCGGGTGGGTCGCTGATCTGGCTGATGTTCCAGTCGAAAGAGCGGACGGCCTGAAAAGTAGGTTTTTAAGCACTTTACAGACGATCGGGTAACGCTTGCTTTAAACGTAGCGCCCAGTGTAGCGGCACCTTCCACCAGAACGGTGCCTGCCATGTTACGTTTGTCGATCCTCTGTCTGCCATTGCTCACTGCTTGCCAACACTACGACAAAGCGGCGCATTTCGCCGCCGGTGCGGCGGTGTCGCATATCGTGACGCAGGAAACCGGCAACCCGACTGCGGGTTGCCTTGCTGCCATCGGTGTTGGTGTGCTCAAGGAACTGGTGGACGATGTGGCCGATCCGGCGGACATTCTGGCCACGGGACTGGGATGCAGCGTGGCCTTGGCGTTCTGATCTACCAGCGCCCGACTGCCGCCTGCCAGACAAGGCGCAGTTTCTTTGCTGCTTCAGATGTACCCAGCGTCCCATCGGCAACCCGGCGCGGATCGGATTTGGCCTGTTTCAGGATCGGCCCCGCCTGCCATGCAGCAAGAGTGATCGGACGTGTTTCCGTCACGACCTCAGATCGCGCTTGGCGAGATTTTACCAAACGGTCAAATCCGCCTTTAGCCAAATCACGCACCGCCTCGGGGCGACCATCCACCAAAGGTCGACGTCCCTGCCGTTCCAACTCTGGCACCGCCCTGAGGAACTGTGCCAACCCGGTCGCATAGCCCAGATCGGTTAACGCGTGTGGCATGGTCCCACGCACAGCCTGTGACGCGGCCAAAAGCAAGGAGGCCGCCGTATCTTCGATATATTTTGAAAATGCCGCCTGATCTTCAAACGGATCACGATAAACATCCCACAGCCGCGCCTGTACAACCTTCTGTAATTCCCGCGCGGCGGTCGCATCCAGCACATGGGCCAGCGATGTCACCACCTCGTGCCGCCGCACCAGACCGCCGCTGGCGATTTCTTCCAATGCGTCAGTCCACCATTGCAACCGCATTTCGGCGATGATCGCCTCTTTCGTCACCCAAGGCGCGCGGGACACCTCAACATTGAAAGCGTAAATCGGAAACAACACCTTTCGCAGCTCAACAGGGGCGGCCATCGTCGCGGCGAACCTGTCCGGGTCGCCCTTTTCGACCAGTTTCGCGCAGGCGATCAGATCGGCGTCAAAGCTCATGCCGGGCGCACGTCCCGCACCAATTTCCAGCGAACAGCGTCCAACAGCGCCTCAAACGAGGCGTCGATGATGTTGGCGCTGACGCCCACGGTGGACCAGCGCCGCCCCTGCCCGTCTTCGCTGTCGATGATGACGCGAGTCACAGCCTCGGTTCCGCCTTGGGTGATGCGCACCTTGAAATCGACCAGCCGCATGTCGTCGATCATCGACTGATACGGACCAAGGTCTTTGGCCAAGGCTTTTGATAGCGCGTTCACGGGACCACGGTCATTGCCAAGCTCGTCCATCGATTCGCTGACCGACAGCTTCTTTTCGCCATCTACCTTCACGACAACCACCGCTTCGGAATGGGAAATCATCTTGTTGTACTTGTTCTTCCGCCGCTCCACCGTCACGCGGTAGCGTTTCACCTCGAAGAACTCGGGCAACAGGCCCAATTCATCGCGCGCCAGAAGTTCAAAGCTGGCCTGCGCGGTGTCATAGGAATAGCCCTCGGATTCGCGCGCCTTGATCCGATCAAGTATGCGGGCCATCGCGGGGTCTTTGTCTGGAACTTCAATCCCGGCTTCGGACAGACGACGCCGCAGATTCGATTGCCCCGCCTGATTGGACATCGGGATCACACGGCGGTTGCCCACCTGCGCCGGGTCGATGTGTTCGTAGGTCGTTGGATCCTTAAGGATCGCACTTGCGTGCAGCCCTGCCTTGTGGGCAAAGGCGGACGATCCGACATAGGCCGATTGCTTGAGAGGCACGCGGTTGAGGATTTCGTCCAGCATCCGACTGACCCGCGTCATGCCTTCGAGCGCGTCTAGCGTGACGCCGGTCTCATAGCTGCTGGCATAGGGTTCCTTGAGCAACAGCGTCGGGATCAGCGATGTGAGGTTCGCATTTCCGCAGCGTTCGCCCAGCCCGTTCAGCGTGCCTTGGATTTGCCGCGCACCGGAATCGACAGCGGCAAGCGTGGTGGCGACGGCCATTTCGGTGTCGTTGTGGGTGTGGATGCCCACATGGGTGCCGGGGATACCGCTTTTGATGACCGCTTCGGTGATCCGGCCCACGTCACTGGGCAGCGCGCCACCATTGGTGTCGCAAAGCACGATCCATCGCGCGCCCGCATCATAGGCGGCGTGAAGGCATGTAAGCGCATAATCCGGGTTGGCCTTATAGCCGTCGAAGAAGTGTTCGGCGTCGAACAGCGCCTCGCGTCTCTGCGACACGATATGCGCAACCGAAGCGCGGATGTTTTCGACGTTTTCCTCTAGCGTGATGCCAAGCGCGGCGGTGACGTGGAAATCGTGGGTTTTGCCGACAAGGCAGACCGACTTGGTGCCTGCGTTCATGACAGCCGCGAGGACGTCGTCATTTTCGGCAGAGCGGCCCGCGCGTTTGGTCATGCCGAAGGCGGTGACGGTGGCGCGTGTGTGGCCGACCTCTTCGAAAAAGGCGCTGTCCGTGGGGTTCGCCCCCGGCCAGCCACCTTCGATGTAGTCGATGCCAAGCGCGTCGAGCGCCTCGACGATGCGGTGTTTCTCGGGGGTTGAGAACTGCACGCCCTGCGTCTGCTGGCCGTCGCGAAGTGTGGTGTCGTAGAGGCTTAGGCGGGTTCTGGTCATAACAGGCTCCCGAGATTAAAGGGCAGCCGGGCTTTTTGCGTTTGACGGAGCACCTTACACACCCTCCAGCTTTGCCGCATCGAAACCCGTTCCCGGGACCAATTCGACACCGGCCTTGGACATGCGCACTTCGACTCCGGCCTCGGTCAGCGCGGTTTTCATCGCATCAACAGCGGAGAAGTCTTTGGTTTGCATCGCGGTTTCGCGCAGAGAAGCGAGGCGATCCGCGTAAGTGGACAGATCGACACTTACACGGTCCCAGCCGCCAAGGTCATCGGTCAGAAGCCCAATCATCTGCGCCCCGGCTAACAGCCCGACTGCATCCCCGTCCCCAGCCAACTTGTGCAGGATCGAAATCGCTCCGGCGGTGTTGAGATCGTCCGACAAGGCATCGATGATCTCGGGAGATACCTCTCCCGCCGCCACGCCGTCTGTCAGCGCCCGCCACTTGCGCAGCGTCGCTTCGGCCTCTTCGCGCTTCTTCTCGGTCCAGTCCATCGGCTTGCGGTAATGCGTCGAGAGGAACACGAACCGGATCACCTCGCCCGGCACGCCCTGATCCAGCAAATCCCGCACGGTGAAGAAATTGCCCAGTGACTTGGACATCTTCTTGCCCTCGACTTGCAACATCTCGTTGTGCATCCAGTAGCGCGCAAAGCCGTGGCCCGCGCATTTCGACTGCGCGATCTCGTTTTCGTGGTGCGGGAACATCAGGTCGTTGCCGCCACCGTGGATGTCAAACTGATCTCCGAGCAGGTCATAGGCCATGGCCGAGCATTCGATGTGCCAGCCGGGGCGGCCTCGGCCCCATGGGCTGTCCCATCCGGGCAGATCGTCAGAGGACGGCTTCCACATAACGAAATCCATCGGGTTGCGCTTGTAGGGCGCGACCTCGACCCGAGCACCGGCGATCATGTCGTCGACGGAGCGGCCAGACAGCTTTCCGTAACCTTCTTTCCAAGAATCCACGGCAAAGAGGACATGGCCTTCAGCCTCGTATGCGTGGCCTTTGGCGATCAGATCTTCGATCATCGCCACCATTTCCGCGATATAGGCGGTGGCGCGAGGCATATGCGTCGGCTCCAACGCGCCAATGGCGGCCATGTCTTCAAGGTACCACGCCGTTGTCTCTGCGGTGATGTCACCGATGGAGCGCCCGGAGTCGGCGGCGCGCGCGTTGATCTTGTCGTCCACGTCGGTGAAGTTGCGCACATAGGTGACGTGATCCGCGCCGTAAGTGTGGCGTAACAGACGGAAAAGCACATCGAACACGATCACCGGGCGCGCATTGCCGATATGGGCGCGATCATAAACGGTGGGCCCGCAGACATACATCCGCACATTGTTCGGATCGAGAGGGGCGAATTCCTCTTTCTTGCGGGTGGCGGTGTTGGTCAACCAGATGGTCATGGATGCTCCTCGCGGGCCGGGTTCGCGGCGGGAGTAGCAACTTCACTTCGATATGGGAATAGAAGACCGGCCCGCCAGATGGATTAGCGGATAATGCAGCAAATGTTTGTTGCGATACGGGTCATGGTTCGCAGTTAGACGGGTTCGGGTTTTGCGGTCAAGGGTTTTGCGCGACACGCCGTTTCGAAACGTGTTGGGGAAAGCCTGTTCAAACAGGCTTGGACATGCGGTTCTGAAAGCGCGTTGCGAACATCCTTCGAAGGATGTTGCCGCTTCGATCTGGACTTTGGGGCATTGGCTCTGGCAGGACTTGGGGATTACCACACGGAGATTGTCATGCCCGCCTTGTCACATCGTATCACCACGCTCAACGGCGACGGCTCTGACGGCTGGGACGTGTTCTACCGCGCCCGAGCTATGATCGATGACGGCGTGCCTGTCACCGAACTGACCATCGGCGAGCATGATATCGGCACCGATCTGTCAATCCTAAAAGCAATGTACGAAAGTGCCGCGGGCGGCCATACGGGTTATGCAATTGTACCTGGAGTCAGTGCGTTACGGGACGCAGTTGCAGCACGAGTCGAGGCGCAATCAGGCGTAGCTACACGCCGTGAGAACGTGTTGATCACACCTGGTGGACAGGCCGCACTGTTCGCGGCGCACATGGCAGTTTGTGAGCCGGGGGATGTGGGGCTGTTTGTCGATCCCTACTACGCGACTTATCCGGGTGTCCTGCGCTCTGCCGGCGCTGTGCCACGGTCAGTGGCGACCCGGTCTTCGCACGGTTTTCTGCCACAGCGCGATGAGTTGGAGGCTGCGTGTGATGGTGCCGCGTCACTGTTGATCAACTCACCCAACAACCCCACGGGCGCGGTCTACCCACGCCACACCTTGGAAACGATTGCGGATGTTGTGACGGCGCGCGACATGTGGCTGATCTCGGACGAGGTTTATGACACACAGGTCTGGGATGGCGCACATCTAAGCCCACGCGCCCTGGCGGGCATGACCGAGCGCACGCTGGTGATCGGATCGATGTCGAAAAGCCACGCGATGACGGGCAGCCGGATCGGTTGGATCATCGGACCCGAAGAGGCAATCACGTGCTTGGTCGATCTGGCAACCAACACCACCTATGGTGTTCCGGGTTACATTCAGGATGCGGCGCTGTTCGGTTTGCGGGCCGGGGTCGGGTTGGAGGCGCAGGTGGCCGAACCTTTTCGGCGGCGTCGGGCGATTGCCAAGCAGGTCTTGGCGGCACAGAGCGTCGTACGGATGATCCCTGCACAGGGCGCGATGTATGTGATGCTGGATGTGCGCGCGACAGGCCTCAGCGGAGAGGACTTCGCGTTTGCCCTACTTGATGCGCATAATATCGCGGTGATGCCGGGCGAGAGTTTCGGTCAATCGGCAGCGGGCCATATCCGGGTTGCGATGACCCTCGAGGACAGCCGGTTCGAGGCAGCGCTGCGCACACTATGCGACTTTGCCGCTGGATTGACTAAGTCCGCGTGATGCCAGAGCCGGTTTCATCGATCCGCAATCTAGGTCCGGCGATGGATGCCGCTTGCGCCAAGGCAGGCATTGCCTCAGCCGAAGCGCTGCGCGAGATCGGGCCGGACGCGGCTTATCAGCGGTTGCTTCTATCCGGGATACGACCGCATTTCATTGGGTATTATGTGCTGGTGATGGGGCTTCAGGGCCGCCCATGGAACGATTGCAAAGGCGATGAAAAGAAGGCCCTGCGAGTGCGGTTCGACGCGATCAAGGCCGAGGTCGCTGGCCGCACGGATGGGGTGCCAGCGGGAATCGAACGGTTCTTGGACGAGATCGGGGTCATCGCCAAAAAATAAGCCGGGCAATCGCCCGGCTTAATTCGTGCTCGTAGGCTGGGGCCGGTGGTTTAGCCAACCAGTTCGAGGCCCGAGAAGAAGAATGCGATTTCTTCGGCTGCGGTTTCCGGCGCGTCGGAACCGTGGACCGAGTTTTCACCGACGGATTCGGCGAATTCAGCACGGATGGTGCCGGCTGCTGCGTCTGCCGGGTTGGTGGCGCCCATGACTTCGCGGTTCTTGGCGATTGCGCCTTCACCTTCGAGAACCTGAACCACAACCGGCTCGGATGCCATGAATTCGCACAGTTCGTCGTAGAAAGGACGCTCGGAGTGAACAGCGTAGAACTGGCCCGCTTGTGCTTTTGTCAGGTGGATACGCTTTTGTGCAACGATGCGCAGGCCTGCGTCTTCGAACTTGGCGTTGATTTTGCCAGTCAGGTTACGGCGGGTTGCGTCGGGTTTGATGATCGAGAACGTGCGTTCGAGGGCCATTTTGGTCGCTCCGTGGTTTGGGTTTATCTTTGGTGCGCCCGTTAGCATGGGGGTTTGGCGTTGGAAAGCCCTTGGACGGGCTTTGCTTGGGGCTCTACCCCAAACCCCGAGGTATTTTTGAAACAGAGAAGATATGGGCGCTGGTCTGTCCGACTGGGCGTTGATAAAGGCGTGCCATGTTGAAGATTGAAGATATCACCTACGCGGTGGACGGGCGCCCCTTGTTCGAGGGCGCAAGCGCTGTGATTCCCGACGGTCACAAGGTGGGTCTTGTCGGCCCCAACGGTGCAGGCAAGACAACGCTGTTCCGGTTGATCCGGGGCGAATTGGCGCTGGAGGGCGGCGTGATTTCGGTGCCGCGCGGGGCGCGGGTTGGCGGGGTGAGCCAAGAGGTGCCCGGATCATCGGTGTCGTTGATCGACACGGTTCTGGCCGCGGATACCGAACGCGCAGCCCTGATGGCCGAAGCCGAAACCGCCACTGACGGTGCGCGCATCGCCGAGGTGCAGACGAGGCTTGCTGATATTGACGCCTGGTCAGCCGAGGCGCGCGCCGCTGCGATCCTCAAGGGTTTGGGGTTTGACGACGCAGAACAGCGCATGCCCTGTTCTGCCTTTTCGGGCGGATGGCGGATGCGCGTGGCTTTGGCAGGGGTGCTTTTTGCGCAACCAGATCTTTTGCTGCTGGACGAACCGACCAACTATCTTGACCTTGAAGGCGCGCTTTGGCTTGAGAGCTATCTGGCAAAATACCCCTATACAGTGATCGTGATCAGCCACGACCGTGGCTTGTTGAACCGTGCCGTCGGTGCGATCTTGCATCTCGAAGAGCGGCAACTGACCTTTTATCAGGGCCCCTATGACCAGTTCGCGCGGCAGCGCGCAGAACGGCGAGCACAGGCCGCGGCGGTCGCCAAGAAACAGCAGGCGCGGGTCGCGCATCTGCAGTCGTTTGTCGACCGGTTCCGCGCCAAGGCGAGCAAGGCCAAGCAGGCGCAGTCGCGGCTTAAAATGATTGAGCGGATGGACATGGTCGCCGCGCCCGAGGACATTGCCAAGCGAGTGTTCAGCTTTCCCCAGCCGGACGAGTTGTCGCCCCCGATTATTCGCGTGGAAAACGGTGTGACCGGATATGGTGAGACCGAAGTACTTCGCAAGCTGGACCTGCGGATTGATCAGGACGACCGGATCGCGCTCTTGGGAAAGAATGGTCAGGGTAAGTCGACGCTCGCCAAGCTTTTGTCGGACCGGTTGCCACTCATGGCAGGACGGATCACGCGGTCATCCAAGCTGCGCATCGGTTTCTTTGCCCAGCATCAGGTAGATGAGTTGCATGTGGATGAGACGCCACTGGATCACCTGCGGCGGGCGCGGCCCAATGAGATGCCGACGCGGCATCGGGCCAGATTGGCCGGGTTTGGCCTGATGGCGGCGCAGGCGGATACTGTCGTGGGCAAACTGTCGGGTGGCCAAAAAGCGCGACTGTCGCTTCTGTTGGCCACTCTGGATGCGCCGCATTTGCTGATCCTTGACGAACCGACCAACCACCTAGACATCGAAAGCCGAGAAGCCCTGGTCGAGGCGCTGACCGCCTATTCCGGCGCTGTGATCCTTGTGAGCCACGACATGCACCTGTTGTCGATGGTGGCGGATCGTTTGTGGCTGGTCAAAGATGGCTCAGTGTCGCCTTATGAAGACGATCTTGATGCATATCGTGCAATGCTGTTGGCCTCGGACAAACCGGTGAAGGCAGACAAGCCCAAGCCTGCGCGCCCTGCCCGGCCCGATCGCGACACGATGCTGGCGCTCAAGGCCGAAGTTCGAAAATGCGAAGCGCGGGTCGAGAAAATCGAGCAGATGCGCGAGACATTGGCCAAGAAACTGGCGGATCCGGAGCTCTACGAAGCCACCAGAAAGGGTGAGCTTGAGACCTGGAACAAGAAGTATGCCGAGGTCATGGACGGCCTGCGCCGTGCAGAAGCACTTTGGGAAGCCGCATTAGAAAAGCTTGAGGCGGCCGAGGCAGCGTAATGTCGAAAGCGCTGGCAACGGGCTTGGGCCAACGGTTGATTAAGACAAAGGAATGGCCGATCAAAAGAGCGGCCATTCATTCTGATGTTTTTCAAGAGTGGCGTTTACTCGGCCGTTCTGACGCCCCAAGTCTGAAATGCAGACAAGTCATCACTACAGGCTTCGAGCGAAAGAACTTTGATCTGATTGGCATCACTGCGCCCTCCTCGCGTGTCTTGTCCAACCGTGACACACATTTCCGATGCGGATGTCGGCACAATCAAACCTTCACCCGAGAAGGTAAAGTTTTGCAGATCGCTTCCGTCACAAGTCGCAAGTTCCAGCGCACTTCCTGCCTCTGGCGACACCAACTGCGCGCAGACGTCGAAGTTGACCATGAATAATTCGCCATCCGCGAAACGGTCCGTGTCAAACGTCTGATCATACCCAAGCGCTCCGCCCGGGCTGTAGCACGTATGGCCTTGCAAGCCGTCATCTGGGTTGGCCGCCTCTTCGCGCCCCTTGGCGATATCGATGCAATACCCGTTCTGGGTATTGTCGAGCATATCGAGCAAGTAAATCTCGACGTTCTCGGCACTTGCAGGAATTGCAAAACAAATCATGCAAAGCGCGATCGGCAGAGATTTTGATTTTGGCATTTTTTTCTCCGAATAGGGTTCATGTTCAGCGCTGTTTTCGAATGGCGCAATTCTTTAACGCGAAACCTCCTTGGTTCCGTCGAAAATAATTAAGTTTGGTTCATATTATCGTGAATAGGTGCAGTCGCCCCATCACCCAGCCTCCGTTTTTTACGCTAAAGACCGCACAGACCGAGCCGCCTTGCGCCGGCAATACTTGCGTGAATTGCCGGAACGTGGTTGAGCAGACATTATGGACGCAGCTTTTCTGATCTCTGCTTTTGTAACGCTCTTCGTCGTCATTGACCCGATTGGTCTGACGCCAATCTTTATCGCGTTGACCCCCGGCATGACGGCGCAACAGCGGCGGGCTATCGCCATCCGTGCGACGATCATTGCCGCCGGACTACTGTTTCTCTTCGCATTTCTGGGCGAACAAGTGCTTGGGTTCATTGGTATCTCCATGCCTGCGTTCCGTATCGCGGGGGGCATCCTTTTGTTCCTGACCGCATTGGATATGCTGTTCGAGCGTCGCACCAAGCGCCGCGAAGATCAGGCCGAGGTGGAAGATGCACCTGATCCGTCGGTTTTCCCCATCGCGATACCTTTGATCGCCGGGCCGGGTGCGATTGCGTCCATTATCCTGCTTGTGGGTCAGGCCGAGTGCGCACTTGGCATGGCGTCGGTTTTGGGGGTGATGGTGGGCGTTTTGCTTATCGTCTTTCTGCTGTTCCTGAGCGCACCAATCATCGAACGCGCCTTGGGCAAGACCGGAATCATCGTGGTGACCCGGCTTTTGGGCATGTTGCTGGCCGCGCTTTCAGTACAATTTGTGCTAGTGCTCCGAGTCTGACACTTCTTACCTGTTTCCGCGGATTTCATCGAGCGCGTCCAGCGCACGGCGTTCCCTG
>CANNCS010000117.1 GCA_947503115.1 uncultured Marivita sp.
TAGACATCTGAACGAAATCAGACCAATACCTCAAACAGACGCCCCGAAATCAGCGACTTTTTCAACGGAATCGGCTCTGATCGCCGCGCCAGTGTTGTCAGCCTATCGCCCACAAAGGTCGGCAACACGATCTGGCCATGCCCGGCTTCGGCAAGGTCAAGGCAAAGTCGTGGGTCATTGGCGGTCGCTCGGATGTCATCCGAAAAGTGCTCGTAGAGCCAAATTTGCGATGGCACATCGGCTTGTGAGGCGACAAAGCCAGAAACGCCATGCATCCCATAGATCGCAAACTGAACCGAAGACAATTGTTGGCGCGCCAGCCATGCGTGGTCCGGAGGCGCGTTGCGAATGCCAACATCCGCTTCCCGACGCGCCATATCAAGCCGGGTGTTGGCCGGGACAAACCGGGGCTGCCAAATGCGGTTAGCCTTTGGCAGCAGCGCTTGCGCCAAACAACGTGATGTCCAGAACCCTGCCGTGATACGGACGGGCAATCGCGCGCTTTGTGACGCTTGCCATCGTGCTACGCGGTGTCGCGTGTCAGTCAATCCGACAAGTTCGTTAGCAAGAGACCGCCCGTCTGCCGTCAACGCATAGCCATTTGGCCCGCGCTGAAACAGTGTTCTGCCCAGACTGCGTTCTAAGCTTGCCATGCGCCGAGACAGGGTCGGTAGGGGAATGCGTGTCGCCCGATGTGCGGCGCTCAAGGAAGCGCTCTGGGCGACGATTGCAAAGACTTCCAGATCGTCAAGCGATACGGGGGTTTCATTCATGGAAGTTAGGTTGCCACGGCGGGCACTAATGCAGCAAGAATAATAGCGCCATTTTGCTCTCAGGTTTCAGGAGTGAAATGGATGAGTGAATTTGATCTCAGCACGCATATACAGGCGGCGCCCAGAACCGAGCGCGAAATCATCCACGCCCGCGTTCGAAGCTACCTGAAATGGGCGCTTCGCAGGCGCATACTACGGCTGCGTTCGTTCTTCTTTAGAAGGCGTCAGGTTCGCACGCCGGCAAACTGCTCTTGCCAGCCCGCGCGTTCGTCATCGCTGATCTTGCGGAACGTCACTTCGGGCACTGAGAAAGTGTGACCTTCAGGCAGCGCGATAACAACGGATGCTACATCCGTCGGCCAGCTCGCGTCTTCGGCGTGCATTGCCGTCAAAAGTTGGGCCGAGGCATCCGGGATGAACGGGCTCGAGATCGCCGCGTAGAAGCGGATCAGATTAAGCGCGATGCGGATCTGCATCGCTGCCGCATCCGGGTCTTCCTTGAATGTGGTCCAAGGCGCAACGTCTTGCAGATACTCGTTGCCCAATGCCCAAAGCGCCCGCAATGCGGCTGCGGACTTGCGGACTTCGATGGCGTCCATATGCGCTTCGTACTCGCGCAGACCTTTTTCGAGATCGGCAATCAACTGTTCCTCGCGCGCGCCCGGCGTTCCCCCTGCCGGAACCGCTTCGCTAAACTTGGAACGGCAGAACTTGGTTACGCGACTGGCGAAGTTGCCCAGAACATCTGCAAGGTCTTTGTTCACAGAGCCTTGGAAGTTTTCCCAGGTGAATTCGCTGTCCGAACTTTCGGGGGCGTGGCTTAATAGCCACCAGCGCCAATAGTCGGCTGGCAGGATTTCAAGCGCTTGGTCCATGAACACACCACGGCCCTGCGAGGTGCTGAATTGGCCGCCATCGTAGTTCAGGTAGTTGAACGATTTGATGTAATCGACCAACTTCCAGTCTTCGCCCGACCCGAGGATCGTCGCCGGGAAGCTGAGCGTATGGAACGGCACATTGTCCTTGCCCATGAACTGGGTGTAGCGCACGTCGCTCGCGCCTTTTTCGGTCCGCCACCAGCGTTCCCAATCGGCATCACTCTTGCCATGGGCCTCTGCCCATTCGCCCGCACAGGCGATGTATTCGATGGGTGCGTCAAACCAGACATAAAAGACCTTGCCTTCCATGCCCGGCCAATCGTCTTCGCCCTTCTTGACTGGGATACCCCAGTCAAGGTCGCGGGTGATCCCCCGGTCTTGGAGGCCGTCCCCGTCATTCAGCCACTTCTTCGCAATCGACGTGGTCAGGATCGGCCAGTCGGTCTTGCTGTCGATCCATTCCTGCAGTTTGCCGCGCATGTCGGATTGGCGCAGGTAAAGGTGTTTTGTCTCGCGCACTTCAAGCTCGGTCGATCCCGAGATAGCAGACCGCGGGTCGATCAGATCGGTGGGGTCGAGCTGCTTGGTGCAGTTTTCGCATTGGTCACCGCGTGCCTTGTCGTAACCGCAGTTGGGGCAGGTGCCCTCGATATAGCGATCCGGCAGAAAGCGCTTGTCGGCATGGCTGTAGACTTGCTTTTCACTGACTTCGCGGATCAATCCGGCATCAGCTAGTCGTCCGGCAAGATGTTGGGTCAGTTTGTGGTTCTGCGGGCTGGACGAGCGGCCGAAATGATCGAACGACAGACGGAACCCTTGCGCAATATCCGACTGTATCGCATGCATCTCGGCGCAGTAGTCGGCTACAGGCTTGCCCGCCTTAGCGGCGGCCAGTTCGGCAGGTGTGCCGTGTTCGTCAGTGGCGCACAGGAACATCACCTCATTGCCGCGCGCCCGAAGGTAGCGTGCATAAAGGTCGGCGGGCAATTGGCTGCCCACGAGGTTTCCGAGGTGCTTGATCCCGTTGATATAGGGGATTGCCGACGTGATGAGATGCCGTGCCATGTCCTATGCGCCTGCTTTGTCACTGAGGTTTGGGCCGCTTTAGCGGATCGTGACCGCAAGTGCCAGAGGATCAGTCTTTTTCCCGGCTGGATCGCAACAGTCGCCCGATCATGAACGATGTGCGCGGCGCATAAACATAGGGGGTCTTGGGGTGGCTGGGGCGCGCGCGCATGCGGATCAATCCGAAGACGACCAACACCGCGTGACCCACTGCGATCATCGCAAACAGCGCAGGTGGCCCGTAAAGCCCCATGAGTACCGATGCGAGGTACGGCGCTGCAATTGCACCGCAGGCGTACCAGAACATCAATGCGGCAGAGAGTTCGACTCGTTCGCTGGAATTTGCAAAGTCATGTGCGTGGGCGGCAGCGACCGAATAGATTGGGAAGGTGGTCAGGCCAAAGATCATGGCTGTGATAAACACGCCTTCGGTAGACAAATCTGTCAGACTGGCTGTCATCAAACACGAGGCGATGGCTGCGACAGACAGCCAGATGAGCACCCAACGCCGATCGTATTTGTCGGCAAGCCAACCCACCGGGTACTGGGCTAAGGCCCCCCCTGCCACGAAAGCCGCCATGAACAGTGCAATTTGATCGAGGGCGAGTCCGACGCCTTGCCCGTAGACCGGTCCCACCATGCGGAATGATGCTGATGAGATTGCGGCGACGATCACGCCTGCCACTGCAAGGGGCGAGCGGGCCATTGCCATTTTTGGACGCAACCGGGGGGCGTCGGGTGTTGTGGGCTGGGGGCGGGTGGTCAAGGCCAGTGGCAGTAGGGCGGCACAGCAGAAAATCGCAAGCAGGTTGTAGCTTACATAGGCGGCCGGGGTCAGCACGCCGATCAGCAATTGTGCGATCAGCGATGCGCCCATATCTGCGATTCGGTAAAGTCCCATGGCGCGGCCGCGCGTTTCGTTGGTCACTTCGGCCTGAAGCCACGCTTCGATGACGGTATAGCAGCCCGCAACGCAAACCCCGGTTGCGATCCGCATCAGCGCCCAGGCGATGGGGTCGGCCCACATCATGTGGCTGAGCAACCCTATGGCACCCAGCACGGTAAAGGCGGAAAATGCGCGCGCGTGTCCCACGGTGCCCATCAGGCGCGGTGCCCACCAGCATCCGATGAAGAACCCGACGAAATGTGCCGATCCCAACATGCCGATTTCGGCGGTCGTAAAGCCCAGCGTGATACCGGAAATGGCATCGAGCGGTCCGACACCACCGGAGGACAGCTGCAATAGGGCAATCGACAAGAACAGGGCGGCAAAAGACAGAGGAAGGCGCATAAGAGCACCCTAACCGACGCGAGCATGGTCGGTCGCCCATATTCGACTTATGGTGTCGTTTCCCGGGTGCGATCCAAGGAATTTCGTACGAAATCTCTTGGGTGTGCAGAAATTTCTGGCTCTGGCTCTGGCTTTGGCTTTGGCGCGGCGGGAACCAGTCCAGTCTGTCCCCGTGTCATCAACCAGTCCCGGGGTGGGGCCATGCGGGCGCGCAGGCGGCTCAGGGTCCAATGGCCTGCTCCGTTGTGATGGGCCGGGTCCAGCGACCATCGGGTTTCGATCCCCGGTGCCCCCCCCTTACTGGGGGTCAACAGCAGGGCCAGAGGACGGCAGACACCTACACCGCAGCCCGCCTCGGCGGCCAGATGTAGACGGCGGATCGGCACCATTGCGGGGGGCGCTGTCAGATCGGCCACCACCACGGGCGTATGACCGTCGCGCAGCGTTTCCTCCATGGCCCA
Organism: uncultured Marivita sp.; assembly: GCA_947503115.1. Classification (GTDB taxonomy): domain Bacteria; phylum Pseudomonadota; class Alphaproteobacteria; order Rhodobacterales; family Rhodobacteraceae; genus Marivita. The sequence continues at coordinate 4,469 of CANNCS010000117.1, forward strand.
AAGCAGCATGTCCCGCTTGGACGGCGTGACAAACAGGATCTGGCCGGGCGGAATGTGCTCCATGATGGCGTCGGGACACAGAAATTCTGTACCTCCCTGAGACGTGATCCAGACCACGGGTCCGCCCAGTTGTGCGGCGATCGACACTGCCAGCGTATGGCGTGCCTGGCCGCAGAGTTCGTGTACGCGGCCCAGCCGCAACGCGATTTCGGGATCGCCCAGCGTGATCTGTGGCGCGGGACGGTGGGGGCGTCGGGACAGAAGGGCGGCGGCGCTGTGCATGCCAACAGTTTACATGTTCACTTTTTGTTCTCAAGAGATTCGTCGCACCCTGCGTGTCAGCCCTTGCCTCGGATCGGTGCAATTGGTCAGGTACGTCAAAGATTTGCCCTCAAGCACAAGGACCTGCATGTCGTGATCCCGATTTTGCGCGCCACATTGGTTGCGATCTGGCTTGCCCTGCCTGCAAAGGCGGCAGACCTGACGGTGTTCGCGGCCGCCTCTTTGGGCGATGCCATGGCTGAGCTTGCAGCCAAGTGGGAAGCTGACACCGCACAGGACGTAACGCTTGTTCTGGCGGGCAGTTCGACACTTGCACGCCAGATCGATGCCGGGGCACCTGCGGATGTCTATGTGTCGGCGAACGAAACTTGGATGGACTGGCTGTCAGAACGCGGCCGTATAATTGCTGAAAGCCGTGTCGATGTCGCCTCCAATCGTCTCGTGTTGGTGGCACATGACCCCACCTCTGCATCCCATATGGACATCTCGCCGAGCACCGACATCATGGGGGCCTTGGGCGTGTCGGGGCGTCTGGCCATTGCGCTGCCCGAAGCGGTGCCTGCGGGTATCTATGCCAAGACCGCACTCTCCGACCTAGGACTTTGGGAGGGCTTACAAGCGCGACTGGCTCCGACCGACAACGTTCGCGCGGCACTGGCGCTTGTGGCGCTGGGCGAAGCGCCTTTGGGGGTTGTCTATGCGACCGACGCCATGGCTGAACCCCGCGTCGTCACCGCAGGTTTGTTTCCTGAAGACAGCCATCCGCCCATCCGTTATCCAGCGGCCGTCACATCTGATACGCCATCACCGGAAGACGCCTCCGCCTTCGTGACTTGGCTTGCAAGCCCGGCGGCGCAAGAGGTTCTGGGCCGTTTCGGGTTTCTTCCCGTTAGGACAGCGCAATGATCGGATGGCTTGGGCCAGAAGAATGGCAGGCGGTGGCGCTGTCCCTCAAGGTGTCGTTCTGGGCGACGCTGCTCAGTCTGCCTTTCGGGTTGCTATGCGCAATGGCACTGGCACGGGGGCAGTTCATCGGCAGGGATGTGCTGAACTGGCTGGTCCACCTGCCACTTGTCTTGCCGCCCGTCGTGACGGGCTATCTGTTGCTGCTTGGGTTCGGGCGGCAGGGGCCGATCGGGTCCGTGATGGATGACCTTTTTGGCATCACGTTGGCCTTTCAATGGACCGGGGCCGCTTTGGCGGCATCGATCATGGCGTTTCCGCTGATGGTGCGTGCCATTCGTCTTGCTATTGAGGCCGTCGATCCCAAGCTGGAAGAAGCGGCAGCCACTTTGGGTGCAAGCCGAATGAAGGTGTTCAGCACTGTAACTTTGCCGTTGATCCTGCCAGGAATCATCGCGGGGGCAGTTTTGGCCTTTGCTAAGGCGATGGGTGAATTCGGCGCGACGATCACCTTTGTGTCGAACATCCCCGGGGAGACTCGCACGGTGCCATCTGCGATTTATGCATTTCTTCAAGTGCCGGGCGGCGAGACCAGTGCGATCCGTCTGGTCTTGGTTGCTGTAGCCATCGCCATCGGCGCACTGATCCTGTCGGAGTGGTTGTCGCGCCGCGTCGCAAGACGGATTTCGGGAGAATGAGTCTCTCGGTCGACATCAGGCGATCCTTTGGCGGGTTTGAGCTCCGCACCACCTTCGATGCACCCGAAGGGGTCACGGTGCTGTTTGGGCGATCTGGCAGTGGCAAAACCTCGGTTGTGAAGTCCGTGGCGGGCCTTGTGACACCGGACGACGGTAAAATCGCGCTGAACGGGCGAGTTCTGTTCGATGCCGCTAAACGCACAAATGTAGCGGTACACCAACGGCGTCTGGGATATGTGTTTCAGGACAGCCGCCTGTTCCCGCATCTGAGCGTGCGGGACAATCTGTGCTACGCGGCTCATGTCTGCGGTCGTGGTGGGAAAGATCCCAAAGAGGTCGGTGCGCTTTTAGGTATTTCGCATCTTTTGGATCGCCGCACGCATTCTTTATCTGGCGGCGAGGCACAACGCGTTGCGATAGGGCGGGCGCTTTTATCAGAGCCAGACATTCTTTTGATGGACGAACCGCTGGCCTCGCTTGATGGGCCGCGCAAGGCCGAGATCCTGCCGTATCTTGAAACTCTCCGGCGTGAGACAGGACTGTCGATCCTGTACGTGACTCACAACATGGCCGAGGTGGCCCGGCTGGCGACGCATATCGTGCTGATCGACGAGGGCCGAGTCGTGCGGTCGGGCGCGCCCGAAGAGGTTCTGACTGATCCAGATATGGTACGTCTTCTGGGCATCCGCGATGCCGGTGCGGTCCTGTCCGCCACTGTCGCGAAACATCATCCCGATGGTTTAAGCGCGCTTGCGCTCTCAGCTGGGGAAATTCTGCTGCCAGCAGTAGATGCCCCGGTGGGCGCCAAGATCCGCGTCCGCATTCTAGCGCAGGACGTTATCCTTGCCCGTTCACACCCAGAGGGGCTGTCCGCGCTCAACATCCTGCCCGTTCGCGTTCTTGCGGTGCGGCGTGGGGAAGGGCCGGGGGTGATTGTACAGCTTCAAGCCGGAGAGGATCGCCTGCTTGCCCGCATCACACGCCGCAGCGCCGATATGCTGAACATCGTCGAAGGTGCTGAATGTTACGCGGTGATGAAATCTGTGGCCGTCTCACAAACGGACATCGCTGTTGGCTTGCAGACCGGACTTTAGCCGCTACTTTGCGCGCAACCGAATTCGAAGGAACGCGCGATGAAGATGAACCGACTGGGCAAAACTGATCTGATGGTGTCCGAACTGTGTCTTGGCACCATGACCTATGGCAACCAGACGCCAGAGTCGGATGCCCATACGCAGATGGACATGGCGCTGGATGCTGGGATCAATTTCATCGACGCCGCCGAGATGTACCCCGTGAACCCGGTCGCCAAGGAAACCATCGGCCTGACCGAAGAGATCCTTGGCAATTGGTTCAAGAGAACGGGTCGTCGCAACGAGTGGCTTCTTGCAACCAAGCATTCCGGGGAAGGGATGGAGCACGTTCGCGACGGTGCGCCGATTTCAAGCGAGACAATTCCCGGAGCAGTTGAAGGATCGCTGAAACGGCTCAAGACCGACCATATCGACCTCTATCAACTGCACTGGCCCAATCGTGGCTCGTATATGTTCCGCAAGAACTGGACGTTTGATCCAACCTCGCAGAACCGTACCGAAACGCTTCAGAGCATGGCGGATGTCCTGGGCGCGCTGGGCCGTGAGATCGAGAAGGGGCGCATCCGGCATATTGGCCTTTCAAACGAAAGTGCCTGGGGCACGATGATGTGGTTGCAAGTGGCGCATGCGATGGCTGGGCCGCGTATGGAAAGCATCCAGAACGAATATTCGTTGATGTGCCGCCTTGCCGACACCGATCTGGCAGAAGTGATGGTGCATGAAGATGTGTCGCTCTTGCCGTTCTCGCCTCTGGCCGCGGGTTTGTTAACCGGGAAATACCAGAATGGCGCAGTGCCTGATGGCTCGCGCATGTCGCTCAATGGCAATCTCGGGGGGCGTAGGTCGGACCGAGCCTTCGAGGCCGTCGATGCTTATGCCGAGGTCGCGCAAGAGGCCGGGCTTGATATGGCGTTGATGGCGCTTGCATGGTCGGCACAGCGACCCTTTGTGGCGTCGTCGATCTTTGGTGCGACAACCGCTGATCAGTTGGCGCATCTCCTCAAGGCGGATGGCATGACCCTGAGCCGCGATGTTCTGGAAGCGCTGGATGCGGCGCACAAACGTCATCCTATGCCTTATTGAGCCGAAATCTCCGTTGGTCAGGTCGAGCCATGGAGGTCTGAAGCACTGACGGTCTGGTTGAATGGCTGTTGCGGTTCCGGCACTGGGGCAGGGCGGGTTCCCGTCTTGCCCAGCCGAACGGACAGAGTTCCCGACAAGGACCATGCTCCCAAAAGTGCCGCGGCGCCCGCGCCAAAGATTGCCGCCAAGGGTGCCACAAGCAGGACAAGCCATGCCACGCCGGGGGTGAGGATGCCCGATACATCTCGGAAGCTGGAATAGACGGCGGACATTTCGGTCCGTTCGGAGGGTTTGACGGCAAGCAGGAATGGCAATCCTGCCGAAACATCCAGCAGGATCAGAAAGAAAGATCCCGTCATCAGGCACAGCACGGTCAGCCAAGGTAGTCCTGACAACACAGCCGCCGATCCGAACATAACTCCGGCCATTAGAAACCCGGTGCGTACTGCGTGCCGGATCGAGTATCGTTGCATGAACCGCAGCATGAACGGAGTCACGAACAGTGCGGCGTTCGAGGCCGACAGCGCGATCCCACCCAACTGTTCGCCCAATCCCGATTGGATCGCGAAGATCGGCAGGTAGACGACGTAGACCCACCAGCCACAAGACCGGATCACCGCAAACAGCCAGCCTGCTACCAGACGCGGTTGCGCAAAGAACCGCGGCAGGAAGCCCAGCGGATTGGTCGGCGCTCGGCGGCTTTTGGTGATGAGCTTGCCATTGCCCAAGCGCATTGCAAGGAACATCAGCAACATCGTCAGCGAGGCTGTTGCGGCCACAAGGAAAGGTGCGGGCTCCCACCATCTGAGCAACGTAACCCCCAGAACCGGTCCAGCCGTCCATCCCGCTGCGCTATAGAACATCCGCGAGGTTTCGCATCGCCCCAGTTCGATCTTGGCGATGTAATCCAGCACATAGGCGTTGAAGCAGACAAAGGTCGTCACCGTCGCCATAGACGTCAACATCAGGCCGGCGACGGTTGTCGCCACCGATCCGTCGATGGCCAAAAGCGATCCCGCGATGAAACAGGAAGTGCCAGACATATAGACCCAGCGTCGGGGCAAAAACCGCGCAAGAAAGGGTACCAAGAGTCCGGTCAAAAGTGATGCGATTCCGATCAGGAAATAGACTTGCGACACAAGCGCTGCGTCTTGCAGCGCTTGATACATGCGAAGCGGAAAAACCGAGATCAGGATTCCACGCGCGACGGCTTCCGCGCCGGCGAGCATAGCAAAGCCACGTACACTGGGTGCAGGTGCGTGGCGAAGCCACTCGGGTATGCGTCGTTCGTGCATGTCTGGCCTTTGAAGTCGTGCGCCACGATGACCCGCCCGTCCAAGTCATGCATTGCTGTCAGCGACCCAATGTCGTTTTCTTGAAACGACTAACTTGGGGCACCCAAGTGCGATCCAAATTTGAAAGGTTGTTCATGTCAAAAGACGGACCTCTGACTGGTATCCGCATCGTCGAGATCGAAGGGATCGGCCCCGGCCCGTTTGCGGCGATGATGCTTGCAGATCTTGGGGCGGACGTGATTGTCGTGCATCGCCCACGATCAGGGCCTGTTGTCGGTTTGATCGATCGCCCCGTCACCGACCGTGGCAAGCGTTCTCTTGTCCTGGACTTGAAATCTGATGCCGATCGGGACGTGCTTTTCAAGCTGCTCGCTCATGCTGACGGACTGATTGAAGGGTTTCGCCCGGGCGTGATGGAACGTCTGGGGCTTGGCCCTGATATTTGCCGCGGGGTCAATCCTCGGCTGGTGTACGGGCGTATGACGGGTTGGGGGCAGGACGGCCCGCTTGCGGAGCGCGCGGGTCATGACCTGAATTACATTGCGATGGCCGGGGCGCTTTGGTCCTCAGGGCTTGAAGGCGAGCGACCGAGTGTGCCGCCGACCTTGGTTGGCGATATCGGTGGCGGTGCGCTTTATCTTGTTGCGGGGATGCTGTCGGGGATCATTGCCGCCGGGCGCAACGGACGGGGCACTGTCGTCGATGCCGCGATCTATGACGGTGCCGCGCATATGCAGAACCTGCTCTTGTCGATCGCAGGCAGGGTCGAGGACGGACCCTCTGCACAGCCCAATCCGCTTGTCGGCGCACATTGGTCCCGAACCTATCGCTGTGCCGATGGCGGATTCATTAGTGTGCAATGTCTTGAGCCGAAGTTTTATTCAGAGTTTCTCGAAAAGCTTGGCCTTTCCGAGGATGTGGATTTCGGAGATCACCAGTTCGATCGCGAGGCATGGCCGCGTTTGTCGAACCGTTTGGCCGACCTGTTTTCGCTACACGCACGGTCGCATTGGGAAGAGCTGTTTGATGGCAGCGACGCCTGCGTCGCCCCTGTCCTGTCCCCGCGCGAGGCTTTTGCCTCCCCGCAAAATACGGCACGGCAAACGTGGCATAAGGTGGATGGTAGCCTGCAAGCGGCGACCGCGCCGCGATTTGACGGGCGCGTCCCTGCATCACCTGCCGAAATAAGGGCCCGAGGGCAGGACACAGACGCGATCCTTGCCGCTTTGTCTGTCCCAAACGGGTGGCCAGAGCGTTCCGAGAGGTGATCAACCCAAAGTCTTGCGCAAATCGCTCAGATGATCTGGAAACGACCGCGCGGTGATCTGCGCCTGTCGCACAAGATTGTCGAAATGATCGGAAAACGCCCGCACCCGTTGGGTGTCGCGGAACGCAAGGTAGTTGCTGCCCAGATAGATCACCGCCAGCAATGGCCCGAACACCGTGATCGGGGCCGAATAGACCTGCCGCGCATCAAAGAGATAGACGCGCAGTCTAGGGTAGACTGTTTGGGTCAGGTTGAGCCAGTGGTCGACCTGTTGCTTGCGTACTTCGATCGGCAGATTGGCGTAATACCCGGTTCCGTCAACAAAGCTTTGAACCTCAAAAAGCGGCATGGCTATTTCGTAATCCGATGCCGACTGCCGCATCCAATCCAACCGATTGGCCGAGGCGGTGATCGCTTGCGCAGTGGTACGCCCTAAGTGTGGGCCATATTCCCAAATAAGTACTTCGTTGGTCTTAAGCATGTCCGGTAGCCCAGCCGGTACATAGCGGATCTTGTAGCCTTCGGCTTCGCGATGCCAATCAAAGATCTGCTGATCCACCAAGGCGCGGGGGGCATTGGTCAGCGTCAGCGCATTCGCCAGAAGATCGGTCGCGTTTTCAGGATGTTCTGACAGCCCCAGAAGCCAGTCTGCGGATACTCCAAGCACTGTCGCACATGCCCCCACTACATGTGCGTTTGGCAACCGAGCAGCATCGTCACGCAAGATCTGCGAAATGGTAGATCGGTCGATCCCGGTGCGGCGGGCCAACTCGCTTTGGTTTGTGCCTGTCCGGCGGATCGCGATTAGCAAACGTGTGCGGAACAGATCGGCGCGTTGCAACTTATCCATGGGTGAAATCCATCGATTGGTGATAAAAATCACATTTATAGACAATTGTGCACTGTTTTCAGAATTCTGCAAGTCAGGCGCTGGTTCTACTGTGGTTGTGGGGAATTCACGAGGTCATTGTATGACAGATAAGCCTTTGCCGCGATCGGCAGAGCTGCGCCGTGCGGCCGAATGGCCGACGCTTTTGATGCTTGGCATCACCTACGGTCTTTGGGGTGTCTCGACTGTTTTGATCAGCGATTTTTCAGTTTTTTTGGCTGTCGTGCTGTGTGCGTGGGCAACGGCGCAGCATTCGTCTTTGACACATGAAGCGCTGCATGGGCATCCCACCCGGAACAAACTGTTGAACGCGGCTTTGGTGTTTCCATCGTTGATTGTCGTGGTGCCGTACATGCGGTTTCGGGACACGCATCTTGCGCATCATCAGGACGAAAATCTGACTGACCCCTACGACGATCCCGAAACCAACTACCTTGATCCGGCGGTCTGGGATCGTCTGCCTGCATGGCGCAAGGCGCTGTGCCGCGTGAACAACACGCTGGCCGGGCGGCTGATCCTTGGTCCACTCATCGGCCAGGTTGCGTTTATGGCTGCAGATTGGCGTTTGGCCCGTGCGGGCGACCCAAGAGTGTTGGCCGGCTGGATGCTGCACGTTCCTGCAGTAGCCGGAGTCGTCTGGTGGATGGCGACGGTCGCCACGATGCCGACCTGGGCATGGGTGCTGTCGGTCTATTTGGCGTTGTCGCTGCTCAAACTGCGCACTTTTCTTGAGCATCGCGCACATGACCAGAGTGTGGCCCGCACCGCGATCGTTGAAGATAGTGGAGTGTTCGGGTTGCTCTTTCTCAACAACAACCTCCATGCAGTTCACCACATGCACCCAAGTGTTCCGTGGTACGCGCTGCCCGAGCTGTACCAGACGCGCCGGGCGTATTACCTGTCGTCGAACCAAGGTTACCGCTATCGCGCCTATACCGAGGTTGTGCGCAAGTATTTGCTTCGCGCCAAAGATCCGGTGCCGCATCCGCTCTATCGGGATGGACAAGACCGCTGACCTGACGCCATAGAAGCGCATGGAACTTTGGATTTTTGCCAGCGTCGCGGCCGCTCTGTTTCAAACCGTTCGGTTCATGCTGCAAAAAGTACTGAGCATGGATGTGCTGAGCACATCAGGTTCGACCTTTGCGCGTTTTGCTTATGCCGCACCGGCTGCGATGTTGGCGACACTGGCCTATTTGTGGCTCAGGGGTGTACCGTTTCCTGCGCTTGATGGCTGGTTCTGGTTTTATGCATGGCTGGGGGGCGTGTCGCAAATCCTAGCAACGGTTTGTGTGGTCGCTCTTTTTCGGCAACGCAATTTCGCTGTTGGGATCACTTTCAAGAAAACCGAAGTTATTCAGACAGCCATTGTCGGCGTTGCCTTGTTTGGGGCCTATCAGATTCACACATTTTGGTTGATTTTCTGCCCCATATTCCTTGCGAGTTGAGCGCCGTGCTTGATGGATTG
>CANNCS010000118.1 GCA_947503115.1 uncultured Marivita sp.
ACAATTGAGGGCATACCATTCTTCGGTAGGAAATTAGCCATCAAGAAGCAATTGAGGATCAGAGTCGCGTAGTGTGCTAAAAGTTAACGAAAAACACTTAACATCTTGTTTTGTAACAAAATAAAAAGTGTAAATGGCCTAAAATTTGTATAATCGTAGGTATTTGGGGCTTTCGATACCCAACAATTGACACCAGTTTCGAAACGAAATGGCGTTGAATGCCGGATTGTGTAATACTTTCATCCAACAAAAACGGGCATCGAGCAGGAGCCTGCATATGAAACGGTATTTGGTCTTGGCGCTTGTCGCCATGTGTCTCAGCACGCACGGCGCTCTCGCAGAACCAGCGCCTTTCCCGGAATTCTCGGCAAAGCGGGTCAAACCTCCATCATCTGGCGTAAAGAAACGGATTAACGTTCAGATCACCCCGCAAGCCCCCAGCCCGCCCAAAGCGCCAACGGGAACAACGCCGCAGCCGCGCGCAAAGGGTGGCGAAACCCTTGCTTGGTTCTGGAGCGATATTTCTCCCTCCCTCGACGCTCAGGGTCCGGGGCGTCTTGAACCGGCACTTGTTCGACTCTTGAACCCGCCGCCGGGGCAGGGACTTGCGGCTCCGAGACTACAAGACTTGCAAAGCATCGCGGAACGGCACGGCAAGGACATCTTGCTGCACACTGTAGGCACCCGCGTTTCTCCTGCCTTGGCTCTTGCGGTGATTTCCGTGGAATCGGCTGGTCGCGTTGACGCGCAAAGTTCGGTCGGTGCGCAGGGGCTGATGCAATTGATGCCAGCCACAGCGGAACGCTTCGGCGTTTCAGATAGTTTTTCGTCGACACAGAACATCAAGGGGGGCGTCGCGTTCCTCGATTTTCTGATGGGAAAATTCGACAACGACGTGATTCTGGCGCTGGCGGGTTACAACGCAGGCGAGAATGCTGTGGTGCGGGCCAGTGGTGTCCCGGATTATGCCGAGACCCGCGCCTATGTGCCAAAAGTCCTGCAAGCATTCCAGACGGCGAAAGGGCTGTGCCTCACGCCGCCGCAGCTTGTCACGGATGGATGTGTGTTCCGCGTCGCGTCACGATAGAACTGCACCGGGGTTCATGATCCCCTTTGGATCAAGCGCATCTTTGATGGCCCGCATCGCTGCTAACTTGGCCGGATCGCCATAGCGGGCCAGATCGGCCTTTTTGGCCCGACCAACACCATGTTCCGCGCTGAATGTCCCGCCCAGTTCGTTTGCGATGTCATGCACGGTCCGTTTGATCAGTTTGGTTTCCTCAATGAAGAGGTCGCGTGATTTGCCCTCGGGCGGGAACACATTGCAGTGCAGGTTGCCGTCGCCGACATGGCCAAAACAGTTGATCCGGAACTCGCCTACCTGCGCGATGCTCTGCCAGACGCGGGCAATGAAGTGCGGCAGCTCGCCCAAAGGTACGGACACATCATGGCTCGACACGGCACCGATTTGGCGGTTCGCAATCGGGATCAATTCGCGGACAGCCCAGAAGTCGTTTCTTTGTGCTTCCGATTGCGCGATCACCGCGTCTGACACGATGCCTTCCGCCTCAGCCGACATGAACAGGTTTTCCAACGCCTCTTGGGGATCCAGACCTTTTGGCAGCCCGATATCCATCAGGATCATCCACTCGGGATGATGATCACCAAACGGTTTGCGCACATCGGGCATCGTTTGCTGCAAAAAGTCCAACCCGTTCCCGTGCATCAGCTCGAATGCACTGATGCTTTCGCCCAGTTGCGATTTCGCAAGCGACAGCAGCTCCAATGCCGCCTCGGCATCTCGGATCACGAATACCGCCGTCCCAATGCTGGCAGGGCGCGGGAACAGCTTGAGCGATGCGCCGGTGATGACGCCAAGCGTACCCTCTGATCCGATCATCAGATTGCGCAGATCGTACCCCGTGTTGTCTTTGCGCAGGCGTTTCAGCCCGTTCCAGATCGACCCGTCTGGCAGGACGACCTCGAGTCCCAGGCACAGATCACGTGTGTTACCATATCGCAGGACGTTCACACCCCCCGCGTTGGTTCCCAGTAATCCGCCGATCCGCGCCGATCCCTCTGAGGCAAGCGACAAGGGGAACAAGCGATCGACGTCTTCCGCTACGGTCTGGATGTTTGCAAGGATCACACCCGCATCCGCGATCAGCACGTTCTCCTGTGGATAGACCGCGCGGATCGTGGTCATCCGTTCCAGCGACAGGATCAGCGGTATCTCTTCATCGCCCTCTGGCGCGATCTGCCCGGCGACAAGCCCAGTGCCTCCGCCATAAGGCACAATCCCGACACTCGCTTCGGCGCAGGCTTTCACCAGCGCTGACACCTCTTCGGTTGAACGCGGTCGGGCAACAAACCCAGCGGCACCCTGAAAGCGTCCGCGTGGTTCTTCAAGATAGGATTGGTCAGCGCGGGCAAACATGTCCGCAGGAAAATGGTGCGACAGGGCGTCAATGAAGCCGCTATCGGCAGAATCGCGAGGCATCAACGGGTCTCCGAGTGAGTCAGTTCTGTGCGTCGCGAAGCCATTCGGGACGCAGGACCACAACCGTAGGACGGGACGGCAGATCACGCAATGACACTTCGAGGAAAGAACTGTCGCGACGGTCGATCGCGAAACTGTCCTGCACTTGCTCGAGGAATGCCTCAAGGGCAAAGCCCGAGAACCAGTGCATCGGAATGACAATGCGCGACCGCAGCCGGTCGACGATCCTGACCATGACCTCGCGCGGTAGGGTGTAGCCGCCATCGACGGGGACCATCACCACATCCAGCCGCCCGATGGCCGCATATTGCTGGTCGTTGGGTTCGTGATGCAGATGTCCCAGATGGCCGATACACAGTCCTTCAACTTCAAAGATAAAGATTGAATTGCCATTGTCTTCCTGCCCACCGAATTGCGAACGAATGTCCGTGGACACGTTGCGCACCAGTATTTCACCCAGATCGACATGATGGTCGATGCCTTCTCCGAACGGGCCCCAACCGGGCAGGATGTGCGGAATCGCCGGGTCGGGATTGGCGGTCCAATGTGTGTCATGCGCGTGATTCATCGTCACCACGTCAGGCAGCAAGGTGGTGTTTCCCAAAAAGCCGGTAAAGTCCGTGGCGACGTTCAAACCGCCGGGGGTCTGCAAAAGGAAAGTGGCGTGGGCGACATAATTTATCCGCACCGAATATTGCCCAACTGGTTCGGTCCACGACGCCTTTTGAATAAAGGCCATGCCGGGGGTCGCATCGGCGATGGCAAGGCAATGGCTGGGTCGACGGGCGTCTTGTGCGAAAGCCGCACTGGCCGTAATAGCGATGGCGAGCGCCATCCAGAGTGGTTTGAAACGCATTCCGACACCTCCTGCAGTGATGATAGCGCAGTCGCAGGATCGGTCTATAAAAACTGCCGTGAACGACGAAACGCTTTCGAACGCGTTTTGCCCGCGGTTTTCAAACTGTGAATACAGTACCTTTTAAAAGGTCTTGGCGCTAGCCGGCATCGGTGCGCCCACGCCGGTCCAATCGCAGTGCTGCGTAAAGAACATGGGTTCGCCAGCGGCCATCGATCTGAAGATAACTTTGTGCCACACCTTCATACTTGAATCCCGCCTTTTCCAACAATCCTCTGGAAGCCTTGTTCTCAGGCAGACAGGCGGCCTCGATGCGGCTGAGGTCGAGACGGTCGAAGGCATAGTGGACAACCGCGTCAATCGCCTCGCGCATATAGCCCTGCCGTGCGAAAGGCTCACCGACCCAGTAGCCCAACGTGCCCGCCTGCGCTGGGCCCCGCCGTATATTGTCCAGCGTGATCGCGCCCAGCAGCATGTCATCGCGCCGCCGTAGAAGGAACAGCGGCACCGCCGATCCATTGCCGATGGCACGATTGGCCCAATAGACTCGGTTGGTGAAGGCACGGCGCGACAGGTGGTCTTCGGCCCAGCTGGGTTCCCATTTGGCCAGGAAACCTTCACTGTCGCGCCGCAGCGCGCTCCATGGGTTGAAGTCACTATGCATCGGTGGGCGCAACACCATCCGCTCGGTGTCGAGCCGAAGCTTGCGCCGCAGGCTGAGCATCAGGCCACGCGGCGTTGGGACAGGGTGGTCAGATCGGGGGCCGCCCCGACAGGCCCGTAAAGCGCCATTGCTGCAGGGGCATTGCGGACAAGGTGTTCGCCAAAGGCCCGCACGTCGCCTGTGGTCACGCTGTCGATACGGGACACTGTGTCTTCAAGCGACGGCACTTCGCCCCAGATCTGGATCATCCGGGCCAAACGTTCGGTGCGCGACGAAGGACTTTCCAGCCCCATCAACAGCCCGGCTTTCATCTGCGCCCGCGCGCGGGCGACCTCGGCAGGGGACATGTCTTCTGCGGCACGCTTCATTTCGTCAATGGTTAGGTTGGTCAGATCCTTGATCTCTTCCCCGCTTGTGCCCGCATAGATCGTCGTCATCCCGGTGTCGGAATAGGCGCCTGTTTGCGCAAAGATCGTATAGCACAACCCGCGCTTTTCGCGGATCTCCTGGAACAGGCGGCTCGACATGCCGCCGCCCAAAGCCACGGAATAGACCTGTGCGGCATAGAAATTCGGATCGCGATAGCCCGGCGATTCAAAGGCCAGTGCCAGATGCGCCTGTTCGAGATCCTTGACCTTGCGGCTTTCGCCTCCGTGGAACCGGGCCGCGTCGGCGGTCAGGAACGGGCGGGATACCATGTCACCAAAAAGCGCTTCAGCTTGTTTGACGATATCGTCATGGTCCACCGCGCCGGCGGCCGACAGGATCATTTGATCAGGGCCGTAATGCTCGGACACAAACGTCGCCAGATCGTCTTTGGAAAATCCGGACACGCGGGCGCTTTCGCCCAAGATCGTGCGACCGATGGGTTGGTCGGGATAGGCCTTTTCCTGCAACCAGTCGAAGATGATGTCGTCAGGTGTATCTGCGGCCTGACCGATTTCCTGCAGGATCACGTGGCGCTCGACCTCGATTTCCTTGGGGTCGAACAACGGATTACGCAGGATGTCCGCAACCACGTCCAAAGCAAGGCTCACGTCACTGCGCAGCACCCGCGCGTAATAGGCAGTCACCTCGCGCGAGGTATAGGCGTTGATATAGCCGCCCACATCTTCGATGGCTTCAGCGATCTGAAGGGCACTGCGGGTCTCTGTGCCCTTGAATGCCATGTGCTCCAGAAAATGCGCGATGCCGTTCTGTTCAGGACGTTCATGCCGTCCGCCTGCGGTGACCCAGATGCCGATGGCCGCACTCTCCAGACCGGGCATATGCTCGGTCACGATGCGGAAGCCGTTAGGAAGTGTGGCGGTCTGGACGGTCAAGAGGCGATCCGATCTTTGATGAGAGTTTCAAGCTGGTCGAGGTCGTTCTCAACCCGCGTCACGCGTTCGTCGCGGTCGAAGAGATCCGCCATGCGCTCGGGCAGGGGGGGGCGAATGCCACTGGCCTTTTCCACCGCATCGGGGAATTTGGCGGGGTGCGCCGTCGCCAGTGTAATCATCGGTGTGGCGGGATCACGTTGCGCTTCTGCGACCTGAACGCCGATGGCAGAATGCGGGCACAGCAACTCGCCCATATGTGCGTTGGCATGCGTGATCATTGCCAGAGTTTCGTCCTCAGAGACCCGCCCACTGTCATAGTGATCGCGCAGCACCTGCATCGCGCCTTGGCTGACATGGAAACCGCCCGCCTTGAGTTCGTCCATCAACTGGACCACGGCATTGCCATCGCGGTTGTAGGCGTCGAACAACGCACGTTCAAAGTTTGAGGACACCTGAATGTCCATCGACGGGCTGATTGACGGGGTGACGCTGTCGGTCACATAGCCGCCCGTGCTTAGGCAGCGGTGCAGGATGTCGTTCTGGTTCGTTGCGACCACGAGACGGTCAATCGGCAGGCCCATGCGCTTGGCGATGTAACCGGCGAAAATATCGCCGTAGTTGCCTGTGGGAACAGTAAAGCTGACGGTGCGGTCTGGCGCACCCAAAGACACGGCGGACGAGAAGTAGTAGACCACCTGCGCCAAAACCCGGCCCCAGTTGATCGAATTCACACCGGCAAGTTTCACCTCGTCGCGGAAATCGAAGTGATTAAACATGTCCTTCAGACGCGCCTGACAGTCGTCGAACGTGCCATCCACCGCCAAGGCGTGGACATTCGATTCGACTGGGGTGGTCATCTGGCGTCGCTGTACTTCGGACACACGGCCATGCGGGTAAAGGATGAACACATCGACCGCATCCAACCCACGGAACGCTTCAATGGCGGCAGAGCCGGTATCGCCCGAGGTCGCGCCGACAATGGTCACACGCTTGCCGCTGCGAGACAGTGCCTCTTGGAACATTTGCCCAATGAGCTGCATCGCGAAGTCTTTGAACGCGAGGGTCGGGCCGTGGAATAACTCCAGCAGGAAATGCCCGTTGCCCAGCTGTACCAATGGCGCACGGGCATCATGTCCGAACCCGGCATAGGCTTTGCCGATCAGGTCAGCGAAGACTTCGTCGGTAAAGGCATCGCCCACGAAGGGGCGCATTACGCGGAACGCGATCTCTTCGTAAGACAGCCCGTGCATTGCGCGAATGTCTTCGGCGCTAAGCGTCGGGATGGTTTCCGGCACATAGAGGCCACCGTCGCGGGCAAGGCCCGACAACATGGTGTCTTCAAATCCAAGCGCCGGGGCTTTGCCACGGGTCGAGATATACTGCATCGGGCTTTAGCCTTCCTTCGTCTGTCGCAAGCGCCATACCAGCGCAATGGTTCCAATCAGCCATACAACGGCCAGTGAATACCAGGTGATCGCGTATTGCAGGTGATCGTTTGGAATGCCGCTCGTGTCCACCGGCAGGGGCGTCACGCCGGGATCAGAAGGCGACATGTTGCGGGCAATCACCAATAGCGGCTCTGTGTTCAGGGCTTCAGACATCTGAAGCACGTCGCGGGCGAACCATGTGTTGCCGGCCACGTCGTTCTGGGGTGTCGAAGAGGTGCGGTCATCGGGCCAGTGCAGATTTCCTGTGATCTCTTTCTTTCCGCCGTCGCGCACGGTGTCGCGGTTTTCGACGCGGATGAAGCCACGGTCGACAAGGATGCGTCGGCCCTCATCGGTCACGAACGGGGAGATGACGAGATACCCGGCTCCAACACGTTTACGGGACACCAGAACGTACAATTCTTCGGGGTCGATCGTACCGTTCAACCGTACAGGTTGATACCTGTCGCTTTCAGGGTCGCCAGTGGCAGGCAGAGGCGCGGGGTCGCCGCCGATCCGGCTTTCGATCTCGGTTAGGATGCTTCGCTTCCACTCAAGCCGATCCATCTGCCACGTTCCAAGCCACACGAGGATCGCGGTGCCAAGCAGACCGGTCAAAAGGGGCAGGGTGGTGCGAGACAAGAGAAGACTCCTGAAAGTGACGAAGGCGCGCCGATCCGGCGCGCCTTGCTTTATCCTTGTTGGCTGTTCCGGTTCAAGCCGGAACGCCCATGTTGGGACAGGTTACTGACCCCAGACGTACACTGCGGCAAAAAGGAAGAGCCAGACCACGTCCACGAAGTGCCAGTACCATGCAGCGGCTTCGAAGCCGATGTGCTTTTCCTGCGTGAAGTGACCGCGTGACAAACGCAGCAAACATACAAAGAGGAAGATTGTCCCGATGATGACGTGCGCGCCGTGGAAGCCGGTGGCCATGAAGAAGTTCGCACCGTAGATGTTGCCGGAGAAACCAAAGCCAGCATGACCGTATTCGTAGCCCTGCAGCACGGTGAAGATAAAGCCCAGACCGATTGCGATGATCAGGCCCCACTTCATGTCTTCACGGTTGTCTTCGTGCACCAATGCGTGGTGCGCCCATGTTGCAGCTGCACCCGAGCAGAGCAGGATCAGCGTGTTGATCAGGGGCAGGTGCCACGGGTCAAACGTCTCGATCCCAACCGGCGGCCAGACGCCGTCGATGGCAGGGCTGTTCGGGCCCATCGGGTACATGGCGTGCTTGAAGAAGCTCCAGAACCATGCAGCGAAGAACATGACTTCGGACATGATGAAAAGGATGAAGCCGTACTTCAGGCCAATCCGCACAACCGGGGTGTGATCGCCAACTTGGCTTTCGGAAATCACGTCCGACCACCATGCGAACATGGTGTAAAGAACGCCAACCAACCCGATAAGGAACAGCCAAGGGCCGTTGTCGTGCATCCACAGAACCGCCCCGAAGAGCATCAAGAAGCCCGCAACTGCGCCGACGAACGGCCAGACGGAGGGGTTCAGGATGTGATAGTCATGATCTTTTGCGTGCGCCATTTTGGTCCCTCGTGGCTAGGCGTTAGTTCAGAGAACCGCTGTCGGTCCGCTCCGTGTCGAGCATCGCCTGCGTTGCTTCAGGCAGGTCGGTCTCGTGGAACGTATAAGACAGGGTGATGTGTTTTGCGAATTTAGCATCGGCGTCATTCATGATGTCGGGATCAACGAAAAAGCTGACGGGCATTTCAACCCGCTCACCCGGCATCAAAATCTGCTCTTCAAAGCAGAAACACGCGATTTTCGAAAAGTAGAGGCCAGCGCCATACGGCGCGACGTTATAGCTGGCGGTGCCTGCAATCGGGCGGTCCGTGGGGTTGTATGCCTCATAGAAGGCCAGACCTTCTTCGCCCAGGCGCAGTTCCACTTCAAGCTGCATCGGCTTGAATTCCCACGGCATGCCGCGCTCCAGCGACGCGTCGAATCGGACTTTGATTGTCCGATCAACGATTTCGACACTGCCGGCTTCGGCGACATTGGTTTCGCCGCCATAGCCTGTTACGCGACAGAACCAGTCGTACAACGGTACAGACGCCCAAGCCAGTGCGCCCATGAAGATGACGACACCAAAGGCTTGCAGCGCTGTTTTGTTCTTCGGATCAAGCGGTTTCATTCACTCACCGTAGTGGTTGCGGGGGTCTCGTAATCCCCACGGGTGACCTTGACCACCGTCAGACCGAAAACGATAGCGATCAATCCGGCAAGGACCAGACCGACACCCACGTTGCGACCAAAACGGCGCTCGTGAAGCTCGTGTTGCTTGTACAGGCTCATCCCCAAATTCCGATCTTGTCGAGACCCGCTTCCACCAGGATCGCACCAAAATGGGCGAAGAGATAGAGCAGGGAGAGTTTGAAGAACTTGCGCTCGGCCAGGAAGTTATCCTCTTCGGACATGTCCTCGTCACGGCGCCAAATCTGAACTGCGCCTCGAAGGAACATCGCATTCAGCACCACGGATGTCGCGATGTAGACCGGGCCACCAATCGACGTGAAGCCCGCGGCGACGGCAAGGATCGCCAAGAGAACAGTATAGACCAGTATGTGATTGCGCGTCGCGCGGCGACCATGGGTCACTGTCAGCATCGGCACGTCGGCATTGTCGTAGTCTTTGCGCATGAACAGCGCGAGTGCCCAGAAATGCGGCGGGGTCCACATGAAGGTCAGGCAGAACATCAGCACGGATTCGACGCTCACGCTGCCGGTTGCTGCTGCCCATCCGATCATCGGAGGAAAGGCACCCGCCGCACCACCGATGACGATGTTCTGCGGTGTCCACCGCTTGAGCCACATCGTGTAGATCACGACGTAAAAGAAAATGGTAAAGGCCAGCAATCCCGCCGCGACCCAGTTGGTCGCAAGGCCGAGGAAAACAACCGAAAAGGCCGAAAGCGCGATGCCGATGGCAAAGGCTTCGTCGCCAGTGACCTTGCCCGCGGGAATCGGGCGACGCTGGGTGCGCTTCATCACGGCGTCGATATCGGCATCCCACCACATGTTAAGTGCGCCGGATGCACCACCGCCGATGGCGATGAACAGGATAGCACAGAAGCCGACGAACGGGTGCACCGGCGTCGGGGCCGCAAGCAGTCCGACGAAAGCGGTGAAAACGACAAGCGTCATGACGCGCGGTTTGAGAAGCGCGAAATAATCGCTGAACTGGGCTTCGTTCTGGGCGGCGTGCGATTGTGTGTTGATGCTTGTATCGGTCACGTGTGTCTCAACTGCGTTGGGTCAAATGGGCCGGTCAGGGTGGCGCACGCGTCGATCGCGTGCGCCGTTTGGTTTTAGTTGGTCAGAAGCGTGCGGACATCGACATAGCCGCCTTCGTTCTTCGACGCTTCAAGCCACGCGTCATAGGTGGCTTCGCTGACCACTTTGACGGTGATCGGCATGTAGGCATGGGCAAGGCCGCAAAGTTCGGAACACTGGCCGAAATAAACGCCTTCCTTCTCTGCGGTGAACCACAGTTCGGCCAGACGGCCGGGAACCGCGTCCTGCTTCACACCGAAGGCCGGGATGGTCCACGAGTGGATCACATCACCACCAGTGACCTGCATTACGACAGTTTTGCCGACAGGCACGACCACGGCGGTGTCAGTGGCCAGCAAGAAGTCTTCCTTCTGGTAGCCCGCTTCGACAAGCTGCGCCTCTACATCCGGTGTCATGCGGTTTTCGCCACCCGTGAAGGGCGAACCGATCATGTAACCGTCATAGGCAAGGTCTTCGCCAATGTATTCGTAACCCCAGTACCACTGGTAACCAGTGACCTTGATGGTCAGATCGCCTTCGGGGATTTCCTGCTGCTTGAACAGCACCGGCAGCGAGAACGCGCCGATAAACACAAGGATCAGGATCGGACCAACGGTCCATGCGATCTCGATCGGAGTGTTGTGGGTAAAGCTGGAGGGGGTCGGATTGGCGCGTTTGTTATAGCGCACAATGCAGTACGCCAGCAGCGCGGTTACAAAAAGCACGATGGCGGTGATGATGATGAGGATCATTCCGTCCAGCCATTGAAGGTCGCGCGCCAGTTCGGTTGCCGCGGGTTGAAAGCCTGTTCCCCGGTCCACCGGAACGCCAATCGTCTCGAGCGTCTGCTGAGCAAACGCCGGTGCGGCGGTGAAGGTGGTGGCCAGACCCAAGAGCAAAGATTTGAGATGCATGTCTTACCCTGATCGGTTGCGTGTTCTGTCAAAATGCAACGAAAGGCGCGCCTCGGTTGTTACCGACACAATCCTCCCGTTGTCTTGGGAGCGGTTAAAACCATATTCTGGTCATCAGTTAAAGAAGCTTGCTTGCGGCAAAAACGCGCTTTCTTTGATCTGGATCAATTCACACCTCTGGGGGTTTCATGACCGACACGTCTTTCCAACCATTTGACACGCATCTCGATCAGGACCTTGCGCTTGCGCTTTTGAAAGAGGCTGTGGCGGGGGCGGACGATGGGGAATTGTTCCTCGAACGGCGCCGCTCCGAGGTTCTGGTCTTCGACGATGGGCGTGTGAAAACCGCCAGCTACGATGCGTCCGAGGGATTCGGACTGCGCGCGGTGCGGGGCGAGGTGGCAGGCTATGCCCACTCCACCGACATTTCCGAATCGGCGATCAAGCGTGCGGTCGAAACCGCCCGGCTTGCTGTGGGCGAGGGCGGCGGTACGTTGGCGGACAAACCCGCGGGCACCAATACCAAGCTTTACACAGATGCCGACCCGATTGCTGGGCACAGCTTTCCGGTCAAGGTCGACACCCTCCGCGAGATTGACGCCTTTGCCCGTGGGCTGGACCCACGTGTCGTGCAGGTCAGCGCGACAATTGCGGCGTCGTTGCAGGAAGTGGCGATCTTGCGGCCCGAAGGAACGCTGGTGTCTGACACTCGACCCATGACCCGCGTGAATGTCAGCGTGATCGTCGAAGAAAATGGCCGCCGCGAATCGGGAACGGCGGGCGGCGGTGGGCGCGTCCTGCTGGACGGGTTGCTTGATCCTTCGGATTGGCAGGACAAAGCGCGCGAAGCACTGCGCGTTGCATTGGTCAATCTTGATGCAGTGCCCGCTCCGGCCGGTGTGATGGACATTGTGCTTGGGCCGGGCTGGCCGGGTATTCTGTTGCACGAGGCAGTGGGGCACGGGCTTGAGGGCGACTTCAACCGCAAGGGCAGTTCGGCTTTCGCCGGTTTGATGGGCCAGCAAGTTGCCGCAAAGGGCGTGACCGTTTTGGATGACGGCACCATTCCCGACCGGCGTGGGTCGATCACCGTGGACGATGAAGGCACGCCTTCGGGGAAAAATGTGCTGATCGAGGATGGCAAGCTGGTGGGCTTCATGCAGGACCGTCAGAACGCACGACTGATGGGGGTACAACCCACGGGCAACGGACGCCGCGAGAGTTATGCACATATCCCGATGCCACGCATGACCAACACCTACATGCTCGGCGGCGACGTGGCACCGGGCGATATCGTAGCCGACCTCAAGGACGGGATCTGGGCTGTCGGTTTTGGCGGCGGGCAGGTGGATATCACCAATGGCAAGTTCGTGTTCTCCTGCACCGAGGCGTACCGCGTGAAGGATGGCAAAGTCGGTGCGCCGGTCAAAGGGGCGACGCTGATTGGCGATGGCGCAACGGCGTTGCAGCAGATTCGCGCATTGGGCAACGACATGTCGCTGGACCCCGGCATGGGCAATTGCGGCAAACAAGGACAATGGGTGCCTGTCGGGGTCGGCCAACCCACCGTTATGATCGGCGGTCTGACCGTCGGCGGGGCGCAGGCCTGAAAAAGAAACCTTCCAAATCAAACTCTTGAAGGGGCGGCGGCGGATTTATTCCCTGCCGCCTTTTCACGTTCACCACTGATTAACCAGTGAACGTCTATCCCTGTTCCTGCAAGCGGACGGAGACAGGATGACCTTGGAACACACTTCTTCCACTCACCCCCTACTCCCACCCACCACGGAAGACCAAAGGTTTGACTGGCTTCGTCTCTTGCGCTCGCGTCGGGTGGGGATCAGCACGTTCTACCGGCTGATGCGTGATCACGGCAGCGCCGCCGCCGCGTTGGAAAACCTACCAGACATCGCCAGCGCTGCCGGTGTCGAAAACTATCAGATCTGTCCCGAAGCGGTTATTCATGCCGAACTCAGCACGGCACGGTCTGCGAACGCGACCCTGATTTGCCGGGGCGATCCGGCCTATCCTGCACGGCTGGCAGAATTGGACGACGCCCCGCCCATGATCTGGGTCAATGGGGGCACGGGTATTTTGTCGAAACCGCAAATTGCTTTGGTCGGTGCGCGCAATGCCTCGTCGCTTGGCGGGCGCATGGCCCGCGCCCTTGCATCCGGTTTGGGTGACGCGGGATTTGTCGTAACCTCGGGTATGGCCCGCGGGATCGACACAGCGGCACATCTGGCGGCGTTGAACACCGGCACAATCGCGGTCCTGGGTGGCGGCACACTACACGACACAGGGCGCATTTCGCCAATTTTAGGGGTGGTGCCGACCGGCGAGATGGATTCTGAACACGG
>CANNCS010000119.1 GCA_947503115.1 uncultured Marivita sp.
GCCTCGTTTGCGCCAGTCTCTCAACCAACCGCCCCGTCTGGCGTCCCAACATGCGCCTCAGCGCCGCCGGTGAGGGGAGGTCTACGGTTACTCCACCGAGTCCGCAAGCGAAAAAATACGCTAATTGAAGATTTTTCTGATCGTTCGTTTTCTCCATGAAAACAGGGTTTTGGCGCAATATTCGTTCACTTTGCCGCCCATCTGCGCAATTCAGGCGAGCGCCCAACCAGATTTAGTAAGAAAGCGCTAGTGAGGCGCTACACCTGCGCATCAGGTTGGTCGTGACATGCCGGGACGAGAAAGCCGATCGGTCCGAATCCTGCTAAAGAGTAGGCCAGCAATGATCACGGCGTAGATGATTGGCTCCCATTGAAAGCCTTTCACGAGAAGTAGAAAGTGAACCGCTCCAAGTATCGCAATCGGGTAAACGAGCTTGTGCAGCTTGCGCCACGTGCTCGCCCCCAAACGCTTGAGGCTCCAATCGTTCGACGTCAGGGCGAGCGGTATCATGAGAACGAACGCCGCCATTCCCACTGTGATATACCACCGCTTGACGATGTCGGCCCAGACGTTCTGAAACTGCACATCAAGAACCAGCCAAGTTAGCAAGTGTGCTTGTAGATAGAAGAATGTGATGACGCCGACCGCGCGTCGAAATTTGAGCAGGTTCAGCCCCACCCAGCGTCGTGCCGGGCTGATCGACAGCCCGGCAATGAGAAGCCAGAGGCTCCAAAGCCCCAGTTCGTGCTCAATTCGTTTCGCAGGGTCGACCCCCAAGGAACCGGTAAGCCCGAGGTAATAGATCGCCAGCACAGGCAAAGGCGCCACAAGATACAGCACCCAAGCCGGGACGCGACGCAGTGCGGTGTTGACCTGATCCACCACAGTTCAGAAAGACGCGCTGAGGTCCATGCCGTCGTAAAGACCCGCAACCTCATCTTCATAACCATTGAACATCAATGTCGGTTGGCGTTTCGCGAAAAGACCACCACCGATCCGGCGTTCGGACGCCTGCGACCAACGCGGATGATCCACTTCGGGGTTTACATTACTGTAGAAGCCATATTCGCGCGGGTTTGCGTTGTTCCAGCTCGCAGAGGGTTCGTCCTCGACCAGTGAGATACGCACCACCGACTTGATTGACTTGAAACCGTACTTCCAAGGAACAACCAGGCGCATAGGTGCGCCGTTCTGTTTTGGGATGTCACGCCCGTAGATTCCAGTCGCCATCATGGTCAGGGGGTGCATCGCCTCATCAAGGCGCAGACCTTCGACATAAGGCCAGTCCAGTACGGGGCTTGAAACACCGGGCATCTCATCGGGGCGCAGTGCCGTTTCAAAGGCAACATATTTCGCGTTGGATTGCACACCGACCCAATTCAGAAGATCGGCAAGCTCGAAACCGTTCCACGGCACGACCATCGACCAAGCTTCAACACAGCGAAAGCGGTAAATGCGCTCTTCGACGGTCATCTGGGACAAGATGTCGGCGAAGCTATAGTCACCGGGCTTGTCCACGAGACCGTCAATCCGAACACTCCACGGGTCAATGGTCAGACGATGTGCATTGCGCGCGGGGTCTTCTTTGCCCGTGCCGAACTCATAGTAGTTGCAGTAGTTTGTGATCTCGTCCCAGGCATTCGGCTCAAGAGCCTCTTGCGCCACCGCGGATTTGGGAATCGCGCCTGCGATGCAACCAGCGGCAAGACCCGCCATTAGTTGCCGACGATTCAGGAAAGCGGAGTACGGGGTCACGTCCTCTGCACTCAGGGTGTTTTTCCAACGATGCGCCATGAATTCCTCTTTGTCCGTGTTCTACAAAGATATAAAGGCAGAATAGAAAACGACCAAACCAACTTGTCTCACGTGTGCGTGGTCGTTTTGAAATGTTTTGCCCGCGTGATGTCACATTGGCGTCGCTCAGATGGCTGGTCAGCCTTCGATCATATCCACACGGGTGGCATGGCGGCCGCCTTCGAATTCCGCGTTCAGAAACGCATCGACAATGTCCAAGGCCAGACCCTCACCAACAACCCGAGCGCCGAGCGACAGGATATTCGCATCATTGTGCTGACGGATCATACGCGCCGAGAAGGTATCGGAGCAAACGCCGCAACGGATGCCTTTGACCTTGTTCGCAGCCATCATGATGCCCTGACCCGTGCCACACAGGATGATGCCGAGGTGGCAATCGCCAGACGCCACGCGTTCAGCAGCGGCCTGCCCGTGCAAGGGATAGTGTGTGCTTTCCGGCGTCGTGGGACCGATATCGACCACGTCCCAGCCTTGCGCTTCGATGTGCCGGGCCACGGCCTGACGCAGATCGATGGCCGCGTGATCACTTGAAAGAACAATGCGCTTGGTGTTGGTCATGGCAGGGGGTCCCGATCAAGAATGTGATTTGAGGCCTTGGACCAGAAGTCCGCGGTCGCGTCAATTGAAACGGATCACTTGGCCGTACACCCCTTTCCCGATGCGAACCTATGGCGCGGCGGCAACCAATTCCACTGTGTTACCGTCAGGATCACGCGTAAATAGCCCCCGCCAGCCCACCCAATCGAAATCCTGGAACCGAGCAGGTAGATCATGCGCCTCCAGCCATTCCTTTGCGATGACTTGCTCATCCCACGGCAAGCTCAGCGCTATATGATGCAGAGATGAGCAGGCGCCTGTGCGTGCTGTCGCTTTAGCATCTTCGAACAAGGCAAGCACCGCAGTATGACCACCAAAGCTTTCGCCAAGACGAAAGAACGTGATTCTCTGTGGCGCGTCACCGCGCCTCCCGTCTTCAAGCACGGTCAAACCGATCATGTTCTCGTAGAAATCCACCATTGCGGTGTAGTCCCGACATCGGATCGCAACTTCCCCCAAGGCGCGCGGTGTGAAGCCTCGCGTCATGCTGACACCGACTGAGGCCAAAGATCAGACATCAGGATACTGCGTCCATCCGGCTGCACCACACGCACATGACTACGGCGCATCAGTCTTGGCTCGGCCACTCCGACGGAATGGGCGATGGTTTCAACTTCTTTGATGATTTCTTTCGCATAGGCAGCGACGCGCATCTCTTTATCCTCGACCACCAAACCAGATTGGAAGCGTGGGTTGTGCGTGGTGATCCCAGTGGGACAGGTATTGCGGTTGCACTTGAGCGCCTGAATACAGCCCAGCGCAAACATAAAACCACGCGCCGACGTCACGAAATCCGCACCGGTTGCCAACGCCCATGCCACATCGCCGGGATTGACCAGCTTGCCGCTCGCAACCAGAGGGATGCGGTCGCGCAATCCATGCGCGTTGCGCAGGTTGGCCACCATCGGCAGCGCCTCGCGGATGCTCATGCCCACAAGGTCGATCAGCGGCATAGGAGCAGCACCGGTGCCCCCCTCACCACCGTCCAGAGTGATGAAATCAGGCGCCGCATCAGCACCCCGCGCTGCGATCGCGTTGAAAAGTCCAGCAATCCCCTCTTCAGAGCCGACACACATCTTTATGCCTGTCGGCTTGCCCGTGATCTCTCGAACACGGGCGATCATGGCCATAAGGTCATCCCAATCGTCGACCTCTTCATGCCGATTTGGGGATATGCTGTCCTTGCCAACTGGGATCCCGCGAACCTGTGCGATCTCGGGCGTCACCTTTTCGCCGGGTAGGATGCCGCCTTTGCCTGGCTTCGCCCCTTGGCTCAGCTTTATCTCGAACATGCGCACTGTTTCATGCGCGGCCACATCACGCAGCTTGTCTTCGTCCAACCGGCCCTCGCCATCGCGCACACCGTACTTGGCCGTACCGATCTGAAAAACGATGTCGCAGCCGCCTTCCAGATGATAGGGGGACAACCCGCCCTCACCGGTGTTCATCCAAATCCCGGCACGCTTCGCACCTCTACTCAGGGCAAGGACGGCAGGTTTCGAAATCGCACCATAGCTCATACCGGACAGGTTGAAGAACGATTTCGCTGTATAAGGTGTACGCGCACCAGGTCCGATCACCTTGGGTTCGGACTTGGCGAACTGATTATCGATCGGAGGAAAGGGCGCATTGACGAAAATCGGCGTACCGACAATCGCGGTGTTCCGGGTCGAACCAAAGGCAACAGTGTTGCCATGCCCTTCGGCAGATCGCTTGACCCATTCACGCTGCGCCCGGTTGAAGGGCAATTCCTCGCGGTCCATCGCAAAGAAATACTGGCGGAAGAACTCCCCCAACGTCGAAAACAGCTCTCGGAACCGTCCAAGCACCGGATAGTTGCGCCGGATCGCGTCGCTGGTCTGTGTCCGGTCGATGACCCCCAACACAATCGCAGCAAGAACGAGCAGCCCAATCACTCCGGCAAACAAAAGCGCTAGAAAATTCAACGCATACATCGCGACGCCCATAACGATCTCACATTCAATTCATTGCATCTATATCTAAGGATACGTTAGACTGATCCCCAACGAACCCAGCGTATGGCAAAGCCTGCCACAAAAGGAGACCCCATGAAACGTCTGCTCGCCACACTCGCCCTGACAATTGCGGCATCCTCGGTCTCTGCCGCCGATCTGATCACCTACGACACGGACCAAACATTTGACGATGTCACCTTCGGTCTCGAAAACGCGATCCTCGACGCAGGACTGGTGATCGACCATGTGAGCCATACGGGCGACATGCTGGAACGTACCAAAGGGGATGTCGGATCAGACGTGACGCTGTTTCTTAACGCTGACGTCTACAGTTTTTGTTCAGCCAAGGTCTCGCGCGAGGTGATGGAGGCTGATCCAATGAACATCGTTTTCTGCCCCTACACCATTTTCGTCATGGTGCGCCCCGACACACCGGACGTCACAACCATTGGATTTCGCACCTTTCCAGAAGGCGCGATGAAGTCAGTCGAGGCGCTATTGGACGGCATCTCGAAGAGCGCGATCGGGCTTGATTGATGACGGAATCCTGACACAGGTTCACAAGAACTTCAGTTGAAAAAGCAATGGCTTGCGGCTTAGGCGGCGACCCCATTTTGTCAAGCGCGATCGGCGATTTCCGCCACAGATCCAAACACCGTTAGTCTGCGTTTAATCATCAGATGTGCGAGACACATCGCAACTCATGATGAAAAGGACGACACACATGTTTCGTAAGACAACAATCGCCCTCACAGCTGCCGCATCGTTGCTGGCAAGCACCGCCTTCGCCGGAGGTCACTCCAAGGATATCGTCGACACCGCTGTTGATGCAGGTTCGTTTGAAACCCTCGTTGCCGCAGTTCAGGCCGCAGGTCTGGTCGACACGTTGAAAGGCGATGGCCCGTTCACCGTGTTCGCGCCGACAGACGAAGCCTTTGCCGCTTTGCCAGAAGGCACCGTCGAGAGCCTATTGATGCCAGAGAACAAAGATCAGCTTGTTGCGATCCTGACCTATCACGTCGTCCCAGGCAAAGTTATGTCGACCGACCTGATGGACGACATGGAAGCTGAGACAGTTCAGGGCTCGTCCGTGACCATCGACCTCGACGATGGTGTGATGGTTGAAAACGCGACCGTTACGACTGCCGACATCGAAACGTCGAACGGCGTGATCCACGTCATCGACACCGTGATCCTGCCGGAAGGCTAAGACCTTCGCGCACAGGCGAAGTTAAGGGCGGTCTTTGGGCCGCCCTTTTTCGTGCCCAAGGCAGCAGCAGGCCGTCTGTACGCCGAAACGCCGCTTGAGGCGCCGCATCAATCCCTTAAGCTGCGCGAATGTTCGAACAGCTGTGCCACAACGGATTTGACGTCGAGACCCGCAACCACGCGGGGGCAATCCTGTCCGTCGACTTTCCAGAAATCGCAGGCGAGCTCGAATCTGCCTTGCTGGATCTCAGCATCCCTTCCGAAGAACTCATCGGCTCTGGAGGTGGTGAAGCCCCTTCGACGCAACGATTGCGCAAGCGGCTCTATGCGGAAAACTGGCCAAAACACACGTTCGACTTCCGCATGATCGTCGATGGCCGCGAAACCGTGTCCAACAGTCACGAGATCGACCACATCCGCAGCACACCTCTTGGCAAGGTCGCTCTGGAAATCGAATGGAATAACAAAGATCCGTTCTTCGACCGTGACTTGGAAAACTTCCAACGCCTGCACGCGCAATCTGCGATTTCGGTCGGCATCCTGATCACCCGCGGCGCCAGCTTACAGGACGACATGCGCAGCATCATCCAGCGCTGTATTGAGAAACACGGCTTCAGTAACGAAGCCGAGATGGTCGAGTCCTTCGGCATGAAAGACCGCACCAAACGCCAACGCGATGCAGTTCAGCGAATGATCGACCAACACACGCCCTTTGCCGGGGCTTTCGCCAAGCACTTTGTCAGCGACAAGTTTGGCGCATCGACAACGCACTGGCAGAAGCTGAAAGACCGCATCGATCGGGGCGTTGGAAACCCCTGCCCGCTTTTGCTGATCGGATTACCTGCGACCATCATCATCCAGTGATCGCACAAAATGATGCATCAACGCATCATA
This sequence comes from uncultured Marivita sp., assembly GCA_947503115.1. GTDB lineage: Bacteria > Pseudomonadota > Alphaproteobacteria > Rhodobacterales > Rhodobacteraceae > Marivita. The sequence continues at coordinate 6,492 of CANNCS010000119.1, forward strand.
GCCTACGATTGATCGGAACGCCGCTACTCAGCCGCTACTCCGGAATTGTGTTTGTAGGTCTTCCACGTCGGCTTGTAGTCATCGTCCGCCTGATTGCCCCATACGGTCCAACCGTCCCGCTTGCCGCGCCCGAACAGTTCCAGATACGGACCCCAGGAACAGCCTTCGATGATCTTGTACTGCTCATCCGGTTTACGAGAATGCTCGCGCTTGCGAGTCTTGAGCACGTCGCCATCCGGTTCTTCGGCTTCGATATAGTTCACCTGCGACCGTCCCGGCCCCAAGGTGCGTACATCCTTACCACGCACGCCAAACAAAAGAATTTCCGTCACATTGCGAAAGTAGAATCCAACACCCCGGCCATCCGGCCCGCCATCTTTGCGCACTTTTTCCCAGATAATGTTGGACTTGTATTCAAACCCCCAAGCCTTCAGCACCTGAAGCCCTTCCGGCAAAAGCGCATTAGGCACCCAGAGATAGCAATGTGCCCGATCTTCCAAATGCTCGGCCACCGGAAGCGCACAAATCTCTTCAAGCTCCATCGTGGGATAGCGCGCCAGACGTTTGTGCTCGGGCGCAACCTTGCCCGTACGGTTTTGAAACCGCCACGGCGGATCCGCCATGACGGTGGCAAAACGGTCGTCGCCCAGAAAATTGCGCAGATCGTCCGCAGCTGTCATGACTCACCTCTTGTTGTGGGTTCCCATCTGTCTAAATCAATATTTGGTGTCGGGCAAACAAAGATCACAAGCTGTCCACAGCGTTTTTGCGCATGAAGCCTTAACGAATGGCAAACGCGAAAAAGGCGGGGTCGCCCCCGCCTTTCCTTTGTCACTTCCGTCAAAGCTTAATGCACTACGGCATCGTCCGGACGCGGCCTGTTCGAAGCGGCCACGCGGTCCCCAATGATAAGACCGTCAGCACCCGCCGTCACCGGTACCAGATCACCATCCGCGATGTCTCCAGCCAGAAGCATTTCCGCCAACGGATCCTGCAAAGCCCGCTGAATCACCCGCTTGAGCGGACGCGCCCCGAAAACCGGGTCATACCCTTCTTCGGCCAGCCATTTGTTCGCAGTATCATCCAGCTGCAAATCGATTTTGCGTGCAGCAAGTCGCTTAAGCAACCGTGCCATCTGGATGTCCACGATCCCGTTCATGTCCTCACGCTTGAGGCGATCGAAAATCACGGTTTCATCCAAACGGTTCAGGAACTCGGGGCGGAAATGCGCCCGCACCGCGTCCATCACATCGCGCTTGGCTTGGCTCGGGTCCGCGCCGTCCGGCAGTTGCGACAATGCCTGCGACCCAAGGTTCGACGTCAATACGATCAGCGTCTGCTTAAAATCCACGGTCCGAGCCTGACCATCGGTCAGCACCCCATCGTCGAGCACCTGCAACAACACGTTGAACACATCTGGATGCGCCTTTTCGACTTCGTCGAACAGCACAACCTGATAGGGGCGCCGCCGCACGGCTTCGGTCAGAACACCGCCTTCGTCATAGCCAACATAGCCCGGAGGCGCGCCGATCAGACGGGACACCGCATGTTTCTCCATGAACTCGGACATGTCGATCCGCACCATGGCGTTGTCGTCATCGAAAAGGAATTCAGCCACAGCCTTTGTAAGCTCGGTTTTCCCGACACCGGTCGGCCCTAGGAACAGGAAACTGCCTAACGGGCGATTTTCGTCGTTCAGACCAGCCCGCGCACGACGCACTGCGTTCGCAATCGCGCGCACCGCTTGATCCTGACCGATCACCCGCTTGTGCAGCCCCTCCTCCATCCGCAACAGCTTGTCGCGCTCCCCTTCCAACATCTTGGAAGTCGGAATACCGGTCCAACGTTCGACCACACCCGCGATCTGCTCGGGGCGCACGGCTTCTTCAACCATGACATCGTCATCGCTGCTTTCAGCCGCAGTCAATTGCTTTTCAAGCTGCGGGATCACCCCATAAGACAGCTCTCCGGCCTTGCCGAGATTGCCTTCTCGCTTGGCGATCTCAAGCTCTGCGCGTGCGCGATCAAGCTGCTCTTTCACATCCCGTGCCGACGCAAGCTTGTCGCGTTCCGCCTGCCATTTGGCTGTCATCTCGGCGGACCGCTCCTGCAGGTCGGCAAGATCCTTTTCCAGCTTAGTCAGACGATCCTTAGAGGCTTGGTCATCCTCCAGCCGCAGCGCTTCGACCTCAATCTGTTTCTGCAAGATATCGCGGTCCAGCGCGTCCAGTTCCTCGGGCTTGCTGTCCACTTCCATCCGCAGACGCGACGCGGCTTCGTCCATCAAGTCGATGGCCTTGTCCGGCAGGAAACGGTCGGTGATGTACCGATGTGACAGGGTCGCCGCCGCCACCAATGCGCTGTCGGAAATCCGAACACCATGATGCAGTTCGTACTTTTCCTTGATACCGCGCAAGATGGAAATCGTGTCTTCGACCGTCGGCTCCTGAACCATCACGGGCTGGAACCGGCGGGCAAGGGCTGCGTCTTTTTCAACGTGCTTGCGATACTCATCAAGTGTCGTTGCACCCACACAGTGCAATTCACCTCGCGCCAAAGCAGGCTTGATCAGGTTCGCCGCATCCATTGCGCCATCGGCTTTGCCCGCGCCAACCAACGTGTGCATCTCATCGATGAACAGAATGATCTCGCCCGCTGCGGTCGTCACTTCGGATAGGATGCCCTTCAGACGCTCTTCGAATTCACCGCGATACTTCGCTCCGGCGATCAGCGCGCCCATGTCGAGCGCCAACAAACTTTTGTTGCGCAAGGACTCAGGTACATCGCCATTGACGATGCGTAGGGCAAGACCTTCGGCAATCGCTGTCTTACCAACGCCGGGCTCCCCAATCAGAACGGGGTTATTCTTGGTCCGGCGGCTCAACACCTGCATCGCGCGACGGATTTCGTCGTCGCGGCCAATGATCGGGTCAATTTTGCCCTCACGCGCCCGCTCGGTCAGGTCGAGCGTATATTTCTTCAGCGCCTCGTATTGATCTTCTGCACTCGCACTGTCCGCAGTTCGACCTTTGCGGATATCGTTGATTGCACTGTTCAATGCCTGTGCATTCACGGCACCTGATTCCAACGCTTCTTTGGCCGGGCTTTTGACCATCGTCAGCGCCATGAGAATCCGCTCAACCGGCACAAAGCTGTCGCCAGCTTTCTTCGCAAGCTGCTCTGCCTCGTCGAGCACTTTGCCCGTCACGCTATCCAGATAGACCTGCCCCGCATCGCCAGATACTTTGGGCATCTTCGCAAGTTTGCCATCCAAAGCCTGCACAACCCGCTGCGGCGCTCCACCCGCCCGTAAAATGAGGTTGGATGCCAGCCCCTGCTCGTCGTCCATCAAGGCTTTTAGGATGTGTTCAGGGGCCAGCCGCTGATGGCTTTCCCGCATAGCGATGGTCTGAGCAGCCTGAATAAAGCCACGCGACCGCTCCGTGAACTTCTCTAAGTTCATGGCCTTCTCCTTCTTGTTAAGCGCCCTGTTGCCGAACCCCCGCCAAGCGGCAGATTCGTCTATGGGCCTCTGACTATCAAAATGGAAACGGACGCACCGCGCTTCAAGTACCTGTGACAGGATGTGACGCTGATTGACCGTCAGGAACCTTTTTTCCAGCAAAAACGTTCCCAATTCATAAATTCAACCAATCAACTGCGAGCAGCACCATGCCGTACCAAGCCAATCCGACGAGTATCATTCACGAAGCCGAAACCGGCATGTTCGAAGCAACGGTCTCAGTAGAAAGCGCATTAGGCATCACACACCATGTCGTCCACGTGCCAGGCCCGATTTCGATGCCATTCGAAGCGTTGCGTCCAGCCTTGATCCGAAATGCGATCGACCAACACAAGGCAGGACGCTTCATCACCCGAAAAGCCCCAATCGAAAGCCCGGGCGTAATCGCCTATCGCAATCTCTTTTCCGGCCCGAACCTACTGGACAAATTCTTCGGACGCGCGGCTTGACCTGACGGGTTCTGCGCGCCTAGAAGGCAATCGTTTGCCTTAAAGGATTACGCGCATGTCTGACGATCGCCTCATTGTAGCCTTGGACGTCCCCAATGCCTTGGACGGCCTTCATCTGGCGGAACGGCTCGGGGATGCGGTATCGTTCTATAAGATCGGTCTCGGAATGCTCACAGGCGGAGGACTAGCGCTGGCGGATGAGCTCAAGAAAGAGCACGGCAAGCGCATCTTTCTAGACATGAAACTGTTCGACATCGGCGCAACGGTTGAGGCTGCGGTTCGTGGTCTGACCCACTTTGATCTGGATTTCCTGACCGTTCATGGTGATCCCTACGTCGTCCGCGCCGCTAAAGAAGGGGCCGCAGGCTCCGACCTAAAAATCCTTGCAGTCACGATCCTCACATCGCTCGAACGCAGCGATCTGGACGGCGCCTTGATCAAGGACGGCAACGTGTCCGACCTTGTGGTCCAACGTGCCGGTCGGGCCTTTGAAGCGGGTGCGGATGGGGTAATATCATCGCCCAACGAAGCCGCTCTGATCCGCGCATTGCCAGAAGCCGACGGGCGCCTAATCGTGACACCCGGCGTGCGGCCTGCAGGGGCCGATCTTGGCGATCAGAAGCGTGTTGCGACGCCCGCAAATGCGGTCAAGAACGGCGTTGATCACATCGTTGTCGGTCGTCCTATCTGGAAAGCCGCTGATCCCCGCGCTGCCGCCGAAGCCATCTTGGCCGAGATGCAGTCCCCTCAGGCAATTCAACCCAACACCTGATCTAAATAGCACTGCACCAAATCCGCAAAATGTGGGATCGCCTCTGGGTGGCCCACATACTGAGGCGGGTCCATCAAGAGCTAACCCTGTCCTTCTAATCCGAAGACAATGTCCGCCTCTGCGTCAGCAGGCAAATGCGCCGCAAAGAACACGCCGCGTTTGAATTGCTGCCGCCAAACAAGGTCACCGACCGTCAAAGACAGCCCAATTTCTTCGTACGTTTCGCGTAAAACGCAAGTTTCAGGTGTCTCAAGCCCTTCGCGCCCGCCTCCGGGCAAATCAAGACGTCCCGGCCACGGAATATCTGGCTTCTGATCACGGCGCAGAACAACAATCTGTTTGCCGATGAACAGAATGAGCTTTGCGCCGCCGAAGTCCTGCATGATCCAGCCTTTTGTCTGATCCAAGCCGGGTGTACCGTGCACTGGCTCGTTCGGATACCCACCCCATGCCCGCTCTTTGTCGCGATTGCCTGACTGAATTTGCCGCCGGTGCGCGCTGCCCGGCGTGCCGAAGCCCGCGTGTTGTTGCCCATGCCGAACTCTACGAACTCAGCATCGCGCATATGGACTGCGATGCGTTCTATGCCTCGGTCGAGAAGCGCGATAATCCTGATCTTGCCGACAAACCAGTGATCATTGGGGGCGGCAGGCGGGGCGTAGTGTCCACGGCCTGCTACGTCGCCCGGATCAGGGGCGTGCGGTCCGCAATGCCGATGTTCAAGGCGCTGCAGCTTTGCCCCGATGCCGTGATCATCAAACCACGCATGGACGCCTATGTCGAAGCATCACGCGCCATCCGACAATTTATGGAGGAACTGACCCCATCCATCGAACCCTTGTCGCTGGATGAGGCCTTTATTGATCTAACAGGCACTTCACGCCTGCATGGACATCCGCCCGCCGTGATGCTCGCCCGTTTGGTCAAACGCATGCGCAATGAACTCGGACTGACCGGCTCCATCGGCCTCAGCCACAACAAATTTCTCGCTAAGATCGCATCCGATCTCGACAAACCGCGCGGCTTTTCGGTGATTGGAATAGCCGAAACCCAAGCCTTCCTTCGCCCCAAACCTGTGCGCATGATCTGGGGAGTTGGAAACGCGACACAGGACGCGCTCGATCGGGCAGGTATACGCACCTTTGACGACCTGTTGCGGTGGGAACTTGACGATCTCACGCACCGTTTCGGCAATATGGGCCATCGCCTCTTTCACCTCGCTCGGGGGCAGGACCAGCGGCGCGTTTCAGCGCACAGCCCGATGAAATCCATCTCGAACGAAACCACGTTCAACGAAGACACCAATGATCCAGATCTCCTGGACGGGCATTTGTGGCGCATGTCCGAAAAGGTTTCCGACCGCGCCAAGGCCAAAGAACTGGCAGGTCGCGTTGTGACTCTCAAGCTCAAGAAGTCCAACTTCACTCTGGTCACGAAACGCATGTCGCTCAGCGATCCGACCCAGATCGCAGACCGCATCTATCGCACCGCAAGAGCGTTGTTCGATCAGGTGGGGGATCAAGGGCCATATCGCCTATTGGGAGCAGGCCTCAGCGATCTAAGCCCAGCTGCGGGGGCGGATGTTTCCGGCGATCTGCTTGACCCCCAAGGCCTCAAACGCGCTCAGGCCGAACGGGCAACCGACGCGATCCGGGAAAAATTTGGGCCAGACGCGATCCTTAAGGGCCGCGCCCTGCGCTAGGGCTCACATCAACTGGTTTTCTTCGTCGACCGCCGATATTCCCATGGCATCAAGTCCGGCTTCCAAATGGTCCGCCAAATGAGGGGTTCCGATCAGGTAGTCCGCCGTCGGCGTGGTCGCTTCATTCACCGCCGTTTTAAATGCCTCGGCCCATTCCTCAACCTCGAACGCGCCACGCCCAATCCACATGATGGTAACGAGGGCAGCTTGTTCTTCTTCGTCCATCCGGTCGATGAAACCGCGCATCTCACCTTCGGCGCGCCCCAACTCACGCGCCATGACGATCACCGCCGCGACTTTGTTTGCACTGATACCAAGGGCTGCGATCATTGACCCACTTTCGCCCAATCTCTGGTTCCGATTGACGTGATGACGTCCGGTAGG
>CANNCS010000120.1 GCA_947503115.1 uncultured Marivita sp.
AGGCCCCCCTTTTTCGAGGCGGGCATCCCCAAATTCCCCAAGCGTCTGATGCATCATCGTCTCCCTTTTCAAAAAGGAAATCAGATCAGCTCAATAACTGAAACCAAGATGTGTGAATGTCATAGCGGGGGGTGTGGGGGTGTGGGGGGTAGGTATATGTCCGGGCGGTGTCACATGGCAGCCTTGGTTGGAAAAATTTTGAGCATGAGGAAGTTGTGACGAGGGCGCGCCGGTCATCAGCTTTAGCAAGCGCAACACTAAACTCAGGCATTTTTCATTGACTTCTGATTGAGTAGCCTTTACGACGGCGGCATCATCAAGAGTCGGACTTAGTCCGCACCAACCTGCTCACTCGGCAAGGTGGTTTCCATACAGGGATGTGGCCTATGGCAACAAATGAGTTTTATCCCAGAATCTTTGGTTCCGTCTCGCCGTTGTTGGCTAAAGGAGCCTGACAATGAAGAGAAGATCGTTTCTCAAAGCACCACTGGCCGCCGCTGCAGCATCAGAAGCATTCGGCCACCCTAGCGAGGATGGCTGGATTGAAGGTCCAAGCAAGCCAGATTTCCGCCACGTCTTACATTTCGAGCACAGCCATCGCGGCCAGATTTTGATCAAGTCAGATGCGTCTCCCACCCCTCGACCCTTGATCAAACCTGACGTGATTGACGGCATCTGGGGACCGGGCGCCTACAGCCTCATGCGCCAGCCGCTGCATTGGCATATGATCGATATGGGATGGTTTGATCATGAGGATTTGTGGTTTCCGTTTAACGAAATGACCGAAGAACATTGCGTGTGGTTGGCGTACTACCAACCTGCATGTCAGGCACACGACATAATCTGCGAAATCTTCGGACTCGTTCCATCTATCAGTGAAGAATTATCGTCTTCGCCTGATATCGGACTGCATTGCGCCATTCATCCGTCAACGCCACGATACGTAACGGCGAAACTGTACGGCCCAGAATGGATACCGGTTTTCAAGAAGGCCGTTGAGCAAGAGAGCAAACTCGTTACCGTAGACGATACGGAAATTAGACCGTCGCCGTATCGGTAGAGTCTGGCAAGGCCACGCCATCACACGGTGAGGCGTTCTATCGAAAACGTCACGAAATTTAGAACAGCGATCTTATCGTTTCATTGAACCGCGACGCGCAACAAAACGATAAGATCGCTGTCCGAAGGCTTTTCTGCGGGCATGGGCCTTGGTTACCTTGGCTATGATTCCAGACGATACGTTGAAAGCCTGCGTTCCAAAGCGCAAGCGTTTCCACAAATAGCCCTTTAGCCGATCAATCCGCTTCTGCTCTTTCTTGGGATTTCAATAGTCACGCATTTTCGACTACTTACGTAAGACTTACACGTATATGTTCGAATTCTCCAGAATGGTTACAGCGCTCATCTTGCCCTACCTTCTGCACAAAAAAGAAACTATTCTCTAAAACAAAAAATCTAGAAGCTTGTTGAACGATCATGATTACTTATGGTAATAATAGGAAATCTAAATTTTCGCAAGAACGTCGCTGTCCTAAAGAAAAATAATTCTTTGCGTCACAACCAACATCCTCAGTGCTATTTTCAAACAAGGAGATCAAAAGTGAAGGAGTTCTTGGAGGTAATTCTGATTGCCGCGGCCGTAGATGGCGTAATTGACAAGCACGAAGAAGAGGCCATTATGCGCCTTCTAGTAACAAATTCTAAATTGCCCAGGATATCAAAAGATCAAGTACGGAAAGTAAAAAGTGATCTCGCTTCAAGGTTTGCATCAGGGCTAACACCCGAAGAAGTTATTAAATCTGCAAGTAATGTATTGGACGGTCAGGGGAAATTACTTGCTCTCACGCTTTCTCTCGAAGTTGTCATGTCAAACCAGGAAATTTCTGTTCCTGAAGCAGCATATCTTAATGAACTATGCAAATTATTCGAAGTTGATGCTGAACTCTTCGAGAAGCTGACCACTTCCGCCAGTCTACGATATGGCTTAAGTTACCCTCGCTTAGAAATTTGAATACCTGTAAGGACAAAGATTCTGGGCTGCTTCGAATTCGCTTTTTGAATAACGTTCGGTGGTCTGGTAGGCTAGCTTATCAACCTTTTCGTTGAAACTCTCGATAAAGGATAATTCTACGCGTATGGTGTCCCTACCGTAAGCTACCGTCACGTAACAAAACGCGCGCGACCAGTTTGGATCTTTGATGTTTTCAAATTCATGCCCAGATAAAATTTGACCAAAAGCAGGATTTATCTGTTGACCTGGTGTCTCTGTGAATAAAATCACCGAGCTATTAATATTTGCTGTCAGCTCTGGAGCTTCGACTTGTATAATCTCAATCAAATAACCATTTTCCCAATGACCATACAAGCTGCCACCATCAGTAAATTCAATCGATCCCTTGCCATTCGCATAACCATTTAGCCACGTCCCAGAATACGTCGCACCATTTGGCAATGTGACATTGTCAACGCATTCTTCGATAAAGCTTGTGTTAACCGCACACTTATTCGAGTTAATGTCTTTCTCCTGAGGTGGGACGATCACCGCTGGGGTCCCTCTTACGTCCTCCTGGACGCTTGTTTTAGAAAGTATCTTCTCTTGCTCATCAGATATCGGGGGCCCATCTTCAACAGATGGATCCGTTGGCACGACAGACGCTACTCGTCCAACTAAGTTTGGTACATAGTTCATTCTTTGTACGGCAAGAGCCAGCAGAAAACAAAGGATACCAAAAGCTATCAAAACTATGGCAATCATCAGTCCGCGACTAACATTTTTCCTAAATTCAAATTCCGACTTGGCTCTGACAAGAGCCGCGTCCGCCTCTGAAATCATACGCTGATTACCAGATTTATACTGATCCAAGAGTAACGCAGCATGGGCGTTAACAGTTCCAAGCGCAGGATCCAAAAAGGTACGGTTTATTCGTGCCATTATAACTCTTTCTCAACCGCCCCAGCCATCAAGCTTTCCACCTTGTCACTTTGACACTAAGTCTTTATCATTATCTATTTTAACTAAACGCGATACTTTTTCGTTAATTGCATCATAGTAACCCGAAGCTTTCGCCATTTCTGTTGCATGATCAGCATCTGATGGTATAAATATTGGAACAGGTATTATCTCTGGAACAAGCACTTCCAACTCTTTGTGGACGATTTTTTCAACTTCTTTAATTTTTTCTACATCAACATATTTTATGACTTCCTTTTCAATTACAGTTGGCCTTTTCATAACTCTTTTTCGGAAGTTGACTAAAAGTAAGCGAAGTGACCGTTGTACTGGACGCAACTTTCGTGACCGCTGCTTTTCAACAAAGGCGTCTGGATCTGTCATGATATTGGCAACCAGAGCTAATATTGTTCCCATGGTTGCACAAATTAACGCAATTGAACCAAACCATATCATCCCAACAAACGACAAATCGTCTTCGGTTACGTCTAAGATATCTTCATATGATCGCCGGCGACCAGTCTCGTCGTCAAAATACCCTCGTTTTTGCGCAAACCGGTACACCTGATTATTGCGCGCTTCCACCCGCATCAAGTTTTCAAGTTCGCTAATTTTTCGATCGTTTTCAAGTACCAGTTGGTTCAGCTGAGGTATACGTGATTTATCTTCCGTAATATTGTTTTCCAGCATTCTCCGGCTTTCGGTCAGCTGTTCTATTTCGTTTTGCGCAACAACCGAAAGAGCCTTAGCGTCTTCATTGTGCGATATCAATAATTTATCAAGCTCTGTCTGAACCGTGCGGATTTCTTGTATTACTCTTTCCAACTCAGCTGTTGGTGGTTTGCTCACTATACTTTTTGCCACATCCGCACGCTTCGCTTGAACGTCAAATAAGTCGCTACGCAAACTTGATATTTTTTCCTGAAGTTCGACCTTTTCAATTGAAAGAGCTTGGATGTCATTGCTCCCTTCAGAACGGATTGTTTCAAGCTGCTCGGTGTTGCGGTCTATTTGAGCTAAACGTTGTTCCCGCCAACTTTCAAAAATTCTACGCGTATTGGGCCCAAACCTGCCGTCTTGGTTTACTCCAATTCGCACCTGAGCACGACTTATTTGCTCTGATTCAGCACTATTTAGCCAATTTTCAGTCTCAGAAATTGATGCAAGTATTCTCTCGTTTTCTGCATTTATCTCATCAACACGAGGGTTGTTGGTTATTTTTTGACGTCGTAAATCGATTTGATCTTGAATTGATATTGCCCTGTCAGACAGTTGTTGGATTTGTTCAGAATATGTCTTAATTTGAACATCAAATTGAGATGTTAGTGATTTGGTCATGGTTTCCTTAGCAGAAACCAAATCTTGAATTTTTGCTTCAAGCAGCGATCGCTCTCTCAACTGAACTTCGTTTAGCTCTGCTTTCTTCTGAATTAAATCAGCCCTAACCTGTTCAACCTGCTGCGAAATAAAATTAGTATCTTCGTTAATATCTCGAGCTTGGATACTAGCAATTTCGTTTTGTAAATCGCTATTTACACCAAACAACTCTTGTATCTTTGTTTTGCCATCTGTTATTTTAGCTGTAATATTGGTCATCTGCCTTTCAAGGCCCGTGAACATCGTTTCAAATGTTACAGTGGTAAGAGCGACCAATGCTATCAAAATAAGAAATTTCCATCCATAATTTCGTACTCTATACAAACCACTTGCCAAAGGAATCTTGGTCAACTCGATGATGGCAATTAGTGTAAATGGGAGCGCTCCCATTACCGCATTTAATATGGAGCTTCCGCTCGCCTCTGAGTTTTTGTTGAATGCGTCGTAGGCAACAAAAAAAGATAATAATAGCCCCAAAGATGCAGCTAGTATTTCCACTGCCCAAGCGAACAAAAAAAGACGTTTTCCAAATTTGTTTTCGCGCTCAAACTTAGCTTCGTTATCAAGGAAAATTGGCGTGCCTAACCCCGCAAAAGTGCTATCTTTCAAGTCCATGTAAGCTGCGCCTCTCTACGATTAAACTCGAGTCTTTGAATACCATCTGAATTGCTAACAACACAGGCACCCTGGCTTCCACCAGGCATACACTCAAGGCTCCACGTCTCAATGGTTAACAATCTTACGCATGAGTCAACCCTAAGCAATCTCTCAGCGTTCACACCTTCACAGATCGCGGTACCAATATGGGAACTCCACTTTCATGCGCATCTTTGAAACAGCTCTTTTCCCTATTTTGACTTTTGGATAAGAGGCATTTTTTGCACCTTCGTTAGAAAAACATGCGAGCCGGGACTTTTTTGCTCGCTATGCGGAGTTTTCGAATGTTTGTTACTATATGTAAAAGGATCGGGGATGCCCCAAAACTCCTCGAAAATAGTCTTTAAAGCGGTTCCAGCTTTCATTGAATCAAAGGGGATTCACAGCGGGCTGTTTTTCTGATTCATCCTTTTCAGGAGGATCAGATCATGCCCAACCCGCTTTCTGCCGATATTCGAACCCGTTTTGAGGTGCTCTTTGGCCAAGGTCTGACAGGTCGAGAGATCGGTCGTCGACTGATGATTTCCGCGGCATCAGCGTCGCGCCTTTCTCAAAAGCTCAAGCAGGGGCTGGGCCTGACGCCAGCCGATAACCCGCGCAACACAGGTTATGGAAGGCTCGCCCCCTACCATGACTTTCTGGTCGAGTTGATCCATCAAGACCCAGACATCACGCTCAAGGAACTTCAGGGGGCTCTTGCGGATGGGCATGACGTGACCGCGTCTGTCTCCGGCATCGATCAAGCCCTCAAGCGGTTGGGTTATACGTATAAAAAAAGAGCCTCATTGCGGATGAACGCAAGCGCGCAAGGGTAAAGCGCGCGCGAGCTGATTGGTTTGCACATCGTGTCCCTGCGATCAGCGCAATGCCTGAACGCGTTGTGTTCATTGTCGAAACATCAGTCAAAACCAATCTGACGCGGATACGCGGTCGCTCCCTGCGCGGCACAAGGCTGACAGCATCCGCTCCTTTTGGATCATGGGGCACCCAGACCCTGATTGCCGGCTTGGGTCCATCCGATCTGGTCGCACCCTGGGTCATCAAGGGAGCAATGGACGGCCCAGGCTTTGTCGCTTACATCCGTGACGTGCTGATACCCGGGATCGAACCCGGTACCGCCATCGTCCTCGACAACCTGGCCACCCATCGCAACAAAGAAGCCGATGCGCTCTTGCGCGCTCACGGCTGCTGGTTCCTGTTTTTGCCGCCCTACAGCCCAGACCTGAACCCCATAGAAATGGCATTCTCAAAACTCAAAGCCCACCTGAGGCGCATTGGAGCGCGGTCATTCACTGGACTGTTCAAAGCCCTCAGCGAAATCTGTGATCTCTACACACCTCAGGAATGCTGGAACTACTTTTGCGAGGCCGGGTATGCTTCTACATAAACTGGAAACGCTTTAAATTTGCTCTCCTGTTTAAGAAGCCATTTGAACTCATACTCTTGCCAAAGATCAGGAGCGTAGCCAGAGGAAGGGTTTTGACATGTCGGAGCTTGTACACACTACAAACACACTAGGGCATCAAAGTCCGCTGGGGTCAGCGCTTTAGGTAAATTTCGGACAACCACCTTAAAACATCATCCAATCACTCGCACGTCAAATATTCAATAATCTTCTGTCGAGGCGAGAAGAACAACAGACTATCCAGTCGCAGCAGCTGCATTACCTCGAGCAACGCATCTTACACCCGCTCCGTACGCACTCACTGTTTCAAAGCGCTCGCCATAGCGGGGTATAATTGTATCACCTACATTCAATGGCTTTAGGCACAGCTTAACTCACGGCCCAGTTCTGCGCCAATGCATAACAGTTCTATCGCATGCTCAAAAATCTATAGATGGCCGCCACGACGCCATTGCCAAGGGGCTATAAAGCGTCCAACCCAAATACCTCTCTTAGCCAACTTTGCGTCATTTTCCGCAGAGACATAATCGGTCGAATATTGACGATAAGCAATGGCCCAACCCTGCAACACAATCGTTAAGTTTATATCTTCGCCACGTACTTGGCACACTCCAATAGATCGACCATAACGATCAACCGTCTTAGCGAGGCATGTGACGGGATCACCATTTATGAGGTTTTCTAAGTATGCTTTAGCAAATAGTCCACACGGGTACTTATTACCATTTGCGTTTTCGCAGAACTGACGCATTTCGGGAGCGTCGATTCCATGCAAACGAATTTTGTATTGATTTATCTCGATTGTGTCAGCATCTATTATTCTTACGAACCCAGAAATGTTTTGCGCAAACACTGCGTGAGGCAGTTGAAGAGCAGACACAACGATAAAGAAGAAGAAGAATATTTGCTTCATTTCATAAATCAATTTTCTCACTGTGGGTTTATCTCTTCTACGGCCAGTTCACTAGTGTAGTCCAAGGTCTTCAAAAATTTCGAAATGTTTATGACGTCCTGCGTGGTTAACGGACTAGCCAGCGGATAACTATTCACCCAATAACCCAGTTTACGAGCATATTGTTGTTTGTCATGTATTTTATAACCAGATTTCTCCAGAGCTGTTAGTGGGTCTGAATGGAATTCAATGGCTACTTTTAGATCTTCAATTGACCCCGAGTGCGAGTAAGGCGAAGTTTTTGCCACATTGTACAAAGGAGGCGTTCTAAACGAATACATATCTTGAGGGTTTTGCGTTACATTATATCTACCATAGTCGACTCCAAAACCATTGGATCCGAATCCAAATTGAGGGAACGGGATAACATGGAATGAAAAATCAGAAAAGTAAGGTCCATTATGGCAATGTGCACATTGACCTTTTCCATAAAATAGCAAACCGCCTTCTAATTCATCATCGGTCAAAGCTCCACTTTGAAAGACAAACCGGTGAAATTTTGTTTGTTTCACGCGATAATTAAAAGCGATAAAATGCGCGGCGGCAGCCATAATGTCTGTATATGTTACCTCTTCCTCAGAGACTTTTATTTCCTTGGCGAGCAAACTGATAATCGGAGTCTTTTGTCTTAGCCGGTTGACGATACTATCACTAAACATCGACGCAGTTTCTAGATTTTCTTTTTGGTACCATGCGTAACTGCCCTCACTGTCCAGCACCATTTCCCCTACTTCAAGAGGCGGTAAGTGGGCTGCAACTACAAGGGGGTCCGCTGACGGTGGGAAGTCTCCAAACTGTGAGTGGATGACGCCGTTTTGTCGCTTGCTTACACGTCCGTCCCAAAACAAAGTATCAAATCCTTTCCCACCACGTCCCCACAAAGCAAGCGCATTTCGCGGCAATGGATCTCCACCATTTAACACTCGAGCTTTTCCAAAGCCAACGCCTTCCACGCCCACAGCAGTTGGCAGGGCATCAGCTGATCCAAATCGGTCTAAATGACAGCTGGCACACGCTGTATCATTATTACTTGAAAGCAACGTTGTCTCAAATATTTTCTTTCCAACTAACACCAATGTATCTTTATGCTCTACCCATGTTTCTTCAGGCATGTTCAAGCCGAAGTCAATTGCGTACTTTCTAAGCAAATTTTCTCGCAGCGGCGTTGCCTTACTTTCCACGCCGTATAAAAAAATTGCTAAAAATGGAACGATCAGTTTAGTAGCTAAACTCATGTGTTTTAATCACCAATTGAAGGTCCGATGCGTAGTTCTCGATGTATCTCAAAGTCATCTCGCTTAAAGTGTTTTCCTCAACTCCAAGACGGATTAATTTTTTCCTCAAAAAATCGTAATCTTGACATACCAGCAACCCAAGTTCCGCACTTTTCAGAAACGATACGTTTTCTAATGAAGGCTGAATGTCTAAACTATTTTTTGCTAGCAAATGGGTGCGCATTGCTTGGTCACATTGCTCTGTGAGTCTAGAGAATTCTTTATCGTATATAGCCTGCAAAACATTCTGATAAATTGGGTTAAAGACGGTCGCAGCCACTACTCCTAAGAAAGCGCCCACTACAAGTATTATCAAATTATTTCGCTTGTATCCCAAGAACATCCAGCACCTCTGGCGTTATTGTTCCACTTACCGGTAATCCGTATGCAGCTTGTAGCTTCGACAGTGCCGCGCGAGTGTTTTTTCCGACAATGCCATCAATGGGACCATTGTAGTAACCCAATGTAGTAAGACTAATCTGTACACGTGTAGCGATCTGTTGAAATTTTTTCGAGTTACCCGGCAGTACTCTCTCTTTTATCACTGAAGGTGGTGAGGGCAGTATGGACACGGGAGGCGTTGAGTTCAAATTCCGCGATGTAGATGGTTGGGTCTTCTGAGATTTTGGAGCCACTTTTGACGTGGACGATGAGTAGCCACCTCCAGTCGATGATCTATGGGACGAGTGTGACCGGTGTGACGAATGCGATCTATGACCAGCCAAAATGTATGAATGATTCATGCTTAGTGTGGCCTCAAGGCTGTGTGTATCAATATCAAAGTCTGATACAGACCCGTATGTAGATGCCTGGCCTTGCTCCGTTGGCAAAAACCCTGCTGCGAGAAGCGAGGGAATTAAAAATTTCGTCATATTGTTGCGAGCCTCTTGAAGGTGGAATCCAAAGGTTGCCAAGCAAAAAAACCGCTGCAGGACGATTTTGCACTACAGCCGTTGCAAAGGTCAAAGAATTTCTTCTTCCAATCGGAAATTGTAGAAGGCGCCAGTTCGCGCAAGGATTTTGGTAACGTACACAGTGGCATGTTGTATAGAAGAGCTGTGACACCATGTTGCCTTGCAAGATCCGTCGCTGCGAGCAGATCTTTAACATTTAGCGAATGGTCGAAGAATTTCTCTTCCCAATTAAGCTTAGCATATCCAATATACTCCAGTTGCATTATTGCCCAATGGTCAATATCGGGCATATTCCATACCAGCATGGATGCAATTTCTCGAAGGTGTTTTATATTTTGCTGCAATATAACAGTGCGTATCTCCACATTTGCACCTGCCGCCATAAGCGCTGCAATGCCATCTAATGCGTTATTCAATGCAAGCGGTTTTCCGACAATTGAATCATGCGTGCGCGGGTCAGATGAGTAAATCGGCACCGCAAAACGGACATTGCTTAAAGGAAGAGCGCTTAACTCTGAAAGATCATCATTGGAAATGTGCTGGGCGTTTGTGAGTATATGAAATTGAATATCTGGCCGGCTACCATGTGTGTTCTTGATTAATTTAAATATCTCCTCCTTATAGAGCAAAGGTTCTCCACCAGAAATCCCAATAGTTGCTCCATATTTTGAATACAAAACCGCTCTTGAGTACTCAGAGAATAAATCTAATTCATAATTTTTAGGGGGTTGCGAACACATGATGCACAGCTGATCACACCGCTCTGTTACCAGAAAAGTGTTATGCTGTGAATTTCTTCTAATTATTCTCTCTGCATCTTGCCGACGCTTGTTCACCAAGATCACATCGCCTAACATGCTTCTTATGAAATCGGAATGTACAACAAACGTTTCTGATCCCATTTGAAACCAAGCACCTTTTTCATCTTCATATATAAGCGCAGCTGCAGGGATGTCCCCATGATTTTCTTCGTCTGCTTCAAGACGTATAAGTTCCGGCAAACAGTCCGAATAACTTGAAATTTTAATCTTAGTGCTATGCATGGTCATGTTTATATGGCTCTGTGTTGATAGAATTTAATCCGACCATGCTTGCAATCAAAGCGATCTCTTCAGCGCTTGCTGTCGATAACTTCTCCATAACAAAATCAAATATAGAAAGATGTTTTTTGCAGTGACGAGTTTCATGACGGGGGGTATTAAAGCGCCCATATCTAGAAATATCATCAATCAGGTCTCGTCCACACACAGTCTGGTATACGCATTGCCTGCAATCTGCGTCGCTTCTGTTATCCGCATAGCGATTGAGCAAGGTTATTTTTTCTTCATCTAATCCTGAATCAACATGGCCAATTCTCAAGTCAATTTGCCCTAATCGATACAACATTCGGGCTTCGTCAGTTGGGAATATATCTCCCTTTTCGCCGATGACAAAATAATCATGTCCGAGCCATGCGGGATTACGAAGATCAACATGCTCACACCTGCGTGGATCCAGGACCCTTTTAACAATGTAACTAAAGTAATACTCAGTTATTAAACTTGCTTGTTTTTTATTATACTCCAAAAGCTCCTCAAGAAAGTTTATATAATATTCATCCCAGGCCTCGTCATTCTGTGATGATTTGAAAGATTTTCGAGCAAATCCTTGAAAATTTATCGGCCTTATAAATATTGTATTTAACCCAAGGTCCTGAAAATTTCTGAACATTTTTATTGGCTCAGGTGGAGTGCGAGGATCCACTGTCGAGACTATGCTTGTTCGATCGCAACCCAACAGCTTTATAGATATTTTTAAATTATTTTTAAACTCTTCCAGCTTTTCCGTATCTTGAGTTCTGAATTTATTATGTTGCCCCCAACTCCCATCAAATGACGTGCTTATCAGTGCATCAGAATTTTCTAAATATTCCCATGCATCTCTAGATACATTTTGCAGGTTTGTACAAATTACTATCTTAGGCTGCTTTCCTCTAGATTTAAGTTCAGCTTCAACGATTTTAATTATATCTAGTCGCAACAGAGGTTCGCCGCCCTGAAATTCGACTGTGATTTCTGTTTCTGATTTTTCACAGATGAAATCTATCGTAGAGTTTATGGTCTTCTCGCTCCAATCATATCCAACTGCATGTTGCGCCGCTCGTGAAACCTGGCAATATGAACAGTTTAGATTGCAGCGCAGCGTTGGTATCAAGATAAAATAATTCGCCTTCCTAGGCCTGATTTTATTTCTTATTTCAAGCCTTATCTGATTTATTTCTTTTAACTTTCCTAGAGTCACCCCAATACTTTTTTGATGCCGATCATAACTTTCAATAACAGGCCTGCCGAAGTCGCCCTTTTTTATTATTAATTGCGGCGAAATTCGTCTGGTTATTGAATTATTTTCTCTTTGATCACTTGGCATCCAGCTGGGCTCCTATTTTTTATAAACACATTACCGACCGGGCTTCTGTTTGTAAGTATGTTTATTTTTTTTTACCATACGCAATATCGTTTCACGTTCTTATGTTGACAGCATAGACCTGTCCTACGTTTCTGAATTTTTCAGCCCCCGTCAAGTTCACTATTTTTTTTGCTTCAAATTCATTGTTGGTCAAAACCAGAACAAGACGGTTGCGGCGAGGGCGATGGCTGAGAGGAAGACCTTCGGGCATCTGTCGTAACAAGTGGCAACCCGGCGCCAATCCTTGAGGCGACCAAACATAATTTCGATCCTGTTACGGCGTTTGTATCGACGCTTGTCGTATTTGACGGGCTTTGTTTGTGATTTCCGGCCAGGGATACACGCCTTTATGCACTTGTTTCTCAAGTCTTCACGGAACCAGTCGGCATCATAACCTCTGTCGGCCAGAAGCCATTGCGCAGGTGGAAGGCTGTTCAGCAATGCCGCTCCCCCATTAAATACTTCAAAAACCAACCCTGAGATCATCGGCCGGGAATGCCGACTGACGTGAAGATCGCGTGATTGGACGCGCGGGACAAGCATTTTCTGCCGTAATCAGCATTTGCGGTCGCGCAAGGCGCTGGAATAGGGCGGATCAGCCCGCGAAGCCGCCTTGTTCTGGCTCGGAGGCGATGTAACCACGGGAAAGGTTCCTGTATGGCAATCAAACCCAGTTTACCCCTGCGCATCACCACACATCGACAAGCGATACGCACGCGCGGATGAACTGGCCATGATGCAATGAGCCACGCGCAAGCACGCAGCTCCACCGCATTTTGTCTCGCTGAATGTCTCGCTGACAAAAACAAAAGGCTCAGCCTATTCCGGCTAAGCCTTTGATTTTAGTGGTGCCCCCACACGGACTCGAACCGCGGACCTACTGATTACAAATCAGTTGCTCTACCAGCTGAGCTATAGGGGCTTCGGAGGCGTGATTACTGAGTGTCGCGCGGCTGTGCAAGAGGCAATCTGGTGAAAAATTGCGATTTCCTTTTTGATGCCGGATCACGGTTTTCATCCAGATACACGGGCGTATACTGTTCGCAGGCAGCGAGATTAAACCAATCAGATGCAGGTTGTCCTTCATACAGGCCTTCACGAGACCGACAGCGACCGGCTGTTCAAGACACTCCTGCGCAACCGCGAGGCGTTGCGGAGCGAGGGAATCGCGATTCCCGGACCGGGTAAATATCGGCAATTGATATCGGAGATGCTGAACGCTCTTGGGGATGCGACCCCGGCACCGGCGACTCGTGAGGTATTGCTAGTGCTCCGAGTCTGACACTTCTTACCTGTTTCCGCGGATTTCATCGAGCGCGTCCAGCGCACGGCGTTCCCT
>CANNCS010000121.1 GCA_947503115.1 uncultured Marivita sp.
CTCACCAGGGAACGCCGTGCGCTGGACGCGCTCGATGAAATCCGCGGAAACAGGTAAGAAGTGTCAGACTCGGAGCAGTAGCGCCCATAAAATTCTAGAGGCTGGTAAACTCGGTGATCTTGATAGGTGCAACGCTTCGACAATTGCGCTTCATGAAATGCGGCAAAAGCCGACTAGGCGAGCCGAGTGATCGGTTGTGAATGGCAGACGATCAAATAATCCGTACCCACGTCGAAGAGCTGAAATCCGCGTGCCTCCACCTCGGTCCGCAGCAGGGTCATCCCAACTTCGCGGTGGATCGCCCCTTTTTTGCGCCGGACCACGCCTTTGCGACGCACTGCATCGGCACTGAACAGCTGGTCTCTCCATGCTGGATTGTAGGCGGTGGGCGACTCAAAGGGCGTGTGCATCGACATGCGCCTATATTCGCGCCTGCATAATTAAGGCTCCGTAAACGTGGTTAAGGTGTCAGCACTTTCCGGAACATCATTTCGACGAATTGATCCGCGCCCCGTGCGCGTTTGTCATCGCCCGGTAACAGGACCGCAATCTGCGCTTCGAAATCAGCATAGTGCTGCGTCACAGCCCAGATCGAGAAGATCAGATGGGCGGGGTGCATGTCTGCAATCTTGCCCTCTTTCATCCATCTCGCGATGATCCCGCATTGTTTGTCAAAAAGCGGTTTCAACGTGCTTTCCAGATGCGGCAACATCCGCGGAGCGCCTTGCACGATCTCGTTCGCAAACAATCGAGACTCGCGAGGGTACAAGCGGCTCATCTCCATTTTGCGACGGATGTAGCCGATGATTTCGTCAAGCGGATCGCCCGATGGGTCCATGGCGTCAAGCGGGCTGAGCCATTCCTCCATAAGCGTGTTCAGAAGGTCGATATGGATCGCTTCTTTGTTTTCGTAATAGTAGATTAGGTTGGGTTTGTGCATGCCGCACGCGTCGGCGATTTGATCGAGCGTGGTGCCGCGAAAGCCATACGTCGCAAAAAGCCCGAGAGCTGCGTCACGGATCCGTTGGCGGTTTTCGGTCTGGATGCGGCTTGGTTTTCGGGCGGGTGTGTTCACGGGGGATCTCTTTCATGCATCTTTTACAGGCACGACCCCGGTGTTCGGGGCGGCGCAAACCAACTCATTCAAGAACATACCTTGACAGCTTGGGGGCGCGTTGCAATCGTAACTTTACCAAATGGTAAAAAACTTGCGGGGCTGTTGTGGCGCTACGCAATGGAATCAGCAGCGAAGGGAACGAACATGGCAGCACCCGGAGAAAACCTGCGGATCAATGGCGACCGTCTTTGGGATAGTCTCATGGAAATGGCGAAGATAGGGCCCGGTGTGGCTGGTGGCAACAACCGCCAAACACTGACCGACGAGGACGCAGAGGGGCGCGCGCTGTTTCAGAAATGGTGCGAGAACGCTGGTTGCACCATGGGTCTTGATGAGATCGGTAACATGTTCGCACGGCGCGAAGGCACGGACCCGGACGCGTTGCCGGTTTACGTGGGCTCTCATCTCGACACGCAGCCGACAGGTGGCAAGTATGATGGAGTGCTCGGCGTTCTGGGCGGTCTGGAAATTCTGCGATCGCTCAATGACCTTGGGATAAAAACCAAGCATCCCATCGTCGTGACCAACTGGACAAACGAAGAAGGTACGCGATTCGCGCCTGCGATGCTGGCGTCCGGTGTGTTCGCCGGCAAGCATTCGTTGGATTGGGCAAATGACCGCACGGATGCCAAGGGCAAGCGCTTTGGCGACGAACTAGAGCGCATCGGTTGGAAGGGCACCGAAAAGGTCGGAGATCGCAAGATGCATGCGTTTTTCGAGCTGCATATTGAACAAGGTCCGATCCTCGAAGCCGAGAGTAAAGATATCGGTGTCGTCACGCACGGGCAGGGGCTGCGCTGGATCGAGTGTACGGTCACGGGCAAAGAAAGCCACACTGGATCGACGCCGATGCATATGCGCAAGAATGCTGGGCGGGGGCTCGCTCTTGTGACGGAGTTGGTGCACGAGATCGCAATGAAGAACCAGCCAAATGCGGTTGGTGCCATTGGCCATATCGACGTCTACCCCAACAGCCGGAATATCATCCCGGGCAAGGTGGTGTTCACCGTCGATATGCGGACGCACTTGTTGGACAAGCTGAACGGTATGGTTGACGAATTCATGGAACGCGCGCCGACGCTCTGCGCCGAAATCGGCGTAGAGTTCGATTGCCACATCGTCGGCCAATTTGATCCACCTGCATTCGACGAGGCCTGTGTCGGCGCTATCCGGGATGCCGCAGAACGGCTTGGGTATAGCCATATGGATATCGTGTCTGGTGCCGGTCATGATGCTTGCTGGATCAATGATGTCGCACCGACCGCAATGGTGATGTGTCCCTGTGTGGACGGTCTTTCGCATAACGAGGCGGAAGAGATTTCCAAGGAATGGGCGACTGCGGGGACGGATGTGCTGTTCCATGCAGTTGTCGAGACGGCGGGGATCGTCAGCTAGTTTGGGGGCGCGGCCCCCGTCGCGCGATGCGCGACTTCCCCGAGATACTTTTGAAACAGAGAAGATCAGGACCACGGAGTAAACCATGACTACAGTCATCAAGAACGGAACGGTTGTCACAGCGGACCTGACCTATGAGGCGGATATCCTGATCGAGAACGGGGTGATCACCGAGATTGGTCCGAACCTGAAAGGCGACGAGGAACTGGATGCCACCGGCTGCTATGTCATGCCGGGCGGGATCGATCCGCATACGCATCTCGAGATGCCGTTCATGGGCACCTATTCCACTGACAATTTCGAAAGCGGGACGCGCGCGGCTTTGTCGGGGGGGACCACGATGGTGGTGGATTTTGTATTGCCCGGTCAGGGGCAGGGGCTCGTTGATGCGATGAAGGGGTGGCACAACAAGTCAACGATGGCCAATTGCGACTATTCCTTTCACATGGCGGTGACCTGGTGGGGCGAAAAGGTGTTCGACGAGATGCCGACGGTGATCAATGATCACGGTATCAACACCTTCAAGCACTTCATGGCCTATAAGGGCGCGCTAATGGTCAATGACGACGAGTTGTTTGCATCATTCAACCGGCTGTCCGAGCTTGGTGGAATTGCCATGGTTCATGCCGAAAACGGCGATGTGGTGGCAGAACTGACCGCGAAGCTGCTGGCCGAAGGCAATACTGGGCCGGAGGGCCATGCTTATTCCCGGCCTTCACAGGTCGAGGGTGAAGCAACCAACCGCGCAATCATGATTGCGGATATGGCGGGGGTGCCGCTTTATGTGGTGCACACCTCGTGTGAGGAAGCACATGAGGCAATTCGACGGGCCAAGATGCAGGGCAAGCGCGTTTGGGGTGAGCCACTGATCCAGCATTTGACGCTGGACGAAAGCGAATACTTCAACGCCGATTGGGACCATGCCGCGCGGCGCGTGATGTCGCCCCCGTTCCGCAACAAAAAGCACCAGGACAGCCTTTGGGCGGGTCTGCAATCGGGGACGCTGTCGGTGGTGGCGACCGACCATTGCGCCTTTACCACAGAGCAGAAGCGCTATGGTGTCGGTGATTTTTCGAAGATCCCCAATGGCACGGGAGGTCTTGAGGATCGGATGCCAATGCTGTGGACACATGGTGTGGCGACCGGGCGACTGACACCGAACGAGTTTGTCGCGGTGACCTCGACCAATATCGCCAAGATTTTGAACTGCTATCCCAAGAAGGGCGCAGTTCTGGTTGGCGCAGATGCCGATCTGGTGGTCTGGGATCCGGAGAAGGAAAAGACCATTGCCGCCAGCGCGCAGCAATCGGCCATCGATTACAACGTGTTCGAAGGACAGCACGTCAAAGGTTTGCCGCGGTTCACGCTGACCCGCGGGCATGTGGCTGTGCATGATGGAGAAATGCGAACTCAAGAAGGGCATGGCCAGTTCGTCAAGCGACCGGGCAATGGAACGGTGAACCGTGCGCTTTCGACCTGGAAAGACCTTACAGCACCGCGCCCGGTTGAGCGGACTGGCATCCCTGCGACGGGGGTTTGATGCAAGACCAAGTAGACGCTCCGGCCCTTGACCGGAGCACGACCAAGCCAGTGATTTCAGCAAAATCACTGGACCTGACGTTCCAGACCAACGACGGGCCGGTGCATGCGCTGTCCGGGGTCGATCTGGATATTGGAAAAGGCGAATTCGTCAGTTTCATCGGTCCCTCTGGATGTGGCAAGACCACGTTCCTGCGTTGTATCGCGGCGCTTGAAACGCCGACAGGCGGTATGCTGACGGTCAACGGGATGTCTGCCGACGAAGCACGGCGGGCGCGGGCCTATGGCTATGTGTTTCAGGCGGCCGGGCTGTATCCGTGGCGAACCATCGAGAAGAACATCGCGCTGCCTCTCGAGATCATGGGCTACTCCAGATCCGAACAGGACGAGCGGATCGCACGGGTGCTGGACCTCGTGGAGCTGTCGAATTTTGGCAAGAAGTATCCTTGGCAATTGTCCGGTGGGATGCAGCAGCGGGCTTCGATTGCGCGGGCCTTGGCGTTCGATGCGGATATCCTGCTGATGGACGAACCGTTTGGGGCGCTGGACGAGATTGTACGCGATCACCTGAACGAGCAGCTTTTGGAGCTGTGGGCGCGGACGGAAAAGACCATTGGGTTTGTTACCCATTCGATCCCCGAGGCGGTGTATCTGTCGACCAAGATCGTGGTGATGAGTCCGCGTCCGGGGCGGATCACGGATGTGATCGATAGCCCTCTGCCCAAGGAGCGCCCGCTTGATATTCGTGACACGCCTGAATTTTTGGCCATTGCGCATCGGGTGCGCGAAGGGCTGCGTACGGGGCATGCTTATGACGATTGAGACACCATGAGAAACCTCGTGCCCATTCTGACCGTACTCGCGGCGATTGTCGCGTTTTGGTATGCTGCTGTGGCGCCTATGAACATTCGGGGCGCACTGGATGTCGCCGAGCGGGCCGGGGCGGAGGTTGTTCCCGCTGAATCCCGGGCGCGGTTCGATCAGTCAATCTGGCGTTTGATGGCCGACAATTCCGAGCATATCGCACTGGGCTATAGCCTTGACAGGCCACGTCTGCCGACGCCTGTGCAGGTGGGGTCCGAGCTATGGAAAACCACGGGCGAGATGGCGCTGCGTGGCAGGGCGCTGTCCAAGCGGTCACTGATTTACCACGGCTGGATCACCCTGCAATCGACGCTTTGGGGGTTTGCCCTTGGGACCGTTCTGGGCATGGCGGGGGCGGTTGCGATCGTTTACAGTCGCGTTGTCGACATGAGCCTGATGCCGTGGGCGATCATCAGCCAGACTGTCCCCATTGTGGCGTTGGCACCGATGATTATTGTGTTGTCCAGCCAAGTCGGGATCGAAGGCCGCACCGTGCCCAAAGCCATTATTTCGGCCTATCTGTGTTACTTCCCAGTGCTTGTCGGAATGGTCAAAGGGTTGCGGTCTCCGGGGGCGGCGCAGCTTGATTTGCTGCGGACCTATTCGGCGTCGGGTTTGCAGGCCTTCCTGAAATTGCGGTTGCCCGCGTCGATGCCGTATCTTTTCACCTCGCTCAAGATCGGGATTGCGGCCGCGTTGGTTGGCACCATCGTGGGTGAGCTGCCAACAGGAGCGATTTCGGGTCTGGGTGCACGTATCCTGATCGGTGACCAATTCGGGACACCGCTCGCGATTTGGGCCGCGCTGTTTGCTGCGGCAATCCTTGCGGGTGTTCTGGTCACCTTGCTAGACCTGATGCAGCGTGTCACGCTCAAGCGGATGGGGATGCAGTCATGAGTTGGTTGGTCTTTGCGCTTGTGTTCTGGATTGGTGCCTGGGCGCTGAACACCTTCCTTGCCAATTCGGTCTGGCGAACATCGTTGGTGGTGCGGGTGCTGATCCCGGTACTGTTTGGGGTGACGCTGATCGTGCTGTGGGAAGGCGTTGTTCGAGGGCTTGGTGTGTCGCCGGTGATCTTGCCTCCGCCGTCGACTGTGGCGCAGACCTTTGCCGCCTCCACCGATATTCTGTGGGAAGACTTCCAGCAGACGGTTTTGAAGGGCGCATTGTCAGGGTTCGTGATTGGGGTGCTGGCCGCCTTTGGCACGGCGATCGTAATCGACCGATCCGGTTTTCTAACACGGGGGCTGCTGCCCATCGGCAATTTCGTCGCCGCCCTGCCTATCGTCGGTATTGCGCCCATTTTGGTAAGCTGGTTCGGATTTGACTGGCATTCCAAAGCAGCTGTCGTCGTAGTTATGGTGTTCTTTCCAATCCTCGTGAACACGGTGCAGGGTCTGCGTGAGACGGATTCCATGCAGCGAGACCTGATGCGCACCTACGCTGCGAGCTATTTGGACACATTGCTCAAACTACGTCTGCCCGCTGCACTGCCTTTCGTCTTCAATGGGCTCAAGATTGCGACAACACTTGCGCTGATCGGGGCAATTGTTGCTGAATACTTTGGATCGCCCACGCGCGGGATGGGATTTCGAATTTCAACCGGGGTCGGCAGCCTGTCGATTGATCTTGTCTGGGCCGAGATCGCTGTCTCTGCGATGGCTGGCACAGCGTTCTACGGGTTCGTGGCTTGGTTCGAAAAGCGAGTGACGTTTTGGCACCCGTCACATCGCGGACACTAAAATGAAAAACGACAACATGGAGGTTATAACATGAACTCGAAATTACTTGGTGCGTTAGCCGCAGTTGGCCTCGCGGCCCCGGCATGGGCGGCGGACGATGTCACTTTGCAGTTGAAGTGGGTCACGCAGGCGCAGTTCGCGGGCTACTACGTGGCGCTGGAAAACGGCTATTATGAAGAGGCCGATTTGAACGTCACGATCAAGCCGGGTGGTCCCGACATCGCGCCGACTCAGGTTATTGCGGGTGGCGGTGCGGATGTGACCGTCGAATGGATGCCTGCTGCATTGGCAGCGCGCGAAAAGGGTTTGCCGCTGGTCAACATCGCGCAGCCGTTCAAAAGTTCGGGCATGATGCTGACCTGCTGGAAGGATGCAGGGATTGCGACGCCAGAAGATCTTAAGAACCGTACTCTGGGTGTTTGGTTCTTCGGCAATGAATTCCCTTTCATGTCGTGGATGAGCTCGATGGGCATTTCCACCGACGGCAAGAGCGAGAACGGTGTCGAGGTGCTCAAACAGGGGTTCAACGTAGACCCGCTGCTGCAACGTCAGGCCGATTGTATTTCGACCATGACGTATAACGAGTATTGGCAGGTGATCGACGCGGGTGTCAGCCCGGATGACCTCGTTACCTTCAAGTACGAAGATCAGGGGGTGGCGACGCTCGAAGACGGTTTGTACGTGCTGGAAGATCGTCTGTCAGACCCGGCTTTCGTCGAAAAGATGCAACGTTTCGTCGACGCGTCGATGAAAGGTTGGAAATGGGCCGAAGAGAATCCGGATGATGCCGCGATGATCGTGCTCGACTATGACGAAACGGGTGCACAAACCGAAACCCACCAGAAACGGATGATGGGCGAAGTGGCAAAGCTAACCGCGGGATCGAACGGCTCTCTGGACCCAGCAGATTTCCAGCGTACGGTTGAAACGCTGCTGGCCGGTGGTTCCGATCCGGTGATCACCGCCGATCCCGGCGATGCGGCTTGGACAAGCGCAGTATCCGACGTCCTGAACTGATAGCAGATAAGACACTGAAAAGGGCCGTTCGCGGCCCTTTTTTATCGCCGTAGCGTGTCACCGTAGCTGATCTTGGGGGTCAGTTCGACGACTTTCGGGGTGTCCGTTTCCGGAGAATTGACGCGTTCGGAGATGATTTCAGCCGCTTTGCGACCGATTTCGGTACGGCATGCATCCATCGTTGCCAGTTGCCGTGGGAGGCCCTCTAACAGTTCCACACCGTTGAATCCGGCCAGCCCAATCTGATCCGGAATGTCGGTTCCCTTTTCTAAGAGCGACAACAAGCCACCTGCTGCGATCATGTCGTTCGAGTAATATAGAAAATCCAGTTCGGGGTCGCGCGCCAGCATCGTTTCGGTCATCTCGCGCCCTTTGGCGAGGGCGGAGCCACCTGAGTAGAATTCCTGATCAGCAACTTCGACCCCGCTTTTCGCCAGCGCTCCCGTGAAGCCTTCGAACCTTTTGCGGGCACGATGATCCAACGGCATCTTTGTGCCGAGGAACCCGATCCGTTGATATCCGGCCTTCACAATCGCTTCTGCCATTTTGCGGCCTGCGCGGCGATGCGAGATTCCGACCATAGCGTCGATTGGTGTGCCATCGACATCCATGATCTCGACAACAGGAATGCCGCTAGCTTTGAGCATGGCATGCGAGGCTTCAGTGTGTTCGAGGCCGGCAATGATCACGCCAGATGGTCGCCACGACAACATCTCATAGAGAACCCGCTCTTCCTTTTCAGGGAGATAGTCTGTGACCCCAACCACTGGTTGCAGTTCTGTTTCTTCAAGAACGGCACTGATCCCCGACATGACCTCTGGAAAGACCATGTTGCGTAGGCTGGGAATGATAACGGCAACCAGATTGACTCGTTGGCTCGCCAAAGCGCCAGCGATCTTGTTCGGCACGTAACCAAGCGCTTTCGCTGCGGACAAAACACGTTCGCGCGTTGCGGACGAAACATCTCCCCGATTGCGCAAGACGCGACTGACTGTCATCTCTGAAACGCCGGATGCTTCTGAAACGTCGCGGAGTGTAAGCGGGCGGGTATCATCACTGGCCAAGGGGGGTCATCCTATTCTGTCACCCCGATGTTATCGCAATCTTTTGCAGTCCAGCAAGCGATTGCGAACTTTGTGAAAAAATGACTGAAGAGATGACAATCCGTGATTGGATCAGTATGGCTGTGACGCGTGGTCCCGTGGCTCAACTGGATAGAGCAGCCCCCTCCTAAGGGGCAGGTTGCAGGTTCGAATCCTGCCGGGATCGCCAGTTCTGT
Organism: uncultured Marivita sp.; assembly: GCA_947503115.1. Taxonomy (GTDB): domain Bacteria; phylum Pseudomonadota; class Alphaproteobacteria; order Rhodobacterales; family Rhodobacteraceae; genus Marivita. The sequence continues at coordinate 8,954 of CANNCS010000121.1, forward strand.
TTTGGGCGCTACTCCAATGGAACATCTGCATTTCTTCCGGCCAATTCGACGCTGATCTCATAGGCTTTTTCCGGGGTCATTCCTGCCATGATCCGAGCCGCGCTGTCGGAAGCCATTCGGCCAAGAAATCCTGCAGCAAAGGTTGAATCCATCTTCTCAAAAAGAGCCGCCGCCTGTTTCGGCTTCATGTTTGCGTAGACTGCAGTGAGTTGAGAAAGGTCATCTTCTGCCGCTGTTGCAGCAAGAGAGATCGTTTCCCTAAGACTTTTTTCGGCCAGCTCGAGTTTTTCCAGTTCAGCGTCGATCGCCTCTTCCGCCGCGGCGAGAGCTGTTTCTCTCTTGTCAATTTCGGTTTCGCGCTCGATCAAACGTGCTTCTCGTTGTTTGATCGCGTTTAGGGCGACCGTCAGCTGTTCTGGTCGCGCCAAGTCAAGGCTGACGGGTTGCGAAGAGCTGTTTGGCGTGTCTTGCGTTGGTTCTTCGCTGGCAATGACCTGTCCCGCTTCAGTGACCAGTCGGATGCCTCCTGATAGCAAGAGGAGAGATCCTATGATGGCCCGACTACCCTTGCGAGAGGCGCCGCGTCTGGCCTTACGTGTCGGCGGCTTGGTCTTCATTCGGCCCCTCCCGTGTGGCGCGAAAACACAGGGCTTTTCGGTGTCGGAGGTGAGGCGGGGTGTGAATTGACCGGGGGCAAATCATGCATAGATGCGACCATCAGTTCCAACCGCTTGGCGACGTCTTCAGCGCGGTGTGTCAGATCGTCGAGGCTGTCACCGGAATGGATTGCGGTTTTTTGTGCGGTTTCTAGCGCAGTTTGCAAGTCGGTCACTTGTGCGGACAAGACCGCGACCGCTGCACCGACACCGTTTTCCAGATCGGCAAAGCGGGTCAATCGTCGCGACAGGACAAAACAATAAAGCCCAGCGCCAAGTGCGCCTGCCACCAGCAGAATATCAGCGACCACTTCCATCTTGGTTCCTCAGTTCAGGATAAATTCTGTCACAAGTAGACCGTTGGCCTTACCAAGCCCGACCACAACGACGATACGACGGAACAATTGAAGCCGGATTTTGAATAGTGCTCCTGGCCCTTCAATGTCTTCGATGGTCAATGCGCGGAGGTATCCGTTGAGAACATCTTGAATGCGCGGCATCAGGAATTCGACATCACCCTGATGTTCCGATGGCACCTCAATCAATCCTGTGAATCTCAGGTGGCCATTCTTTGCTCCTGGCGGCAACGTGACGATCAGCGTTGGAATTTCTACAAATGCGACATTGGCCAATGGGATGATCTCATCGTAAGATTCGGTTTCTTGAGGCACGGCATACCCAATCGGTACAAGGCCGCTGGACAGAGCGAAAAACCCGAGGCCGCCGCCCGCGACGCATAATACCACCGACAGAATGAGAGCGATCTTCGACGATTTTTTTGCGCTTTCGCCAGCTTCGGTGCCGATTGTTTCTGCCAGTGCCATGACCGTCCCGTCCTAGGTTCATGACTTCGTTTTACCGCTCAGGCACTAACCGATTGTTAACACGAACGCGCAATAACCAAATCCAGTGACAAAACAGAACGTTTTGGGTTCGGAGGAAATCTGTGCAGCAATTCTTGGCAATTTGGCGAAGTCTGACCAATGGTCGCAAAGTGATCGTGATTGGATCGACCATCGCGATATTCTTGGCAGTCCTTGGTATGTCACGACTCGTGACACAGCCGCGCATGATGCTTTTGTATTCTGGGCTTGATCCTTCTTCGGCAGGCGAAGTGGTTCAGTCGTTGCAACAGATGGGCGTCCCATTTGAGGTGCAGGGCACGTCAATCCTCGTGGCGGCCACAAACCGCGACGAACTACGATTGACCTTGGCGTCAGAAGGGCTGCCCGCGTCGTCTGGGCAGGGATATGAACTGCTTGATACGTTGTCGGGTTTCGGCACCACTTCGCAAATGTTCGACGCGGCATATCTGCGCGCAAAAGAAGGGGAACTGGCGCGTACTATCGTGTCTTCTCCGAATATCTCCTCGGCACGCGTTCACATCGCCACAGGGAGCGACAAACCCTTTCGTCGCGATCTTTCGCCTAGTGCGTCTGTTCACATCACTGCACGCTCAGGCGCAATCGACAGGTCGCAGGCACAAGCAGTTCGCCACCTTGTGGCGTCTGCTGTAGCCGGGTTGGTGCCGGAAGAGGTCGCATTGATCGATTCCCAATATGGGTTGTTGTCGGATGAAACCGAAATCGCCAATCCGACACGTGACCAAGACCGCAGTGATTTGCTACGCGACCGTATCTTGCGAATGGTCGAAGCACGGGTTGGCCGGGGCAATGCGGTTGTCGAAGTCAGTATCGATTCGATCACCGAGACCGAATCCATCACGGAAAGACGCTTTGATCCGGATAGTCGCTTTGTCATCAGCTCCGACAGTGAGGAACGGTCGGACCAGTCCGAAAACGCAGGTTCTGGCGCCGTCACGGTTGCGTCTAACCTGCCGGATGGCGACGTGTCCGGAACGGAAAGGGAAACACGCCAAACCGCAGAAACACGGGAACGCTTGAACTATGAAGTGTCTCAGACGACCCGCGAAATCATCAAGGTGCCCGGAGCAATCAAACGATTGACCGTTGCCGTTATGGTGAATGGGGTCTTGCAGAGCGATGCCCAAGGCAATTCCGTTTTTGTTCCCGTACCCGAGGAAGAGCTTTCCGCCCTCAGGGAACTTGTTGCGTCTGCTGTCGGCTATGACGAAAACCGTGGTGACGTGATCACGCTGAAATCGTTGTCTTTCGAACCTTTGGAAACCGTTGGGACGCTGCCCATGGAGCAGAGTTGGTTCACGGGGAATATCGATGCAATGAGTCTTTTGCAGATCGCGGTGCTCGCTGTGGTGGCGCTTGTTTTGGGACTCTTTGTCGTGCGCCCTTTGTTGTTGCCAGGGCGGCAAACGGCGCCTGTGCCTGCCTTGGTAAGTGATGCGAAAACTGCGAGCGATGAGGCGGTGCTTCCTGTTTTGAACGGAACGATCGAACCAGACACCAACACAACGAACTCGGGTCTACCAATACTGACGTCGTCAAGTGCTCAGCCAAGCATTCCGAATACGGAGGACGCCGTCGCGCGGTTGAAAACCCTCATCGAAGAACGCCGAAACGAGACTGTCGAAGTTCTGCGCAGTTGGCTCGATGACCCAAAGCAAGAGGATGCGAGATGACATCGTTGAGTAGCTACCTTGAGGATTTTGGAACACCTGTGATTGGGGGCAGTCCTGCGTCGGTTTCCGATGAAACGCTTGAAACTGAACGACTGGAGGCTTTCGACAAGGGCTACCGTGCGGGTTGGGACGACGCGATCAAAGCCAAGACCGACGAAGGCTCTCAGATGGTCGATGGAGTGGTCCAAAATCTTCAAGATTTGTCTTTTACTTATCACGAACTCCATGCGCAAATCCTGTCCAACCTTGGCCCCCTGTTTGATGAAATTCTGCAAAAGGTCTTGCCGTCTTTGGCCCGTGATACGCTAGGGGCGCATGTCGCAGATCAACTCACTCATATCGCGCGAGACATCGGAACTGTGCAGATTCAGATCGCGGTAGCACCAGGTGCAGCTGAGCATGTGTCGCACTTTGTAAACAGCGCTGCGACCAGCCTGCCGATCTCGGTCATCGAAGCGGCTGATGTCCCTGAAGGGCGTGCGGATATGCGGTTGGGCCGCAAGGAAGTGTCCGTGGATCTGGCTGATATGACGGCGCAGATCACCGAGGCTGTGAACGCTGTATTGCATGACAAAACGGAAGTGCGGGCCCATGGATAATGCCACCCAAATTAACGATTCTCCCAAAACCGATGCGGCCTTCACCCATGTTCCGATTGAAATCCTGGTCTCTGTGGGCCGCGCCCGGCCGCTTGTTCGCGATCTTTTGCAGCTTGAAGAAGGGTCCGTACTTCTTCTCGACAAACGTGTCGAGGATCTGGTCGAACTCTACGTTGGGGATCGTCTTATCGGCATGGGCGTTCTCGAGATTGCGGAAAGCGGAGAACAGCAAGGCCAGCTTTGCGTCCGGCTTGTCGATGTAAACGACCTTATACCAAAGGGGCTGGCTTCTGACTCATTAGGGATTTCTGAGGTTCCCAGCTCGCCCGCGCTCTGATTCCATGG
>CANNCS010000122.1 GCA_947503115.1 uncultured Marivita sp.
ACAATTGAGGGCATACCATTCTTCGGTAGGAAATTAGCCATCAAGAAGCAATTGAGGATCAGAGTCGCGTAGTGTGGATCTTTGCAGAGATCTTTGCAGAGATCTTTGAAGCCGAATTCAAAGACGCGTTTGAGGCCAAGGGGATTGAATATCAGCATCGTCTGATCGACGACATGGTGGCCTCTGCACTGAAGTGGTCCGGCGGTTTCGTCTGGGCCTGCAAGAACTACGACGGTGAAGTTCAGTCCGACACCGTTGCGCAGGGCTTTGGATCGTTGGGCATGATGTCGTCGGTCCTGATGACCCCCGATGGCAAGATCGTCGAGGCCGAAGCCGCGCACGGAACTGTCACCCGCCATTATCGGCAGCATCAGGCGGGCGAACAGACCTCCACCAACTCGATTGCGTCGATTTATGCTTGGACCGGAGCTCTCAAGCACCGCGCCAAACTGGATGAGAACATCAGCCTGCGCGCCTTTGCTGAAACGCTGGAACGGGTTGTCGTGTAAACGGTCGAGGCCGGGTACATGACCAAGGATCTCGCGCTTTTGGTTGGACCTCAGCAAAGCTGGTTGACCACGATGGGCTTTCTGGAAAAGCTGGATGAGCGGTTGAATGCGGCTTTGACGGGGTAAGAACGATGCGGTGGATTGCGGTTTTATTGTTCCTCGCAACACCGGTTTGGGCACAGGTCTACCCTGACTACGACCGCACCACGATCACAGATCGTGCAGATCTTCTGACCGATGCGCAGGAAACGGCGCTTGCCGTGCGCCTGGAAGGTTTGCGGCGGGATACGGGGATCGAGTTCGCTGTGCTTACCCTGAAGTCGCAAGCGCCCTATTCGGCAGCCCAGTCATTGGAAGATTTTGCGACCGGGTTGTTCAACCACTGGGGCATTGGCAATGCGTCGCGCAATGATGGTATTCTCGTGCTGGTCTTGTCCGAAGACCGCGCAATGCGGATCGAACTGGGGGCTGGATACGCCCGCGATTGGGATCGCGTGTCACAAAATGTGGTCAATCGAACATTCCTGCCCGCGTTCGAAAGCGGGGACTATGCCACCGGGATCACCGATGGGGTGGAAGACGTAATTGCCTCCATCGCTCTGCCCTTTTCGGAAGGTTCTGAAGCACCTGCTTCGGATGCGGAATTTGGTCCGTGGATGGTGTTTATTGCCATCCTTGGCTCGCTCATGATCACAGGGCGGCGGAGTGTTGGCGATTTCTTTACAAGGTTTCAGCGTTGCCCGAACTGTGGGAACCGGGGGCTCAGTCGCAAACGAAAAACTTTGGTAAAAGCCACCCGTAACGGTCAGGGCAGCGGCGAAGTCACGACGCGTTGCAGTCAATGCAGCTATCGGGACGTGCGCCCCTACACCATTTCGCGGATCTCATCGTCGTCAAGCAGTGGCTTTAGTGGGGGGCGATCCGGCGGCGGCGGTGCATCTGGGCGCTGGTAGTATCTTGACTTTGGTAAAATATGTCATGAATGCTGACCTATGTTCTTACTCAGCAAACCTCCCGCCGATCGCCACACGGTTCTGGAAGATATTCAGGGCATCCTGATTGGGTCCACACTGGTCGCATTGTCGATCCAGTTCCTAACCCAAAGTAATCTAGTCACCGGACAGATTGCCGGGTTGGCGCTGGTGTCCAGCTATGCGACGGATTGGTCCTTCGGTCTTGTCTTTTTTGTGCTGAACCTGCCCTTTTATATCTTAGCCGTGCACCAGCTTGGCTGGACGTTTACGCTCAAGACCTTTGCTGCCGTAGCGCTGATGTCCACAATATCCGAGCTGTTTCCCCATTTCCTAACCCTTGAAATGGTGCATCCGGCGCTGGGGGCTGTGCTTGGCGGCGTGTTGGCGGGCATCGGGCTCCTGTCTCTCTTTCGGCATGGAGCGACGCTGGGCGGTGTCGGGATCGTTGCACTTTGGTTGCAGGACACGCGCGGCATCCAGGCGGGCAACACGCAACTTCTTTTTGATGTGTTCGTCTTCGGATTGGCCTTCTGGATACTGCCTGCACCGGTGGTGGTCTGGTCTCTATTGGGGGCAGTGATTCTCAACCTAATCGTCACTGTGAACCACCGCCGCGACCGGTATGTGGCGCGGTCCTGACTCAGTTCTGCTTATAAAACGGTCAAAAACGACACATTGTCGCAATCAGAAAAGATTGCGCGCATCGCTAAGGGCAGCGTTTCCGTAACGCTACGGAGAAGCTGATGCGCGGTGATCGTTCCGGCCTGACACTTGTTCTGCGCACCATCGGGGCGCGCCGGGGGCGCGCGGCACGCGGACGGCCCTGATCGGGAAACTGCCGTCACCGTTCCAGTCCCCTTCAGAAGAGTAATCCCATGACTGATCTGTCTCCTCGTCGCGCTGGTGGCCGTGCCGCCCGACGTCATGCGCGCGCAAACCCATTGGCCGACAATCTCCGCCCTATTCGCCCCGGCATGACCGGTGGCCGTTATGACCCGCTGGATGCTGCGGATCTGGCACGCATCCACAACGCAGCCCTGACTGCGCTGGAAGAAATCGGCCTGTCCGACGCACCCCCCTCAGGCATCAAGATCATGACCGACGCTGGTGCTATCCTTGGTGACGATGGCCGCATCCGGTTCCCGCGTGCGCTGGTGGAAGACATGCTTGCCATTGCCAACCGCTCAATCACGCTGTCCGGCCGCGATCCGCTTTATGACCTCGATCTGTCAGGTACCCGCGTACATTACGGCACAGCGGGTGCTGCGGTGCATATGGTTGATGTGGAGACCGGACATTACCGCGAAAGCACATTGCAGGATCTGCATGATGCGGCGCGTATCGCGGACCATCTTGATAATATCCATTTCCTGCAACGACCAATGGTTGCGCGCGACATTCCCGACAATAAGGAAATGGACCTAAACACCATCTATGCCTGCTGTTCGGGTACCTACAAACACATCGGCACGTCCTTCACTGAACCGTCCTTTGTGCCGGACGCGCTTGAACTGCTACACCTGATAGCCGGGGGCGAAGAGGCGTGGCGCGCGCGACCCTTTGTGTCGAACTCCAACTGTTTTGTCGTACCACCGATGAAATTCGCAACCGAGTCCTGTCAGGTCATGGAAGCCTGTATCCGGGGCGGGATGCCGGTGCTTTTGCTTAGTGCTGGCCAAGCCGGGGCCACCGCGCCAGCGTCGATCGCCGGGGCCATTGTGCAGGCGGTTGCGGAATGTCTCGCAGGCGTCGTCTATGTCAACGCGATGGCCCCGGGCCATCCAGCGATATTTGGCACATGGCCATTTGTGTCGGACCTGCGCACTGGCGCGATGTCCGGCGGATCGGGCGAACAGGCGTTGTTGACTGCAGGTTGCGCCCAGATGCATCGCTACTACGGCCTGTGCGGCGGGGCCGCGGCGGGGATCGCGGACGCCAAACTCCCCGACATGCAGGCGGGATGGGAACAGATGTGTTCCAACGTCATGGCGGGGCTGTCTGGCCTCAACATGGTGTACGAGGCCGCCGGGATGCACGCCTCGCTTCTTGGATTTTGCCACGAAAGCCTGATCCTGGGCGACGATCTCATCGGTCAGGCGCTGCGCTGTGTACGCGGCATCGAAGTGACCGAGGACGATCTAAGCCTCGAAGTGATGCGTGCCACCTGCATTGGCGGACCGGGGCATTATCTGGGCAGCGATGACACGCTGAACCGGATGCAACGCGACTATGTGTACCCGGTGCTGGGCAACCGCGCATCTCCCAAGGAATGGGTCGAACAGGGCCAGCCGATCTTGGTCAACAAGGCGACGGAACGTAAAGAAATGATCCTGTCGAAACCATCGCGTGCCCGGATGGCGCCCGATGTTGATGCAGCGATCCGAAGCCGCTTCAACATTCACCTGAATTGATACAGCGATGTGGCGCGGGGGGCTGGCCCCCTCGCCCGCAATCGGCCATGAAGATCCCATCGCTCAGGAGATCGCCATGCCCTATCTCATCCTCATGCTCGCCGTACTTGCCGAAACCATCGGCACAACTGCCTTGCAGGCCAGCCAACAATTCAGCCGTCCTCTGCCGTCGGCTATCGTGGTCGTGGCCTATGGGGCCGCGTTCTACCTTTTGGCCATCGCGCTCAAGTCGTTCCCGGTGGGCATTGCCTATGCCATGTGGTCCGGCATGGGGATCGTGTTTATCGCGGTAATCGGCTTTGCAGTGTTTGGCCAACGGCTCGATTGGCCCGCAATTCTTGGTATCGCAATGATCATGGCGGGCATTCTGGTGATCAACCTCTTCTCAAACACCGCCACCCACTAAAAAAAACGCGCACCGGAGGGACCGATGCGCGTTTCGTGCCTTACGATTGCAATCCGCCTTAGAAGCGGAAGCTTGCGCGGATCGAAACAGTGTCCGCGTCAATATCGACCCCGGTGTCGTCGAAGTCGTCAAAGCGATGGGCAAGGTATTCGCCGCCAACAGTGAACTGTTCGGTCACCTTGTATTCAACACCAAGACCGCCAACGAGTCCGGTGTCATCTCCGATGCTGGTGTTCAGTTGCGCCGCACCAACTGTGGCATAGATCAATGTCTGCCCAAGGTCATAACCGCCCCGAACTTTCGCACGCAGCACGTCGTCCACCTCAATGCCACCCAGCTGGATGTCGTTGCCGGTTTGATAGTCCAGTTCTCCGCCAACCACGAAGCGACCGAAGTCGTAATCGTAACCGCCATAGACACCATAAAGGCCTTCACTGTCCTCAACCCCGTCCGCATCCGCAGACAAGTTGCCAAAGCTCAGACCGCCATAAGCACCCGTCCACTCGCCGCTGATCTGGGTCGGGGCCACGGTGACAGGTTCGACGATCATCGGCTCGACGGGTGCCGGATCGGCGCTGCCCGCAAAGCTCGATGTTGCTGCTGTGGCCGCAAGGGCCGTTCCAAGCAGAATGCGTTTCATGAGAGTTCCTTTCTCGTTTGCCTCATTGATCACGGCGGGCACCGGGGAGAGCCCCGCCGTGCTGTTTTCTCAACATCGGCACCCTTGATCCGGTTTCAACGCCAAGGGCAGAGCTTTCTTCGCGTGCGCGGGTTTCCGGCCAAAGGCCGCCCAAAAACACCGTGGCATCAGTGCTTTATTGCCGGTGCCGTGTCACTCTGTCGTGAAGCCCCTGTGGCAGCGATTGCGCAGCACCCATATCCACGGGCTTTTTTGCTGGCCTTCTCTTGCGGTCCCTTGTAACCCCCGCCCAACTCTTCCCTGTACGAGACAAAGATTCATGGACCTTCGCAACATTGCGATCATCGCACACGTTGACCACGGCAAGACGACGCTGGTTGACGAACTGCTGAAACAGTCGGGCGCGTTCCGCGCGAACCAAGCCGTCGCTGAACGCGCGATGGACAGCAACGACCTCGAACGCGAACGCGGCATCACCATTCTGGCGAAGGCGACTTCGGTTGAATGGAAAGGCACGCGCATCAACATCGTCGACACTCCCGGCCACGCCGATTTCGGCGGTGAGGTAGAACGCATCCTGTCGATGGTTGATGGTGTGGTCCTGCTGGTGGACGCGGCTGAAGGCCCGATGCCACAAACCAAGTTCGTGACCTCAAAGGCGCTGGCCCTTGGCCTTCGCCCCATCGTGGTGCTGAACAAGGTCGACAAACCCGACGCCGAACCCGATCGCGCGCTGGACGAATGCTTTGACCTCTTTGCAAGCCTCGACGCCAACGAAGACCAGTTGGACTTCCCGCACATGTATGCCTCGGGCCGCTCTGGCTGGGCCGACATGTCGCTCGAAGGCCCGCGCAAGGACCTCGACGCGCTGTTCAAGCTGATCGTCGATCACGTCCCCGCACCCAAGCAGGTCAAGCATCAGGAAGAAGACTTCCGCATGTTGGCGACCACACTGGGTTCGGACCCGTTTGTTGGCCGCATCCTGACAGGTCGCGTAGAAACAGGACGTCTTAAGGTTGGCGCAACCGTACAGGCCCTGAGCCGCGTCGGTCAGAAAATCGAACAATTCCGCGTCACCAAGATCCAGGCGTTCCGGGGTCTGGGTATGCAAGACATCGAAGAAGCCTTGGCCGGCGACATTGTCAGCATCGCGGGCATGTCCAAGGCGACCGTGGCCGACACGATCTGTGCGTTGGCCGTTGATGAGCCGCTTGAGGCCCAGCCCATCGATCCGCCCACAATCACCGTGACCTTTGGCATCAACGACAGCCCGCTGGCAGGTCGTGACGGCAAGAAGGTACAATCCCGCGTGATCCGCGACCGTCTGATGAAAGAGGCAGAGTCCAACGTCGCGATCAAGATCAAGGACACCCCCGGCGGCGAAGCCTTCGAAGTGTCGGGCCGTGGCGAACTTCAAATGGGCGTTCTGATCGAAAACATGCGCCGCGAAGGGTTCGAACTGTCGATCTCGCGTCCGCAGGTGATCATGAAGGAAGACGAAAACGGCAAGATGCTGGAACCCGTCGAAGAAGCCACAATCGACGTGGATGACGATTATTCTGGTGCCGTGATCGAAAAACTGACCGGAACGCGCAAAGGTGAGCTTGTCGAAATGCGCCCCGCCGGTGCTGGCAAAACCCGCATCATCGCTCACGTTCCGTCACGCGGCCTGATTGGCTACCATGGCGAATTCCTGACCGACACGCGCGGAACGGGTGTTCTGAACCGCGTGTTCCACGGCTGGACCCCGCACAAAGGCACGATCCCGGGTCGTCGCGCCGGTGTTCTGATCTCGATGGAGAACGGCACGTCTGTTGCTTATGCACTCTGGAACCTCGAAGACCGGGGCAAGATGATGATCGGCGCGCAGGAAGCAATCTACACCGGCATGATCATCGGTGAACACAGCCGCGAGAACGATCTTGAAGTGAACCCGCTCAAAGGCAAGAAGCTGACCAACGTGCGTGCTTCAGGGACGGATGACGCGGTGCGTCTGACCACACCGATCACACTCTCGTTGGAAGAAGCAATTGCCTATATCAACGACGACGAACTGGTCGAAGTGACACCCAACGCAATTCGTCTGCGCAAGCGCTATCTTGATCCGCACGAGCGTAAGCGGATGTCAAAGTCGGCGTAAGCTTTAGAAAAAGGTTGAGAAGCGTTTTTGAAAACCCTTCTCAGCACCCTACTCCATCGTTTCGACGATGAGCAATTCGCGCTCGGACGCATCGCGCGCGTGGTCCAGTGCTTTCTGATATTCAGGACTGTTGTAGCAGGCTTCCGCATCCTCGACGGACGGGAACTTGGCCACTACGTTGCGCGGCCGTTCCTGCCCCTCAAGCTGCACATAGCGACCACCGCGGGCAATGAAACGCCCGCCGTGTTTCGCAATCGCCGGACCAGCTAACTCGGCATATTTGGCGTAGGAGTCGGGGTCTGTCACCGTGACATGGGCGATCCAGAGTGCAGGCATGGTTTATCCTCCCAAAACGGCTTCGGCGGCCTTGATGGCGGCTTCGGCATTCTCTGCCGATGCACCACCACCCTGCGCCATGTCCGGACGACCACCGCCGCCCTTGCCACCTAATTCTGGCACGGCCGCTTTGACCAGATCAACCGCCGAGATACTTTCGATCAGATCCGAAGTCACGCCAGCCGCCACAGCAGCCTTTCCGCCTGTGTCCGCAATCAAAAGCACAGCACCAGAGCCAAGCCGCGATTTGTGTTCATCGATCAGCGGCGGCAGATCTTTGCCGGACACGCCCGACAGAACCTGCGCAAGGAACTTCACCCCGTTGATTTCGCGCGCCTCGGCACCACCGCCCTGACCCGCGCCACCGGCCATCGCCAATTCGCGGCGCAATTGTGCCACCTCGTTGGACAGCGACTTGCGCTCGTCCAGCAGCGCACGCACACGCGACGGCACGTCCGTCGCCTGCGCCTTCAACTCCAGCGCCACTTCGGCCAAGCGCTGATCCTGTTCGGACAGATAACGGAACGCATCCGCGCCAGTCAGCGCCTCGATCCGGCGCACACCAGCGCTGGAGGCTGAATCACCCAGCGTGACAAACACGCCGATATCACCGGTGCGTTTTACATGGGTGCCGCCACACAGTTCGAGCGAATATGTGTTGCCATTTGAACCCTTGCCCGACCCGGTCTGGTCGCCCATCGACACAACGCGCACCTCGTCCCCGTATTTTTCACCGAACAGCGCCTGCGCGCCAATAGAACGCGCGTCGTCGGGTGTCATGATCCGGGTCTCGACCGCGGCGTTCTGACGGATATAGGCGTTTACCTCGGCCTCGACCTGCCGCAATTCCTCAAGCGTCAGCGCCTTGCCGTGGCTGAAGTCGAACCGCAGCCGATCCGGCGCATTGAGCGAGCCGCGCTGTGCGACGTGATCGCCAAGCGCGCGGCGCAGAGCCTCGTGCAGCAAGTGCGTGGCGGAATGGTTTGCGCGGATCGCCGTGCGGCGGCTGTGATCCACCTCAAGCTGTACCGCCTCACCCGTCTTGAACGTTCCGCTTTTAATGGTGACGTGATGCGCAAACACCTTGCCGCCGCCCATTTTCTGCGTGTCGCTCACTTCGGCCTGATCGTCTTCGTTCTCCAGACGGCGCAACCAGCCTGTGTCGCCAACCTGACCGCCGGATTCACCGTAGAACGGCGTCTGGTTCAGAACGATCCAGCCAGAATCTCCTTCGGCAAGAGTATCCACAACAGCGCCGTCCTTGATCAACGCCAACATCTGACCTTCGGCGGTTTCCGTGTCGTAGCCAAGGAAATCGGTTGCACCATGAGTTTCCGCCAGATCGAACCAGATCGCAAGGTCAGCAGACTCGCCTGTACCCGACCACGCGGCCCGCGCCTTAGCCTTCTGTTCGGCCATCGCAGCATCGAACCCATCGGTGTCCACCGTCCGACCCTTTTCGCGCAGCGCGTCCTGCGTCAGATCGAGAGGAAAGCCATATGTGTCGTAAAGCTTGAACGCTGCAGCACCGGGCAGCGGGGCATCATCGCCCAGACCAGCCAATTCGTCGTCCAACAGTTTAAGGCCACGATCCAACGTCTGCTTGAAACGTGACTCCTCCAACCGGAGGGTTTCTTCGATCAAAGCCTGTGCCTGTGGCAGTTCAGGATAAGCGGCACCCATCTGGCGAACCAGCGCTGGTACCAGACGGTGCATCACGGGATCTTGCGAACCCAGCAAATGCGCATGTCGCATCGCGCGACGCATGATCCGGCGCAGAACGTACCCACGCCCGTCATTTGACGGCATGACGCCATCGGCGATCAAGAACGAGGTCGACCGCAAGTGATCCGCGATCACGCGGTGATGCGTCTTGCCAGGACCATCGGGATCTGACGACGTCACATCTGCCGATGCCTCGATCAGTGCGCGCATCGTATCCGTGTCGTAATTGTCGTGGCTGCCCTGCAAGAGCGCGCCGATCCGCTCCAGCCCCATGCCAGTGTCGATCGACTGCATGTCGAGCGCCTTCATGGTGCCGTCTTCGAACTGTTCGTTCTGCATGAAAACGATGTTCCAGATCTCGATGAACCGGTCGCCGTCTTCCTCGGGGCTTCCCGGAGGGCCACCCCAAATATGGTCGCCATGATCGTAGAAAATCTCGGTGCACGGTCCGCACGGGCCGGTCGGCCCCATCTGCCAGAAATTGTCCGATGTGGCGATGCGGATGATCCGGCTTTCCGGTACGCCGACCTTTTTCCAGATCTCAAACGCCTCGTCATCAGTGTGATAGATCGTGACATAAAGCCGTTCGGCTGGGATGCCGAAATGCTTGGTGATCAGCTCCCACGCGAATGGGATCGCTTCTTCTTTGAAATAGTCGCCAAAGCTAAAATTCCCCAGCATTTCAAAGAAGGTATGGTGCCGTGCGGTATAGCCCACATTGTCGAGGTCATTGTGCTTGCCCCCGGCGCGCACACATTTTTGCGACGTCGTCGCGCGCTTGTAGTCGCGGTGCTCGACCCCGGTAAACAGATTCTTGAACTGCACCATTCCCGAGTTCGCGAACATCAACGTCGGATCGTTGCGCGGCACCAGGGGGCTGGAGGCCACAACCTCGTGACCCTGTTTTTCAAAATAGTTCAGAAAGGTAGAGCGGATATCGTTCAGCGTGGGCATGTGTGACCTGACCTGCATGGTATTTGGGGTCCGGGCGATCCGGGTTCGGCCTGAAATAGCCCTTGGCACCGGGGCTGTCCACAGCAGAGGTCACGCAGAAACGGAAACAGGGTGGCGCATCCGCCACCCTGCTCCAGATAATCTCGAACTCATGTCTGACTTCGGGGCGTTTCTGCAGTCGCCATCTGCGTTCGTTCAGGACTCGACGATGTCGTCGTTGGCGTCGTCGTCATCCGATCCAGACATGTCGAAATCCAGCCCATGTGCTGCGCGGATCTTGTCTTCGATCTCAAGCGCGATGGCGGTGTTTTCCTTGAGGAAGTTCTTGACGTTCTCCCGGCCCTGTCCAATCCGTTCATCGCCATAGGAATACCAAGCGCCCGATTTCTCAACCACGCCGGCCTTGACGCCAAGGTCGATCAACTCGCCATTTTTCGAGATGCCTTCGCCATACATGATGTCGAATTCCACCTGTTTGAAGGGCGGTGCGACCTTGTTCTTAACCACTTTCACACGGGTGGCGTTGCCGACCACTTCGTCGCGGTCCTTGATCGCGCCGATGCGGCGGATGTCCAAGCGAACAGAGCTGTAGAACTTGAGCGCGTTGCCACCCGTGGTCGTTTCGGGGCTGCCGAACATCACGCCGATCTTCATACGAATCTGGTTGATGAAGATCACCATACAGTTGGACCGCGAGATAGAACTGGTGAGTTTGCGCATCGCTTGGCTCATCAGGCGGGCATGTACGCCAACGCTGCTGTCGCCCATGTCGCCCTCAAGTTCGGACTTGGGCGTCAGTGCCGCAACCGAGTCGACAACCACAAGACTTACCGCGCCAGAGCGCACCAGCGTGTCGACGATTTCCAGCGCCTGTTCGCCTGTGTCGGGCTGCGAGATCAACAGCTCGTCCAGATCGACGCCGAGCTTCTTGGCATATTGCGGATCAAGTGCGTGTTCAGCATCGACAAAGGCGCAAACGCCGCCTTTTTTCTGTTCTTCTGCAACCGCATGCAGGGTGAGCGTCGTTTTACCCGAGCTTTCCGGGCCGTAGATTTCGATGATGCGGCCTTTCGGCAATCCACCGATGCCAAGCGCAATGTCGAGACCCAGCGATCCTGTGGAGGTCGATTCAATGTCGCGCATGGTGTTTTCGCCACCCAGCTTCATGATCGAGCCCTTGCCAAACTGGCGTTCGATCTGCGCAAGCGCCGAATCGAGGGCTTTCTGTTTGTTCGCGTCCCGCTTGCTATCCATGGTAAGAAGATCTGCCGTTGCCATTGCTTTTGATCCTTATTCCACACCCCGTCCGGGGCGGCAATTGTTGCTTTTGTTCGCCTCTTGTTCTCATTTCTTATGAGATCAAAGCGCGAACATTTCAATGGTTATTTTCATCGGCACTGTTGCGCGCTTTGGTTAAGGAGTGGTTTATGTCAGCTCAAAAGCAGTGGAGCAGTGCGTATGATGGTGTTTTGGAACGAACGGCTTGTGCTGCTCTCGGTGCCTAAGACCGGCACCCATGCCTATACTCAGGCCCTGGGGCCGCGTGCGTCGATGGTCGTGACCGATCCACCCGAGCTGAAACATGCGCCGGTTTATCGCTACAACCGATTCTTCCGCCCCATGTTTGAGAAGATGGGCGCAGTAGACATGGAATTGGTTGCGGTGATCCGCGAACCGCTCAGTTGGCTGGGCAGTTGGTATCGGTATCGCCAACGCCCCGCTCTCGATGGGCGACGGGCCTCGACCAAGAGTCACAGCTTTGATACATTTCTGACAGAGTGCTGCGCAGACACCCCCGCCCCTTTTGCCAATGTTGGCAGTCAGGCGAAATTCGTAGAAGCGCGCCCCAATGGGACTGCGGTCCGTCAGTTCTTTCGCTACGAGGATCAAGCCGGATTTCGCAATTTCTTGATAGACCGTTTGGGAGACATACCTGACATCCCGAGTGCCAACGTTTCTCCCGAACGGTCGCTCGACATTTCTCCTGAAGTTGAGGCGCTGGTCCGGAAAAAACGTGCGGCGGAGTTTGCGCTTTGGGAGTCGATTCCGATCAGGGGGCACTGATTGCCCAAAGATCATTGCATCCGGGCAGGATCAATGACCGGATCGACTGTTGCGAGTTGTTGATTGACGATCGAGGTCAGCTCAACAAGCGAAAACGGTTTTGACAGAAATGCGGATGCCTCGATCTGAGCGCCTTGCGATTTAAAAACGTCTTCAGCATAGCCTGACATAAACACGACGGGAACGTCAGGCCGCATTTGGCGCGCCTTACGCACCCAACTTGGACCATCCAGTCCCGGCATCACAACATCTGTCACAAACACATCGACCTTGAGATCAGCGTCATTCAGCAAATCCAAAGCATCTTCTGCGGTGCTGGCTTCGATGACGTGAAACCCACGATGTGCAAGCGCACGAGAAGCAAAAGCGCGCACTGGGGCTTCGTCCTCTACCAAAAGAACAACTCCGTCGCCAAAACGCGCTGGCGCGGCACGCGGCGGCTCGGGTGCAATGACTTCTTCAGCAACAGGCTCTTCGCAGGCCGGGAACATCAGGGTGAAGACGCTACCCTTGCCAACAGTGCTATCGACAAAGATGAAACCCCCCGTCTGCTTGACGATGCCATAGACGGTCGACAGGCCAAGTCCGGTGCCTTCACCAGTGCGTTTTGTGGTATAAAACGGCTCAAACACTTTTTCCAACTTGTCGGCAGCGATACCGACCCCGTCATCCTGCACGCGCACGACCAAATATGCACCCGCAGGAACCCGTGCGCGGCCATACTTAAGCGGGTTCTGCACCACTCTTTCTTCCGTTTCGATTAGAATCGTGCCCCCTTTCGCCATGGCGTCACGCGCGTTCCACACTACACGACACAGGGCGCATTTCGCCAATTTTAGGGGTGGTGCCGACCGGCGAGATGGATTCTGAACACGG
>CANNCS010000123.1 GCA_947503115.1 uncultured Marivita sp.
GCATCATCGTCTCCCTTTTCAAAAAGGGAATCAGATCAGCTCAATAACTGAAACCAAGATGTGTGAATGTCATAGCCTCCACCCGGAGCGTAGTCAAATGCCCACGGCACGACGGCTTCGTTGCTCGTTGGCGCAGAACGCTACCGAGCAACGGTGCTTTTTCTCAGAGCCCAAGCTGCGTGATTGAACCTTCACTATGAGCCCATCTTGAAAGGACTTAGCTGGTTGCCGCCAATTTCCATTTGGCCACCGCGGTTTTTAGCGCGCTGGAGGCTTCGTTGAACTCGCCATCAAGCATCGAAAGCGCTGCGTCCTTTTTGCCCTGCGCGATCATCTGCGCTACGCGACCAGCGCTCTTGTGGAAGGCTTCATGCAAGCCAATTGTCTCACGTGCTTCCGGCTTGGTCCGCATATCTGCAGACAGGCCGTCCAGCCAGCGACCGAAATCACAGGCGTGGCAATCGCCAGCGCGTTCCATCACTTCGGAAGTGTCGCCATTCATAGCGGCCACGCGCAAACGCATTTTCCAGGCACCATGTGCACCGATGGCGTTGCTCAATTGAGCGTTGAGGTGTGCGTCACTCATTTCGGGTCCTTGTCATTATGTGTACGCTTCGAGAACGGCCACCTTCGTTTAGAATTTAGAGACTGAGACAATTTGGTATGACGAAAACCCAGCATCGCTTTCCATGTGACAATTGCGGCGCAGATCTTCGCTTCGATCCCGACAGCGGGAACATGCTTTGTGACCATTGCGGCGCAACACTTGAGATTTCGGGGTCTGGGCCTTGGACTGGCGGATCTATCCGTGAGATCGATTTCCAGACGGCAATTGCAGATCGGCTGCCGTCACAGGAAATGGAGGAAACCCGCGTCTCCAAATGTCCAAATTGTGCGGCAGAAGTAGAATTTGATTCCGGCGTTCACGCAGCCGAGTGCCCGTTCTGCGCGACCCCAGTCGTCACGGACACAGGGCCAAACCGCCACATTAAACCCAAGGGGTTGCTGCCCTTTTCATTGGATGAAAAGGACGCGCGATCAGCGATGACCAACTGGCTGGGAAAGCTGTGGTTTGCCCCCAATGGGTTGCAGGATTATGCCCGCAAAGGGCGGAAGATGACCGGGATTTACGTGCCCTATTGGACCTTCGATGCTGACACCAAATCGTCATATCGAGGCGAACACGGCACCGTTTATTACGAAACACGCAGGGTTGTTCGAAATGGTAAGTCGGAAACCGTGCGGGTCGCCAAGGTACGTTGGCGGCCAGCTTCGGGGCGCGTGGCGCGGTTCTTTGACGACGTTTTGGTATTGGCGTCGCACTCCTTGCCCAAGAAATACACAGATGCGCTTGAGCCATGGGACTTGTCAGAGTTGGAGCCGTACCATCCAGAATACCTCGCCGGATTCCGGGCCGAGGCCTATTCTGTTGAATTGGATGACGGTTACGACGAAGCGCGAACCTACATGGACCGCATCATCATGCGCGACGTGAAGTTTGATATCGGCGGGGATCGTCAGAGGGTCCACAATATCGAGACGCAAATCTCAGACGTGACATTCAAGCATATCCTGCTGCCTGTCTGGCTGGCGGCATACAAGTATCGGGGCAAAAGCTATCGCTTTGTCGTCAACGGACGTACAGGGGCGGTACAGGGCGAACGCCCTTGGTCCGGTTGGAAAATCGCGTTTGCCGTGATCCTCGGACTAAGTGTTGCGGCGGCGATCGGTTACATGGTGGCTATGAACCAGTAAGGGTCAGACCAACATCCCGCCATCTGTGTCATCTCCGGCCTCTTCCAGAAGCAGGCTCATGTCCGGCACAGTGATGTGACGCTTTCCCTCAAGCTGGATGATGCCGTCTTTCTTGAGCGCGGATACCTGCCGCGAAACAGTTTCAAGCGTCAGCCCAAGATAGTCCGCCATCGCTTCGCGGGTGAGGGGAAGGTCAAACGTCACCGGGCCATCAAGCCCACCCATATTGAGCGAGGCATCGCGGCGCGCGATGATCGACAAAAGCGACGCGATCTTTTCGCGTGCGGTCTTGCGACCCAGAACCAACATCCATTCACGCGCGGCGTCCAATTCGTCCAACGTCATCTGCAACAGACGCTGTGCGATATGAGGCGTGCGCTCCATCAGGTCTTCAAAAGGCGCTTTGCGGAAGCAACACATCACCATGTCCGTCGTTGCAACAACATCATAGGCGGCATTCGACCGACCCGGGCGACCTACGAAATCGCTGGGCAGCAACAGCCCAACCATTTGTGTGCGCCCATCTTCCATCGTCTGAGTCAGCGTCGCGATACCCGAAACAACTGACCCAACAAAATCCATACGGTCCCCGGACCAGATGACTGTCTGCCCGGCTTCAAAGCGGCGGTAATACTTGATGTCCTCAAGACGCTCCAATTCATCAGTTTGACACCGGGCACACACCGCGCGATGGCGGATGGGGCAATCGCTGCAATCCTGAGTGACGGAGAGGCTGTCTTCTTTCAACATGGTTCCGGTCTTGATCTGTGTCAAAGTTGATGTCGGTTATCTCTCTTAATGCTATGCATATGGTAGCGAGAACACAACTTTCCCGTTTGGGACTATTCGACGCGAAGGTACCTCGATACACGAGTTACCCCACGTCGCCTCATTTCAAGAACGACGTGAAACCGGTGGATTTCTCCAATTGGATCGAAGCGATCCCGGAAAACTCGGAAATCTCGCTCTACCTGCATGTGCCGTTTTGTCGCCGCCTGTGCTGGTTCTGCGCCTGTCGGACACAAGGCACGGCAAGCGGCGAACCGGTCACCGCCTATGTCGAAACACTCAAGGACGAATTGTCCTTGCTGAAACGGCACCTGCCACGCGGTATCCGCCTGTCCCGCCTGCATTGGGGTGGCGGCACCCCAACGCTTCTGTCTCCTGATCACATCCGCGATCTTTCCGCTGCGGTACGAGAAGTTGCGGATTTTGCCGAAGGCTATGAGTTCTCGGTTGAAATCGACCCGAACGAAATCGATTCAGGCCGGCTTGATGCACTGTTCGAAAGCGGCATGAACCGCGCTTCTATTGGTGTGCAGGATTTCGATCCCGAGATTCAAAAGGCCATTGGTCGGGAACAGAGTTTCGACACGACTAAGCGCGCGGTCGACATGATCCGCGACCGGGGCATCCAAAGCCTGAATGCAGACATCCTTTACGGTCTGCCTGACCAGACCCGCAGTAAGATCGTCGATTCGGTGCAAAAGCTTCTGTCGCTCTCACCCGATCGCGTGGCGCTCTATGGCTATGCGCATGTTCCTTGGATGGCCAAGCGTCAACAGATGATTCCGTCGGATGCGCTGCCGCGCCCGAATGAACGACTCGATCTGTTTGAAACCGCGCGTAAGCTCTTTGTCTTGGATAACTATGATGAGATCGGGATTGACCACTTCGCCACCCGCGAAGATGGCCTGTCCGTTGCTGCCCGAAAAGGGACACTGCGCCGCAATTTCCAAGGCTATACGGATGACACGTCAGACGTCTTGATCGGTCTGGGGGCGTCGTCCATTTCCAAGTTCCCGCAGGGCTATGCGCAGAACGCACCGGCCACATCGGCCTACACCAAAGCGATCCGGGCACATGACTTTTCTACCGTGCGCGGCCATAGCTTTACCGAACAGGACAAACTGCGCGCGCGGATGATCGAGATGCTGATGTGCGATTTCCGCGTCGACACCGCAGAACTGGTGCATGACTACAAAACGACACAAGGCGAAGTGACGGACCTTCTCAAGCGCGCCAACTCAGAGTTCGAGAACCTGTTGGTCGTCGACAGCAACGGTCTTTTTGTGCCTCCCGAAGCCCGTCCTTTGACCCGCATGATTGCCCGCAGTTTCGATGCCTACGACCTGTCATCGGCAGGTCACAGTTCGGCAATCTAACTCGCCAGATCGAACGCCGCCGCCATAAGCGTCTTTGTGTAATCCGTCTGCGGATGGGTGAACACGTCGTCCGCAGTGCCGTACTCCACGACATCCCCGGCCTTCATCACGATCACCTTGTGCGACATCGCGCGCACCACCTTCAAATCGTGACTGATGAACAGATAGGCCAGATCGTATTTCCGTTGCAGGTCGCGCAACAGGTTCACGATCTGCACCTGAACCGTCATATCCAACGCCGATGTCGGTTCGTCCAGTACCACCAACTTGGGACGCAGCACCATCGCACGGGCAATCGCGATACGCTGCCGTTGGCCGCCCGAAAATTCGTGCGGGTAGCGGTGCATTGTCGCCGGATCAAGACCGACTTCGGTCATCACTTCAGTGACCAACTCGCGGTCGGTGCGCCCATCAGGTGATCCGTGCACGCCCAAACCTTCCGCGATGATCTGCTCGCAGGTCATGCGCGGGCTAAGACTGCCATAGGGGTCTTGGAACACGATCTGCATCTCACTGCGCAGCCGCCGCAATTCGCGGGTCGACCAGTCACGCACATTCTGCCCCCGATAGGTGATCCCGCCCTCGGATCCGATCAGTCGCATGATCGCCAAAGCCAGTGTCGTCTTGCCCGATCCGGATTCGCCAACGATGCCTACGGTTTCGCCAGCCCGCACCGCGATGGTCGCATCGTTCACAGCCTTCACATAGCCGACTGTCCGTTTCATGAAACCTTGTTGAATCGGGAACCAGATCTTGAGGTTATCTGTCCGCGCAATCTCTTCCGCGCCCTCTTTGACCGGATCCGGGGAGCCGGTGGATTCCGCGCTTAACAGCATTTGTGTGTACGGGTGCTGCGGATTACTGAAAATTTCGCGGGTTGGGCCGGTTTCAACGATCTGCCCGTCCTTCATCACACAGACCCGGTCCGCGATCTTGCGCACAATGCCAAGGTCATGGGTGATGAACAGCAGGCTCATGTCCTCGGCGTCTTTCAACTCGGCCAGCAATTGCAGGATCTGGGCCTGAATGGTCACGTCCAAAGCCGTTGTCGGTTCATCCGCAATCAGCAATTCCGGCCCGTTCGCCAACGCCATCGCGATCATGACACGCTGCCGTTGGCCGCCAGACAACTGGTGCGGATAAGCGCCCAACCGGCTTTCGGGGTCGCGGATACCCACTTTGTTCAGCAACTCGATGATCCGTGTCCGCGCAGCATCGCCGGCCAACCCCTGATGCAGAGCCAGCGACTCGGCCAACTGCTTTTCCAACGTGTGCAGCGGGTTGAGCGAAGTCATCGGTTCCTGAAAGATGAAGCTGATGTCGTTTCCCCGGATGCGACGCAATTGCGCATCGTCTGCGCCGACCATCTCTTCGCCGTTGTACAGCACCGACCCATCGACCCGCGCGGAATCGCCCAAGAGCGACACCGTCGACAAAGCCGTGACCGACTTACCCGACCCTGACTCCCCGACCAGCGCCACAGTCTCGCCGCGCTCGATGTGAAAAGACACACCCTTCACAGCGGGTACGGTCTGCCCGTCTTGACGGAAGCCGACGGTCAGGTTCTTCACCTCCAGGATGCTGCTCATGTAAACGTCTTTCTCGGATCAAACGCGTCGCGCACACCTTCAAAGATGAAGACCAGCAGCGACAGCATCAGCGCGAACACAAAGAACGCGGTAAAGCCCAGCCACGGCGCTTGTAGGTTCTGTTTGGCCTGCAAGGTCAATTCACCCAAGGACGGGGCCGAAGACGGCAAGCCGAAGCCAAGGAAATCCAGACCCGCCAGCGTGCTGATTGTACCCGTCACGATGAAGGGCAGCATGGTCAGCGTCGCCACCATCGCGTTGGGCAGCATGTGCCGGAACATGATGGTCGCGTTAGATACACCAAGCGCCTTGGCCGCGCGGACATATTCCAGGTTCCTCGCGCGCAGGAATTCCGCCCGGACAACCCCCACAAGGGCGGTCCAGCCGAACAGCACCGTCAGGAACACAAGAAGCCAGAAACTTCGCCCCAATATCGCGAACAGAATGATGATGATGTACAGCGACGGCGTCGAAGACCAGATCTCGATGATCCGCTGAAAGATCAAGTCCAACCAGCCGCCGAAATATCCTTGCAACGCACCTGCGACGATGCCCACGACACTCGCGAGCACTGTCACGATCAGCGTGAAGAAAATGGACAGTCGAAAACCATAGATAACTCGCGCCATCACATCGCGTTTGGTGTCATCCGTGCCCAGCCAGTTTTGGTCGCTCGGGGGTAGGGGGGCGGCACCGGGACGGTCAACCGGGGTTTGGTAATCATAGGGAATGGGTGGCCAGATCGACCAGCCCTTGTAGAAATCGCCATCCAGAGCCGCGCCTTGATCCACCTGTTCGATCAAGCCTTCGGGATCGTCAAAACACGCCTCAAGACCGCCGGTGCGGATAAGGCACTGTACCTCTGGGTCGCGATAGGCGGCCTCGGTTCGGAAATCACCACCGAACTCGGTCTCGGCGTAGAAGTTGAAGATCGGGGTGTAGTATTCGCCGCGGTACTGAACGAGGATTGGCTTGTCGTTCGCAATAAACTCGGCAAACAGCGACAGCCCGAACAGCACACAGAATACGATCAATGACCAAAACGCACGGCGATTGCGCTTGAAGTTGTTCCAGCGCCGCTGATTGAGCGGTGACAGCGCAAAGCGACTGCGCACCGGGGAGACAAGCATCGCAGAGCTGGGTTGTGTCGCGGTGTCGTGGCTGTTCAGTTCAGGATTGGCTGCCATCGGTCAGCCCTCCCGTTTTTCGAAATCGATGCGCGGATCGACCAGCACATACATCAGGTCCGACAAGATCCCGACAAGCAGGCCGATAAGCCCAAACACGAACAGTGTGCCAAAGATCACCGGATAGTCGCGCGCCACGGCGGCTTCAAAACCAAGTCGCCCCAACCCGTCTAGCGAAAAGATCGTCTCGATGATCAGCGATCCTGAAAAGAAGACGCCGATAAACACCGCAGGAAAACCTGCGATCACGATCAGCATCGCATTGCGGAAAACATGACCATACAGAACCTGCCGCTCTGCCAAACCCTTGGCACGCGCGGTGATCACGTATTGCTTTTTGATCTCGTCCAGAAAGCTGTTCTTGGTCAGCAGCGTCAACGTTGCAAAAGCCGAAATTGTCGAAGCCAGAACCGGCAGCGCAATGTGCCAGAAATAGTCCGCGATCTTGGCAAAGAACGGAAGCTGGTCCCAATTGTCAGAGGTCAGCCCCCTGAGCGGGAAAATCTGGAAGTACGACCCGCCTGCAAACAGAACAAGAAGCAGAATCGCAAACAGGAACCCTGGGATCGCATAAGCGACGATAATCGCCGCAGACGTATAGGTGTCGAATGGGGTGCCATCCTTGACCGCTTTGCGAATGCCCAAAGGGATCGACACGATATAGGCGATGATGGTGGACCAAAGACCCAATGAGATCGACACAGGCATCTTTTCCAGAACCAATTCCATCACGCCAATGGACCGGAAATAGCTCTCTCCGAAATCCAGCCGCAGGTAGTTCCACATCATCATGCCGAACCGCTCGACAGCGCCGATGGCTTCTTTCGCACAGGCGGGATCTTCCAGATCCGGCTCTCCGACAAAGCCCTCTTCACACACGATGCGGGCAAAGCCGAACTCGATCTCAAGAGTTTCGATGAATTCCTTGGGCAAGCCGCGGGCACCGATATAGTCGCTGTCCGACCCAAAAGTCTCTTCGACATTCTGGTTTCCGCCGCCGTCCCCCGAGAACCCGGCGAACACGTCGCCTTCGCCCTGAAACCGCGCAAGCGTTTGTTCAATCGGGCCGCCCGGAACGAATTGGGTCAAGGCAAAGTTGATGACCATAATCCCGAACAAAGTCGGAATGATCAGCAAAAGCCGTCGAAGTATATAGGCTCCCAAGGGTCGGTTACCTCAATGCGCCATCGGCCTTGAGGGCCTCGTATTTCTCGTCGTTGAACCACCAGAAATCCAGAACGCCCAATCCAAGCGTTGGCAGGGTCTCGGGACGTTCGAAGATGTCATAGTAGGCGACCCAATATTCGGGAACGAACCCGGCATGTGCGATCACGCGTTCATATCGCAAGGCACGGTCCAGCGCCGTCATCGCTGTCACTTCTTCCTCGCGCGATTCTGCATTCAGTGCCGCTTCGATGATCGCATCCACCACGGGGCTGCGCAGCGCCGACGGGTTCCACGAAGACACCTCGGCGGTTTCCGATCCGAAAAGCTGCTTTAGGCCAGTACCAATGGTCGAAAACGTCTGGATCGAAGTCTGGATCAGGTCGTAATCCTTGTCGAGGAACCGCTGCTGCCCTTGTGCGGAATCCACAGCGTTGGCATTCACCTCAATGCCCCAGTCGCGCAGCGTGTTCACATAGGTCTCAATGGTCGCTTGCCGCGTGTCGTCCCATGTCGAAAGCACAAGAAAATCGAGCGACATCTGTTCGCCGTTCTCGTTTGCCATGCGGCCTTGATCGTCAATCGTCCACCCTTCATCGGCAAGGATACGCAGGGCGGTGCGCTGGTTGCGGCGGTCGGACGGATTGTCCTTTCTAGAGCTGTGCGGCATGACCACCGGCTCTGACAGCATTTCGGCTGGAACCACGTCGCCCAGCGCCTCGAAGAATGCCAATTCGGCTCCTTCAGGAACGCCCTTGGCTTCCCATTCCTGACCTTCCGCAAACGAATTGCGTTGCGTTGTCAGATCAAATTCCAGCGACTCGCGGGTCCATTCAAAGTTGAACGCCAATGACAACGCGTGACGCACATTTCGGTTGTCGACCGGAGCGCGCAACGTGTTGAAAATGATGCCGGAATTAAGGGGCGCGGTTTGATCTGGAATCGACTCGCGCTTTGCATGTCCATCGTTGAGCGCCGGGAAATCATACCCCGTGGCCCAGCGTTTGCTCGACCCTTCCGAGCGGAATGTATACTCGCCCGCCTTGAACGCTTCAAACTCTGCTGTGGCGTCTGCAAAGTATTCGATACGGATGCGATCAAAGTTGTGGCGACCCACGTTGATCGGGTGATCCCAGCCCCAGTAATTCGGGTTCCGCTCGTAAACCACGTAGCGGTTGAATTCGTAGTCACCCACTTGATACGGACCCGATCCCATCGGTGACATCACCGACGGCTCGTCCAGCCGTTCCCCGGTTTCCTTATACCAGTCCTCGGACAACACGATCATGCCACCCACTTGGCTGATCAGCGACCGACGCGAGATTCCGTCGACGAACTTGTACCGGAGTGTGTAATCGTCGATCACCTCAACACCTTCGATGCGCTCGCTCACCGACCGCGAGAACGACCGGATGCCCTGCTCGATGAACAGGTTGAATGTGAATGCAGCATCTTGTGCCCGCAGCGGCGCACCATTGCGGAACACCACGTCGTCGCGCAGGTGGAACACACACCATTCCTTGGACTTGGGGTATTCGACCTCACGCGCAATAAGTCCGTACTGGTCGGTCAGGGAATCTGCTGGAACCGAAGTCCCGAACGTGTCGCCAGCCAACAGCGACTCGCCGACCACATCCGAATTCGTCTGCGGATTGCCGCGCCAGGCCCAACGGTTGAACCCGTCGAACGTGCCCCGCGCACTCAGCGTGATCTGCCCACCCTTGGGGGCATCGGGGTTCACATAGTTGAAGTGCGAGAAGTCTGGCGGATACAGCAGGTCGCCGAAATAGGAATACCCATGTGCACGAATGATCTCGTCGCTGCCATGGCTTTCTGCAAAAGCCAGTGTCCCTGATGCGCCCGCACTGGCGGCAACGGCGCTGCCGCCCAGCAACTTAAGCGTTTGACGACGATCTATGTCTGCAAAGGAAGGCCGGCCGCGTCTATTGGACATGTTCTAGTCTCCGTAGCTCATTCGTTCATCATTGCGCTATTATGTAAGCTAAAGAACGAATTCGCCCACATTCAAGTTGAGAATGCGTGAGCACGGCGCAAATGCCGAGGAAAAAACGCGATTGTGAAAAAGAAAAGCCGCCGCCCAAGGGGCAGCGGCCTGATCTTTTCAGAATATGATCAGCCGATCACTCAGAGAATGTCGCGAGATAGGCGATCAGGTTCTGACGGTCGGCGGACTTGTTCAGACCAGCAAAACCCATCGACGTGCCCGGTGCCCAGCCACGCGGGTTTTCCAGGAAGTGGTACAGGTTTTCCGGTGTCCAGACTTCGGCCACTTCGTTCAAAGCACCCGAGTAATTGAAGCCCTGAGCGGCACCAACATCACGGCCCACCACGTTAAAGAGGTACGGACCAGCGGCGTTTTCGCCTGCTTCAAGTTTGTGACAGGCGCGGCACTTGCCGAACACTTTCTCGCCCTTGGCAGCGTCTGCTGTTTCGATGATTGTGTCGTAGTTTACCGCGACGACCTCTTCTTCGGTCGCTCCCTCTTCACCGGTCTCGATCACATAGACCGCAACCTCTTCACCATGGGCGCCGCCCACGTGGTACAGGGTCTCTGCGGCCCATTTGCCAAGAAGGAAGATCAGCAGCGCGCCACAAAAGCTGCCGACGATCTTGGTGAAGGTCATTGTATCCAACATTGTGTGCGTACCCGTCCGCTAGTGTTTCTTGCGTATCGCGCGGGTATCTATTGCTTCCCCTTCCGCAAGGCAAGGTGTAGAAGCCGCGACCAAACGCCCGCAGGGCCAATTGTTCGGAGTTCCCATGACCAATGCCATCGCCTTTCAGGGTGAACTCGGGGCCTATTCGCATGAAGCCTGCCGGTACAAGCGTCCCGATATGGACCCTTTGCCCTGCCGCACTTTTGAAGACGTGATCTCGGCGGTGCAGACAGGCAAGGCCGACCTTGCGATGCTCCCGGTCGAAAATACGATCTATGGCCGGGTCGCCGACATCCACCGCCTGTTGCCGAAAAGCGGGCTCAAAATCATCGACGAAGCGTTTGTCCGTGTTCACATCAACCTGCTCGGCGTGCCGGGGGCGAAACTTGAAGACGTGACCGAGGCACATTCGCATCTGGTGCTTTTGCCACAATGTTCGACTTTTCTCACCAAACACGGCATCCATGGCCGGGTGAACGCCGACAACGCCCGCGCCGCCCGTGAAATCTCGGAACGCGGAGAGAAACACGCCGCCGCCTTGGCAAGTGAGCTTGCGGGCGAGATCTACGGCCTCAATGTACTCGCGCGTCACATCGAAGACACCGACAGCAACACAACCCGTTTCCTGTTGATGAGCCGCGAAGGCGATCAAACCCGTCGCGGTGAACACGGCATGATGACCACATTCGTGTTTCAGGTCCGCAACATCCCGGCGGCCCTTTACAAGGCGATGGGCGGATTCGCGACCAATGGCGTCAACATGACCAAACTCGAATCCTACATGGTCGACGGGTCGTTCACGGCGACTCAATTCTACGCTGATATCGAAGGCCATCCCAGCGATCCTGACGTCGCTCTGGCCTTGGAAGAGCTGGATTACTTCACCGATATGTTGAACATTCTGGGCACCTATCCGCGAGATCCCCGCAGGGACTAACGGATGCGCCTTAACCGGCGCTCTGTTGCGTCTCTCGATGCCAGACATAAAGGCCAGCCGCCGCGATCACCAGACTTCCGACAACTGTCCAGAAGTCTGGAATCTCTGAGAAAAAGATCACGCCCCAAAACGCTGCAAAGGCGAGCCCAGTATAGGAATAGGGCGCCAGCATCGCGGCCTCGCCTTTGGTGAAGGCCTGAATCAGCGCAAGCTGACCTGTCGTCCCTGCAAGAGTCACAATCACCATCAACCCGACATCCGTGGCGCTCGGCGTCTGCCATTGGAACGGCACCAGAATGCTTAGCAACACGGTGCCAACGAACCCGGTGTAGAACAGCGATGTCCACACATCCTCGTCCGCACCGACACGTCGGGTGAGCAGGGCATAGGCCGAATAACAGACCGCCGCACCCAGAGGGAACAACGCGGCGGCACTGAACACATCGCTGCCGGGTCGAATGATGATCAATGCGCCGATCATGGCGGCGACGATCCCGGCAATCCGGCGAACGCCCAGCTTTTCACTCAGAAACAGTGCGGCCCCCAGCGTAATCAGCATTGGATTCGTCGACATCAAAGCAGCCGCATCTGACAGCGGGATCAGGCTAAGCCCAGTAAAGAAACAAGCCGTGGCGCTCATCAGCAGAAGGGACCGGAAAAACTGCAATTTGGGATACTTGGTGCGCACCACCGTTCTCAGCCTCGGCAGCACCAGCACGAACACCAAAAGCATCTGCCCCGCGTAGCGCGCCCACAAGGCAGGAAGCACACCAACATTCGGAGCCAACGCTTTGACCGTCGCATCCATGATCGAAAAGCAGAAGATCGCGGCGATCATGAGAAGGATGGCACGGTTTTGTTCTGTCATGCTGCGCTTCAATTTGAACCGATGCGAAGCATGTCACACTGCGCGTGTTCGGATTTCGGGGTGACTTTCGGCCTAGCACAAACGGAGGGACACACAAGCGCAGTGCACGAACAGGTGCTGTGCAGGGTTGGCCTTTACCACTCATTAACGGTTTGCAAAGCCTAACGCGTCATTAACCGAGTTTGCAAAGTTAGGTCCGTTTCGGCCCCATTGTTTCGCGCGCGAAACATTTTCGTGGTGTGCGAACCGGTGGAACCCAATGCGTAAGGTGCGTGCTCGCACGCACCAATATCAAATCAACAGCCCCGCCGCCCGTTCGTGCCGGAGCAGCCAAACCTTGGTCTCAACCCCACCATCGCCCGAATAGCCCCCAAGTCCATTGGCCCCCAGAACCCGGTGACACGGGATCAGGATCGGGATCGGATTGCCACCACAGGCTTGCCCAATCGCCTGCGCAGGTACGCCCAATTGTTGCGCGAGTTCACCATAAGTCCGCGTTTCCCCAAACGGGATCGCTGACATGGATGCGCAAACTGTCCGTTGGAAATCAGAACAGGTCAGCCGGATCGGAACCGTGAAGTCCTGCAGTTTCCCCGCGAAATAAGCATCTAGTGCTCCGAGTCTGACACTTCTTACCTGTTTCCGCGGATTTCATCGAGCGCGTCCAGCGCACGGCGTTCC
>CANNCS010000124.1 GCA_947503115.1 uncultured Marivita sp.
CAATTGAGGGCATACCATTCTTCGGTAGGAAATTAGCCATCAAGAAGCAATTGAGGATCAGAGTCGCGTAGTGTGGCGCTTGCCTAGGACGCGCGATACATTGTGGATATTGATTAAGCTTATTTCACTACCTTACGCGCACCAACTCATCACGGCAGGAGGAAGCTTTGACCCACTGGCTTCAACGACTGGCAAACGTCTTTACAGTTCCCGCAGTTACCGCACTCATTCTTGGGGCTAGCAGTGCTGCGGTCTCGGCGCAGGAACGGATTGCGCTCATCATTGGTAACTCGAGCTATGAAAGTGTCTCGGCGCTCGACAATCCAACCCGCGACGCGCAACTGATCGCATCAACGCTGGAACAGATCGACTTCCAGGTCACACTTCTGATCGACGCCACTCAGATCGAAATGAAACGCGCCCTGTCCGACTTCGGGCGCAATCTGCGCAGCGGCGGCGCTGACACCACGGGTCTATTCTACTACGCAGGTCATGGCGTCCAAAGTTTTGGCAACAACTACCTGCTGCCAGTGGACGTGTCTTTAAACGATGCCGCGGATCTTGATCTCGAAGGCGTTGAAGCCCAATCGGTGCTCCGCCAGATGGCGTCTGCCCGCAACCGCACCAATTTTGTCATTCTCGACGCCTGTCGCAATAACCCTTTCGAAAATATGGCTGAATTCGACTCTCCTGGCCTGGCAGAAATGAAAGCGCCAACCGGGACATTCCTTTCCTACGCCACGTCGCCCGGGGCAGTTGCATTGGATGGCCTTGGTCAAAACAGCCCCTTCACCACCGCCCTTGCACGCGAAATGACCAAGCCCGGCGTCGCAGTAGAGCAAATGTTCAAACAGGTTCGCGTCTCAGTTCTAGAGCAAACCAACGGCTTGCAAACCCCTTGGGACACCTCTTCACTGACAAACAACTTCACTTTTGTGAACGCGCCCACCGAGAATCCCGAAGACCTCGCTGCGCGGCAATTGTGGGAATCCGTACAGGCCACCAAGGATCCGGTGCAGATCATGCTATTCCTGCGCGGCTATCCCAACAGTGCTTTTGCAGACGACGCCCGCGCACTGCTGGCACAAGCCATTGAAGCTGAACTCACCAACGATACAGCAGCAGTGGAACGCCCAGCGCCTGCGGGTCCATCGGCCGATGAGCAAACCCTGTTCGAGGCGGCACAGGCCAACCCAACAGTTGACGCGTATCGCACGTATCTTGACGCCTTCCCGAACGGTACCTTCTCGGAATTTGCGCGGGGCGAGATCGAAGCGCTCGAGGCTCAAGCCAGTGTTGATCCAATCGGCGAAGGCGTGACACCCGAAGTCGAAGAAACAAACCTCGCCTTGGCCGAAGTCGAGCAAGAACGCTCGACAGTGCCCAATGTCGTAAAATTCGATCTGCCTCTTTCCGCCCCGGGTTCAGTGATCGATGGGGCCGTACTGTCCGACATCATCAACATGTCACCAATGTTCCCTCCGGTTGAAGGGTTGCCGGACGAGTTCTGGAAAGAGCAAAGCTGTTCGAACTGCCATGAATGGACCAAGGATCGGCTGTGCGATCAGGCCAATGTTTACCTGACGCTCAGCGGCCAGAAATCGCTGGAAAAGCCGCATCCGTTTGGTGGGATCTTCAAGCGGAACCTGCGCCAATGGGCAACTGGTGGCTGCGAATAATCCTAACCGCCCATGGATCAAAGACGGCCAAGTGCCTCCAGACGCTTAGCCGTTTCTTGAACGAGCGGCACCATCCCGATCAGCCTGTCCAGATCGTAGCGTTGACGGGGCGCATGGATCGACAGCGTGGTCAGCAAACGGCTTTCAGTATCTCGAACGGGCACGGCGATGGCCACCATGCCGTCCATGAATTCCTCGTTGTCAGTCGAGAACCCGCGCGCCCGCGTCGAGGCCAATTCCTCTAACAAACTGTCAACATCAGTGATCGACTTTTCTGTCGATGGATCAAGCTGCAACCACGACAAAACGTGCTTCAGCTTGTCGTTCCGCAAAGAAGACAAGTACAGCTTGCCGCTCGCCGTGCAATGGAACGGCACCTTCGCACCGACGGGAAGCTGGATGCGCAACGGCCAATGGGTTTCGACCCGATCCAGATAAACCATCCCGTAGCGACCCGGCGCGGCCAGATTGCAGGTCTCGCCGACCTCGCTGGCCAAGGCCTGCATGATGATCAACCGCTCGGTCCGCAATCGTTGGGATGACAGGGTGTTGCCCGCCAGCTTGCGCAATCGCCGCCCCGGTCCATAGGACCGCCCGTCAATATCGCGCTGAAGGAAGCCCTCTTCCTCTGCAGTGGCCAACAATCGGTGAATGGTCGGCTTGGGCAGTCCAAGCGTTTCAGACAAGGTAGCAGCGGCAACAGGCATCTCTGCCCGTGCGACTTCTTCCAAGATTAGAAGAAGCCGCAGATTGGTCGGGATCTGCCCTTTGGTTTCAGAGGCAGAGGTGTCGGTCATGCAGTCAGCCTCACCTATCCGGTAACAGGAACAACGCAAGTTCTGGGGTCAGCGCGACGAGTATCCAAACACTGATCAACGCGACGAGGTAGGGCACCGTGTACTTTAGCAGTCGGAAATACGGAACACCCGTCACCCCCGACGCCACGTAAAGGTTAAGCCCATAGGGCGGTGTGATGAACCCGATCGACGCCCCCACAAGGAAGATCACAGAGAAGTGGATCGGATCGACGCCGACACTTGCAGCGATCGGCGCAAGAATGGGCGCAAGGATGATCGTTACTGGCAGCGACTCCAGAACCATGCCAGAGACGAAGACGATGATCATCGCGGTGAACAGGACGGCGTAATATCCCCCCATCGACGTCACGAAATCGCCGATTACCTGCTGCGCCCCGAGCAAAGACAAAATCTGCTGCATCACCACCGAAATGGCGATCAGCGGAGCAAGGATGCCGGTGATCTCGGCGGACCGCATGGTGATGCCAGGGATCTGCTTGAACGTGAAACCCTCAACCACCAGCATTTCAGCATAGCTCTTGTCCTCCCAGCTCCAGCTCGGATCTTGCCGCATCACGCGGCTCAGCACCCACGAAACAAGTCCCGCAATGATGCAGAAGCCAACGGTAACACCCGCCGCCTCAGTCGGGGAAAACTTGCCCGTGTAGATACCCCACAACACAAGGCCGATGGCGAAGAAGCCAAGCCATGCGCCAAAAGCTGTTTTCAACACCCGATTCAGTTGGAGCGGGATCAGATAACCCCAGCCGTTGAGCCGGCAGATGATCCAGCAGGCCACCTGCATACCGATCACCATCAGCGCACCAGGAATGATGCCCGCGACGAAGAGGTCTGAAATCGGCAAGTTCATCAGGAAGCCGTAGACGATAAAGATAATCGACGGTGGGATGATGATCCCCACTGTACCGCCTGCGGCTGCCGTCGCAGCACTAAAGCGCTCGTCGTAACCACCTTTGACCATCTCGGGATGCAACATCGACCCGATGGTCGCCGTCGTGGCCGAGTTCGAGCCAGAGATTGCCGCGAACAGGCCACACGCGCCCAGTGATGCCATGGCCAGACCACCGCGTAGCCACCCCAGACAGGCATATGCGAAATCCGACAATCGTCGGGCAATGCCGGACTTGTTGATCAGGTCACCCGTCAGGATGAACAGCGGCATCGCCAGCAGGGCAAAGCCTTTGTTGAACACGTTGAGCAGTTCTGCCCCCATGTTGTCGAGCGTCAGCCCCAACACAAAGGAACAACCGATCACCCAATAGGCGATGACCAAAAGCACGGGCACACCCAACATGAACAGAAAGGTCACTCCGACCGAGATCAACGTGATGATGGTTCCGTCGGTCATCACGCATCCCCCCCGATTACAGACTGCTGGATCATCGGCTGACCGCTCCGGAAATTCTTCATGTCATCCTGAATGTTCTCGATCGCCCGCGCTGCCATCAGCGTTCCGGCAACCGGGGCAGACAGGAGGAACCACCACTGCATGGTGTTGTCAGTCCCCAGCACGATCTGAAAGTTGGACGCAGACAGCGCGACCACCCGCATTGTGGTCACAAGGAAGATCAACGCAAACCCGAACCACAACGCAAAATCAAGCCAGAGACAGGCGATCTGCCCGCTGCGCGACATCCGGCTGCGGAACTCCGAAAAGCTCAGGTGGGTCCGTACTCGAATATTATAAGCCGCCCCAAACCACGCCATGACCATGAACAGGAACGGAGGAATGGTCGTTGACCAAGGCTGCTGATTGGAAAAGACAAAGCGGTCGATGACGCCCCAAAAAATGATCCCAGCAGTCCCAAGATAGCAAACGATCATGACCGTGCGTTCGAAATAGCGTTCGACCACCGGCACGTGGTGATACACCCAAGACAGAGCCAAACCTGCCAAAAGCAGAAAGACCGCGGCAAAGATATACACCGAATTTGGTGCCAAAGCCTGTCGGATCGTCCATGAATCCTGACTGGCAAGCGCACTCAATAGAGCGCTTAAATCGGACCAGAGCTCCATCTGTTCCCTCCTCCCATTTGAAGACTGTGCCGGATTAGTCCGGTCTATGCGCCTTTAGATGAAACAGCCCCGGCAAAGCGGGGCTGCTTCGTGATTGATCCTAAAGAGGCATCAGCCCTTCCACCAGCGGCGCGGCTCAACGTTTTCGGCCAGCGTGTGCGGGTTGTTGCGAACATCGTTGTAAATGTCCTGATAGGTGTCGATGCCACCGGCCCAGCCATTGATCCGCTCACGCCACTGCTCCCACAGCTGCGGTTGGAATTCGGGCGAGCACATCTCTTCGGCCTTGCGAACTTCGGCATCCGAAAGCTTGGCAACGCGCACGTCGTTTTCCGCAAAGATCGTGCCCGGCATGGGCGGGTCGGTAAAGCCGACAGTGTTGACAAGTGCGGCTTCGTTGGCGGCCTGTACATGCACCTGCGTCAGATAGGACGCTTCCATTACAGCATCCTGCAAATCCCCCGACAGACCGTCAAAGGTCTCCGAGCGCATCGCGGTGTGCTCTGTGCCACAGAAGAATCGCAAATCCACACACTGGCTGACCACTGGCGACATGTTTGCGTAGGCCACAGCCGATGCCCATGTTTCGGCACCGTCGATCAGACCCTGCTTGAGGCCGTCCAGCGTTTCTTCCCACGCCACCGGAACCGGGTTCAGGTTAAGCGCTTCCATTGCGATCCGGCCAAGCTGTGTGCCCGTCACGCGGTTCTTGGTGCCCATGATGTCTTCGATCCTGGTCACTGTGGGTTTGTCGGCAAAGCTCATACCCATCTGGATGCCGCGCAGTTCCGCATGGGTGAAGAGGAACTTCAGACCATGGCGCTTTTCGAACGGATCACGCAGGATGCGCTGCGATTCCGGCGAGTACATGAAATAGTACTGGTCCGCGCGGCTGCGGAACATATACGCATAGTCCAGTACGTTCAGGTAAGGCGCACCACCAGCAGAGTTCTGGGTCGAGGCTGCATAGATATCGATGATACCCTGCTGCGCTTTCTCTACACAGGACAGCTGACCGCAGATTTGGTTGTTGCCGATGAATTCAATGCGAATTTCGCCGTCTGTGCGCTCTTCGAGGTCGCGGGCGAACTCAAGGCAACCAGCCCGTTCGATCAGCAGGTTCTGCGGGTTAAAGCCCGCCGCGCCGAACTTCAGCGTGTGCTTGGCTTCTTTGGCGAAGCGCTTGTTGTACGTTGATTCCGCCGCTTTCGCGAGATTTGCTGCGGTCATGACGCCACCGAATGTTCCCGCCGCCAATAGCGTCGAACTCATCCCGTAAGTCCCCGCAATGCGGAAAAAATCTCGACGTGAGACTCCCTTGATACGATCTCCAATTTTCATTGCTTCTCCTCCCGTTTTAGCAATTATTGAGACTTATCTTTTCAAAAAAGACTAGAATGGCTTTTTCGATCTGCATAGAGTTTTTTGCACCAAGAGGAGGAATTCGTTAGTGGAAGCAGACTATGTGATCGTCGGCGCGGGCTCTGCCGGCTGCGTTCTAGCCAATCGCCTCAGCGCCAATCCGGGTGTCAAAGTGGTGGTCCTCGAAGCTGGGGGGCGTGACTTGAACCCGTGGATTCACATCCCCGTCGGGTACTTCAAGACGATGCACAATCCAGCTGTCGACTGGTGCTATCGCACCGAATCCGATCCCGGCTTGAACGGTCGGCAACTCGACTGGCCGCGTGGCAAGGTGCTTGGGGGATCATCCTCGCTCAATGGACTGCTTTATGTACGCGGACAGCCTCAGGACTATGACCGCTGGGCGCAAATGGGCAATCCCGGCTGGGCATGGGACGACGTGCTACCACTTTTCAAGCGCTCCGAAAATCAGGAACGGGGCGCGGATGACTTCCACGGCGACACCGGCCCGCTTTCCGTATCCAACATGCGCCTCCAACGCCCAATCTGCGACGCATGGGTCGCCGCCGCCCAAGAGGCAGGCTATCCGTTCAACCCCGATTACAACGGGGCCACACAAGAAGGTGTCGGTTATTTCCAACTGACCACCCGCAATGGACGACGCTGCTCCAGCGCGGTCGCTTTCCTCAATCCAGCCCGGTCTCGCCCCAACCTCTCTATCGTCACCCGTGCTGCGGCTAGCCGTATCCTGTTTGACGGCAAACGCGCCACGGGCGTCGCCTATCGCGATGCGGGCGGCATTGAACACACCGTCAAGGCCCGTGCCGAAGTGATCCTGTCCTCTGGTGCCATCGGGTCGCCACAACTGCTGATGGTTTCCGGCATAGGCGAAGCAGACCACCTGCGCGATCACGGCATCACCGTACGCCATGACCGCACAGGTGTGGGCAAAAACATGCAGGACCACCTGCAAGCGCGACTTGTGTTCAAATGCAAAGAGCCAACGCTGAACGATGAAGTGCGCAGCCTTCTGGATCAGGCCCGAATCGCGGTGAAATACGCGCTGCGCCGCAGTGGCCCGATGGCGATGGCCGCCAGCCTTGCTACCGGCTTTATGCGCACTGGCGATCATGTCGATACTCCCGACATCCAATTCCATGTTCAACCATGGTCTGCCGACAGCCCCGGAGCCGGGGTGCACCCCTTCTCGGCCTTTACCATGTCAGTCTGCCAGCTGCGTCCCGAAAGCCGCGGGATGATCCGGCTCGCCTCATCCGACGCGGCGGTTTATCCCAAGATCCACCCCAATTACCTCTCCACAGAAACTGACTGTCGTACGATTGTCGAAGGCATCAAGATCGCCCGCCGCATCGCGCGTCATGCCCCGCTGACCGACAAAATCTCCGACGAATTCCGCCCAGATGCGTCGCTGGGCATCGACGACTACGACGGAACACTAAATTGGGCGCGCAATAATTCCACGACGATCTATCACCCCACCGGCACCTGCAAGATGGGCCAAAGCGATGATTCAGTGGTTGATGCGCGCCTGCGAGTTCACGGCATCGCCGGGCTGCGCGTCGTGGACTGTTCAATCATGCCCGAAATTGTCTCCGGCAACACCAACGCGCCCGCGATCATGATCGGAGAAAAAGCCTCCGACATGATCCTCGAAGACCTCAAGGCGGGCGTCTACGACCGGATCGCGTGACGGCTGGCCTGAAATCTCAGGCCAGCTCCCGCGCCTTTTCGCGCAACGCAAATTTCTGGATTTTCCCGGTCGAAGTGCGTGGGATTTCGGTGAACACAAAACGCCCCGGCACCTTGTAATGTGCCAGATGTTCTCGGCACCAGCCTCGCAGCGTGTCGGCATCCGCTTGCTGGCCAGCCGCCAGTTCAACAAAGGCGCAGGGCGTTTCCCCCCACCGTTCATGCGGCATCGCTACAACCGCGACCACCGCCACAGAGCCATGCCGGTAAAGCACCTCTTCCGCCTCTATGGACGAGATATTCTCTCCCCCCGAAATAATCACATCCTTTGACCGATCCTTAAGCTGGATATACCCGTCCGGGTACCGCACGCCCAGATCGCCGGAATGGAACCAGCCCCCGGCAAATGCCTCTTCCGTGGCTTTCGGATTTCGGAAATAGCCTTTCATCACGACATTGCCGCGGAACATGACTTCGCCCATCGTGGCCCCATCACGCGGCACCGGCTCCATCGTTTCCGGGTCTAGCACCTCAAGCCCTTCAAGCGGCAAATATCGCACCCCCTGCCGCGACTTCAATCGGGCCTGTTCGGCGCGTGGCAGATCGGACCATTCCACATGCCAATCGTTGACCACGGCAGGGCCATAGGTCTCGGTCAAACCGTACAGATGCGTAACCTCAAAACCTGCCTCCTTCATATCCGCCAGCAGCTTTTCCGGCGGCGGGGCGGCAGCCGTGAAGAATTGTACCGTTTGGTCAAATTCCCGTTTCACCTCGTCGGGCGCGGAAATCATCAACGACATGACAATCGGCGCACCGCACAGATGGGTCACACCTTCATCCGCCAACGCTGACCAGATCGGCTCTGCCCGCACCTGCCGCAGGCAAACATGGGTGCCGATGATCGCCGAAAGGGTCCACGGAAAGCACCAGCCATTGCAATGGAACATCGGCAGCGTCCACAGGTAGACCGCGTGCTTCGGCATCGACGCGGTCAGCGCATTGCCCTGCGCCAGCAGGTAAGCCCCCCGGTGATGTGACACCACACCTTTTGGGTCCCCCGTCGTGCCCGAGGTGTAGTTGATCGAAATCGCGTCCCATTCGTCTTCGGGCATGAGCCACGCAAACTCGGGGTCACCGCTTGCGACGAAGCTGTCATAATCGATAGCCTCAATCGCCGGGGTCGGATCAGTGAATTCTGGGTCGTCATACTGGATCAGCAACGGACTGACCGAGGTCAGCGTTAGTGCCTCTTGCATCAACGGCATGAATTCGCGGTCCACGATGACGATCTTCGCCATCGCGTGATCGAGCTGGAACGCAATGATCGCGGCATCCAGCCGGGTGTTGATCGAATGCAGCACACCACCGCACATCGGCACACCGTAGTGGCATTCGAGCATCGCAGGCGTGTTTGCCAACATCGCAGAAACCGTATCCCCCCGCCCGATCCCGCGCGCGTCCAATGCCGACCCCAATTGCCGTGCGCGGCGATAGAAGTCGGCATAGCTGCGCCTCAACGCGCCATGCACCATCGCGATGTGATCAGGAAAAACCGATGCCGCGCGTTCCAGAAAGGTGAGCGGTGTCAGAGGTTGATGGTTCGCAGGATTGCGATCCAGCCCGGTATTGTAGGGGTTCTGCGTCATGGGGTCAGGCGTCCTGCCACTGGGGCGCGCGTTTTTCGATAAACGCGCCGATGCCTTCTTCTGCGTCACGCGCCAGCATGTTGTCCACCATCACATGGCTGGCATAGGCATAGGCGTCAGGCAAAGGCATTTCGCGTTGCACGTAAAACGCGCGCTTGCCTGTCGCCAACGTCATGCTGGATTTCGACGCGATCTTGCCCGCCATCTCCATGACCGCATCGCGCAAATTGTAAGCCGCAACCGCGCGGTTGATCAAACCGATTTCGGCAGCGCGATCGGCGGGCGTCATGTCGCCCGTCATCAACATTTCCATCGCGTGTTTGTTGGCTACGTTGCGTGACAAAGCGACCATCGGCGTCGAACAAAAGAGACCGATATGCACCCCCGGCGTGCTGAACTTGGCGGTGTCAGCGGCAAGCGCCAGATCACAACTTGCCACCAACTGGCACCCCGCAGCCGTAGCAACACCCGTCACCTCGGCGATCACAGGCTTGGGGCAAGTGACGATGCCCTGCATCACACCAGAACACTGCGCCATGACTCGTCCGAAATACGCCCGTCCCCCGTCCTTGGCTGCACGACCCGCCGTCATTTCCTTAAGGTCGTGTCCCGCACAAAAAGCCGGACCGTTGGCGGCAAGCACGATCACTCGAACTGCACGATCAGTCCCCGCGTCTGCAAAAGCCTCGCCCAAAGCTGTCAACATCGCTTCGGACAGGGCATTGCGGCGCCCCACGTCGTTCAACGTCAGGCGTAGAATGCCGGTGTCATCAAGGTCGCGCAAAAGGATGTCGTTTTGGGTCACGAGGCGTGCTCCAGTCAGTTAGAGGATGTTGATCTCAACGCTGTCGGCAAGCGTGTTGGCGATGAAGCAGTAGCGATGCGCGCGATGCTGCATTTTGCTCAACTCGACCTCATCGGGCGCAAAGCCAGCATCGAACCGCACCACCGGATGCAGGTCGATGCGGGTGACTGACATCTGGCCCTTGGCATTCTTGCCCAGAAAGGCAACGGCCCGGTCCTGATATCCGGCCACCGGCCAGCCTGCCTTGGCAGCCAATGCGAGGAAGGTCATCATATGGCAGCTCGACAATGCCGAGGCCAACGCCTGTTCGGGGTTTGTGTTCGACGGATCACCGCCCCAATCCGGGGCGGCGTCCACCTGAACATCGAACGCTTCGTTGAACTGCACACGATGTGCGTTGGAATACTTACCGGCAAGCAACACAGGCTCAGCGCGCTGCCAGTTCAGCTCGATCGAAAGGTCGGACATGGATCAGGTCTTTCTTGGCCTGCGCGGTCAAGCCGCGGCAAGGGATTTTTTGGGGTCGTAGAACGGACGCTCGACCACAGTCGCGCGGGTCGGTCCCGACGGGGTGATGACCTCGACCTCGGACCCAATCACAGCACAATCCGCCGCCACCATCGCCAGCGCGATATTGCGCTCAAGCCGAGGGGAGTAGACCGCCGATGTAACCTTGCCGATAGTGGTGCCATCCTTGTTGATCGCCCAAAAGGTGGTGTTCGGTCCTTTCAGTGGATCGCAATCGATGATCAGACCCACCTGTTTACGGCTTACGCCCTCTTCTTTGATACGACGCAACGCGGCTTTGCCGATGAATTCCGCTTCCATCTCGAGATTGACCAAACGGTCAAATCCCAGCTCGAACGGGTTTGTGTTGATATCTGCGTCCGCATGATACGACAGCATCCCACCTTCGATCCGACGGATCGACGAGGTGTGACCCGGCTTCAGACCGTGGGCCATGCCCGTTGCCATGATCTTTTCCCACAGAACGTCGCCTTGCGCGCCATCGCGGAGGTAGATTTCGTAGCCCAGTTCGCTTGACCAGCCGGTGCGCGACACGATGAGAGGGATACCGTCCAAATCGACTTCGCGCAGCCAGTAGTACTTTAGGTCCATGATGCTGTCGCCAAAGAGAGCGCGCATGATCTCGCCCGACTTCGGGCCCTGCAACTGCAGCGGGGACACATCGGGTTCGCGGATCGTGACGTCCATCCCTGCGTGAACCGCCACACCCTGCGACCAGAGCAGGATGTCGCTGTCCGCCAGAGAGATCCAGAAGTGGTTTTCAGCCAAACGCAGCAGGATTGGATCGTTCAGGATGCCGCCGTCGGCATTGGTGATCAGAATGTATTTGCACTGACCAACAGCCATCTTGGACAGGTCGCGCGGTGTCAGCATTTGCACAAAAGCTGCCGCGTCCGGGCCAGTGATCTCGACTTGGCGCTCCACCGCCACATCGCACAGGATCGCATCGTTTACGAGGGTCCAGAAGTTCTGTTCAGAATCACCAAAGTCACGGGGGATATACATGTGATTGTACACCGAGAACCCTGTCGCGCCCCACCGAACGGTTGCGTCAAAATAGGGAGATTTGCGGATCTGCGTGCCAAAGCCAAAATCATCTGCGTGCATCTTAGTCGCCCTTGCAAGTCACCGGCACGACGCGCCGGGATGGATTGAAACTGGCGCTTATTTAGAGGTGGAAGCTGCGCAGCCGTGGACCAAAAAACATCCCCTCCCGAGACCGAACAGCCTGTTTTTTTGACGTCCCTCAGTCCGTTCAGTCTCACACGCTTATCGCGCCGATGCTGCGACCAGTTTTGCAATATTGGGACGACTCGATTTAACGCTGCGGGTGACGATGTAAGTCATGTAGCGATCAACCCCGAGTTCGGCGTCCACCATCAACTGCATCAGCTCTTGGAACGCGGTGAGGTTCGGACTGACCACTTTCATGACGTAATCCATGCCGCCCCCAGTCGAGATGCATTCGATGATTTCGTCGTGATTGCGCACGAAGGTCTCGAAGCGGTCGAAATCGGCCTTGCGGTGATGCGTGAGCGAAACCGTGACAACCACTTGGGTAAAGTCGCAGACCCGCTCGAGTGCAATATCGGCATGAAAGCTGCGGATAAAACCTGCGGCCTTAAGCCTATCCAAC
The DNA here is from genome assembly GCA_947503115.1 of uncultured Marivita sp. Lineage (GTDB taxonomy): Bacteria > Pseudomonadota > Alphaproteobacteria > Rhodobacterales > Rhodobacteraceae > Marivita. Next base: position 12,204 of record CANNCS010000124.1, read on the forward strand.
CGCACCCAACACGGTGTGGCAGAGATGTTCACGATCTCGGCCAGCCGAGTTTTGCTCAATTGACCGTGCTGCTGCACCGCGCTGAGAATACGAATGTCCGCCGCATCAAGCCCGACACGTTTCATCCCTTTGACCCTTCCGCTGACTCCAGGCGTTTGCAAACCGGAAAGTACCGTCGCTTTCCCGCTAGATAGCGCGCGTTTGTCTGAAAGACCGCAGGATTTGCGACCTCTTCTCTGGCATCGGCGGCAAAACCGCGATGCTTGAAGCATCAATGTCAGGGGTGTTTGTCGTTAAGCGGGATCGGCCTTGGGCACGATGTCTTCCCAGTGCTCGCCCATCGCGACAATACAGGATGTGCCATTGGCATAGCTTTGTACCAGCGTCCAATCCCCGCTCGACGGTGCGATCCACACTTCGAGCAACGCATCCGGTCCACGCATCCCACGCCCCGTTTTCTGCGCGCCGTGACGCGTCATCAGTTGCTTTTCAAGGCGGACACTGTCGTCACAGAACAGATCAGAAATTGTTGCCGCTTCGGCCCCGGGGCCGATGGCAAGCGCGCAAAGGATAAGAGCAATTAAGGATCGCATAATACCAAGGGCTGCGATCATTGACCCACTTTCGCCCAATCTCTGGTTCCGATTGACGTGATGACGTCCGGTA
>CANNCS010000125.1 GCA_947503115.1 uncultured Marivita sp.
ATCATCGTCTCCCTTTTCAAAAAGGGAATCAGATCAGCTCAATAACTGAAACCAAGATGTGTGAATGTCATAGGTTTGGGGCTGAGGTATCGCTGGCTGGGTGGGGTGCGATCTTGATCGGTCTGGTGGGTGTACTGCTGCTTTCGCAAACGCCGGGGATTGATCAAGGGCTGTGGTCAAGCCTGACCAGCCGTGCCACCGGGCTTGGTCTGACATCCGGCTTCTTCTTTGCCTTTTCCGGAACCAGCTACCGGGCTGCTTCGCTGCAACTCGACAGTGAGGATGCGTTGCTGCGCGCAGCTGTGACTTTGTCTTGTGTGACGGCCTCACAGTTCATCGGCATGGCGCTTTGGTTGCGTTGGCGGGAACCAGGCCAACTGAGCGCAGTCTGGCGCGCCCGAAAAGTGGCGGTCTGGGTCGGTTTGACATCGATGGCTGGGTCGATGGGGTGGTTCACAGCCTTCACACTGCAAACAGCAGCCTACGTGCAGGCGGTGGGTCAGATCGAACTGATTTTTTCGCTGATGGCGTCTGTGCTGTTCTTCAAAGAAAAGGTGTCTGCGCGAGAACTGACCGGGATCGGCTTTCTGGCCTTGTCGATCCTCGCGTTCATCCTTGTGATCTAGTCGGGCAACGGTTGCCCATAGAGGCGTAGGAACAGGCTTTCTTCGTCGTTGTTGCGAAAGAACGGGATTGATGCGGGCGGGCGCGGATCGGCTGCGCGAGCTGCAACCTCGGCCAGCACGACCTCTGTGATGAACGGCAAGTCGAAGCTACGCACCTTGTCCAATGCGATCCATTGCAGATGCGCCAACTCGTCAGACGCCGCAGAGAAATCATCTGGGTCGCTTGCCAGATCATCTGCATCGAGCAAAAAGAAACGAGCGTCAAAGCGGCGGGGCCGTCCCGGAGGAGTAATCGCGCGGAACACGAATTGAAGAGGTGCAGCGTTTGGCAGATGGCCATGGGCTGCAAAATCACGCCAATTTTCAGGTGGCGCGTCCCACGTTCCAGGGCGTCCAAGGATTTGCCCGGTTTCTTCCCACAATTCACGGATCGCCGCCGCGGCGAGTGCAGTCGTTCGGTCGCCCGGTGCTCCGTCGGCCAAGCGGCTTACGCAGATGGGCGATAGTGGGTCGGCAAAGGGCACCTGACTATCTTCGGGATCAACTGCGCCACCAGGAAAGACAAACTTGTTGGGCATGAAAGCAGCATTTGCGCCGCGTTGCCCCATCAAGACGCTGGGTTCGTGACTGCGGTTACGAAGCACGATAACCGTAGCCGCGTCACGGATGGCCGTTTTGTCGATGGTTCCCGGTTCGGTCACGCCTGCACCCTTTTTGTGGTGAAAGGGTCAGGATGCGCGATCGGCGAATCCATGCATTTGCCGCGACCATTGAAACGCCACGATCGCCCCTTTCAATCTGGGTAGAAGGTAGAGCGTAAGCGCGACGCAGCCAACCGCGAAGATCGTGAATAGAACAAGTGGTTCGGGTCGGAAGTTGACGAACACGATGTGTAGAAGCGGCGCCATAAGGTGGCCAACAATAAGGATCGTCAGATAAGCCGGACCATCATCGGCGCGATGGTGATGCAGCTCTTCACGGCACACCGGACAGGTGTCGCGCACCTTAAGGTAACCACTCAGCAACGGACCGCTGCCGCATTTCGGGCACTTCCGTCGCCAGCCTTTGCGCAGTGCAGGCCATGTCGGACGTTCGTCCTCGTCTGTCAAATGTGATGTTTTCATGTTCGCTCTCCCACGCGCAAGATGGCGATCACTGTTAGCGATTAACAGTGATCAAACTGTCCTTGCGGCTGGATGTCGCAAATCACGCAGCCGTGAAGTCGGATCCAAAGTTTTTTCGACGGGAGTTCAAACCTGCTCCGTGGAACGCAGTGGATGCCAGAACGACAGGGTGTCGATCTGGTCCAATGTTGAAGCGATCCGGCGATTAGACCGGACATGGAAAGGAAAAAGAAATGACCATGAACAAGCAGGTTTCGGCACTCGTGATTGCAGCCCTTTTGGCCACCACCGCAGGTACGGCCTTCGCACAGGATTCTGACACACGCGAAGATCGTCGGTCAGAGGCCTTTGCAGAACTCGACACGAACGGCGATGGTTCTGTATCGGCCGAAGAGTTCGCGGCAGGGGCAAACCGGTTCGCACGTGCTGACGCCAATGGCGACGGTCTTTTGACTGTTGAAGAGCTCGCGGCATCTGGGCAGGAGCGTGCCGCAGAGCGTGCCGCGCGGATGATTGAGCGGCTTGATCAAAATGACGATGGTGCGTTGTCTGGGGATGAAATCGAATCCCGTCGTGATCCCTCTCGTATGTTCGAACGGCTGGATGCAAATGACGATGGAATGGTCAGCGCGGAAGAGTTCGCCGAAGCCCGCATGGGTGATCGCGGTGGCAAGCGCGGTGGCCCTGGGGGCGGCAAGCGCCACGGTGGCGGCGACCGCTGACCCCAACCAAGACCATGAGCGATGTGTGTGCATCGCTCATGGTCCCTGCTAGACTGGACCAGAACCCATACGCGCGGTGGCATGACCCAGCTCCAAACCGATCCAGCTGCTGAAGCGGCATTGTTACAGGCCTATGCCGCCGGAGACTCCGACGCGGCACGCGAGCTTGCGACACGGTACACGCCTCTGGTGTTCGCACATGCCTTTCGGATGCTGAACGATCGCGCCGAAGCCGAAGATGTCGCGCAAGAAGCGATGTTGAAGCTATGGCGACAAGCACCGGGATGGGACGCAGCCGGCGGCGCTTCGGTGCGCACCTGGTTGTACCGCGTGACGGCCAATCTGTGCATCGACCGACTGCGCAAAACGCGGCCTGACGCGATGCCAGAAGACCTCGATGTGGCTGATGACGGTCCTGGGGCAGAGGCACGTTTGCAGGCCAAGGCGCGACAGATGGCGTTGGAAGAGGCGTTGATGCAGTTGCCGGACCGCCAAAGGCAGGCGGTGGTGCTGCGACATATAGAAGGTTTGGGCAACACGGAGATTGCCCAGATCATGGACATTGGGCCTCGTGCGGTGGAAAGTTTAACCGCACGCGGCAAACGGGCTCTGACCGCGCTCCTAAGCGGTCAGCGCACAGGCTTGGGGTATACAGATGACACAGTCGAAGAATCCTCCTTTTGATGATCCGCTGGAGGCGGCATTCGCCGACGCGCGTCAAACCATGCCGCCGATACCGGATGGGTTGATGGCGCGTGTGCTTGCGGATGCTGCGGCGGAAATGCCCATGCCTGAACGACTGCCGCTTTGGCGGCAGATCTTTGGCACGCTGGGTGGTTGGCCTGCGGTTGCTGGCTTGGCCATGACCGCCTGTGTCGGGGTTTGGATGGGCGGTGCGTTGACCGACGATCTTATGTACACACTGACACCAGTTGATGGTGTGGCATTAGACATCGGTCCCGGTCTGGGTGCGTTTGATATGCTCTTGGTGGATGGCTGATATGGTGGACACGACTAAGTTGACGACTCCGCTTTGGATGCGCCTGACGTTGTTTGTTTCGGTGGCGCTGAATGTGCTCGTTATCGGGGCGGCTGTGGGGTTCGTTTTGACCGATGGACCCGATCGGCGGCCTGATCGCGAGCGGACAGATTTCGGATCATTTTACATGCGGTCTTTAAGCGACGCGGATCGACGTGCACTGCGGCGAGATTTCGAGTCGGGCTTGCAGCGGCAAGGTCGCGACCGGGGCGCATTCATCATGGATCTGCGCGCGACGCTTGACACACTTCGCGCATCGCCGTTTGACCAAGACGCTTTTGTTTCGGCAATGGCGGAGCAGTCTGGCGCTCGGGTGCAGCGTGAAGAAATGGGGCGCCAGATTCTGGCCAATCGCATCGCTGCAATGACCGATGCCGAAAGGGCCGCCTATGCCGACCAGCTTGAAGAACGATTGAGCGACTTGGCGAAACGAGTTCGGCGCTAAACAAAAGCTGCGGTCGCATTATTGCGCCGCACTGATCTTCGGGGCTGGCGTTCCGATTGTCGTTTCACGATACGCAAATTCGATCCGGTTCCGGCCGTTTCGTTTGGCAACATAAAGTGCGGTGTCTGCAGCGCGTCTAAGATCGGTTGTCGACTGACGGTCGCTGCGGCCTGCGGCTGCAATCCCGATGCTGATGGTCGCACGGACATGTGTTCCGTTTTCGATGGCCTTCGGGGTATTCGCCACCGCGTTTCGCAAGCGTTGGGCCACGCATTTGGCTTGGCCCGCTGCAACATCGGGTAGGACGATCAAAAATTCCTCACCCCCATACCTTGCGATAAAGTCACCCGCGCGAAGTCTGGATTTCAGAGTCTGAGCAATATGGGCGAGGATCAAGTCGCCTGCCGCATGTCCGTGGTTATCGTTGATTTCCTTGAAGCAATCGACGTCAGCAATCATGATCGCAACTTTCCGGGGCTGTTCCGCAAGCGCGCGGTCGGTGCGGATCAAATATTCCTCCATCGCATTGCGATTGTTTAGTCCGGTCAGGGCATCGACATAGGCCTTCTGCGCTAATTCAGTCGTGGTTTTGCGTTCGTTGTCGGCAGTCCGTTTACCTCGGGCAAGGCGTTGAATACGAATTGCGAGTTCCGTTGCCGTCACGTCTGACGACACCTGATCATGCGCTCCGAGGTCCAGCGGTGACGTGCCATGACCATTGCTGTCTGTGACGAACAGAATGCGGCTGTGGCGACTGACAGGGTGAGTTAGTAAAGCGCCAAGCGTTTCGCGTGTTTCGTCGCCTGACCGAGATTCGATCAGAACATACACATCGGTTTCCGGTTCTGGATTGCGGCGGGCGGCATCTGCTGCAAGGCACCGTGCGTCTATTCCGGTGCTAGAGTCAAACCGGCGGCGGGTTTCGTCTATCGGTACGTTCGCACTACACGATACGAAGGTTGCCACGATGTTCGGCGCGAAGTCGGGAATGGCCTCGGCCAGACCTTGCACCTTCTCGGGTGAGGCACGCATTTTGGCGTCCTCTGAGCAATGTTTGTTCCGCATGAAACTGCGCAAACGCGCCTTTAGATCGATGGTTTCAGCAGTATAGTCGATCACGTCATACGCGCCGGCACTCAATGCACTGATCCGCGCGGACTGGTTTTCTTTTTGCACCGCGACAACAACAGTGATGAGTTGCGTTTGCGGATTGCTTCGAAGGAGTTTGCAAAACTGCCTTAGGCGCAATCCCGGTAGATCATCTGCAATGATCACCACATCAGGAGCCTCCTTGCGAATCCGTGCCAATCCCTCGGTTTGCGTCTCGGCCATTTCCACTGGATAAGCTGCGGTATCCAGCTGTGCTCGCAGGTGAATCCGGCGATTGCTCAGGGCGTCGATGATGAGGACATATCCAGGCACGGAAACTCCGAACGATCGGCACATGTTAAGACTTTGCTCACCAATTCATTGCAGCTATTTGGTTAACAAAGCGTTTGGGGCAGACAAAAAATGACGATTTCTCGGGATGGGGCAGAACAACTTGCTGTAAAAGCAATCGTCTGGCTGGCAGGCAACGACGAACTATTGCCGATTTTCATGGGATCGACCGGCGCAGATGAGTCGGCGTTTCGCGATGGTTTGACTAAGTCGGAGTTTCAAGCATCCGTGTTCGAGTTCATCATGATGGATGATGCATGGGTGATTGCGTTCTGTGACAACGAAGGCATCCCTTATGATCGATTGATGCAAGCGCGTGCCGCCCTGCCGGGTGGCCATCAGGTACATTGGACATGACAGAGCTCAACCCGCGCGACATCGGCGCGATTTTGTTCGACAAAGACGGCACCCTGTTCGACTTTGGAGCGACTTGGAATGCCTGGGCGACTTCATTTCTTTCGGATCTCGCCGAAGGTGATCGCGACCGTGCTGTTGCGCTTGGGGCTTTGATCGGCTTTGATCTGGACGCCGGAGTGTACGCCCCTGACAGCTTTGTTATTGCTGGCACTCCCGATGATTTGGTTGAGGCGCTGGTGCCCGAGTTTCCGAATCTGTCCAGAGAAACCCTGTTCCGTCTTATCAATGACGAAGCCGCTGCGACGCCAATGGTCGAAGCAGTTTCTCTTGCGCCATTGCTTAAGCGGCTTGCCGCAGCCGGGCTACGGCTAGGTGTGGCCACTAACGACGCCGAAGCGCCTGCCTATGCGCATCTTGAGGCTGCCGGTGTGCTGCAAAGCTTTGATTTCATCGCAGGATCGGACAGCGGCTATGGCGCAAAGCCTGAACCGGGCCAGTTGCTGGCTTTTTGTTCTGCCGTTGGTGTAGCTCCGAACAGGGCCCTTATGGTCGGCGACAGTGCCCATGATCTGACCGCCGGGCGCGCTGCTGGAATGGGAACGATTGCCGTTCTTACCGGGCTTGCAAAGGCGTCTGATCTGGAACCGTTTGCGGATCTCGTGCTGCCTGATATCGGTTATCTTCCCAATTGGCTTGGCCTTGAATGATCTTGGCCTGAAAGGACAAAAGCGACCGCATGAGTCGTGTTTCGGCAGGATAAGTCCCAACTGCGATGCCTAGCTAAAGTGGTAACGCAGGAGGATGCCATGACTGAGGTCACCACACGCAAACGCCGGAGCGGAGGGCGGTCCGGCCATGCCGTGCGCCGTGGCACGTCGGTGATCGAACAATTGCCGTGGAGCTTGCCGGTCAATGTCGACCGTCCGACAGAGCCTCTGAGCGAAGAGGGCGTGACCCGTATTCACGACACGGCGATGGTGATCCTTGAAGAGATCGGGATCGAGTTCCTGAATCCCGAGGCGGTACGGATCCTCAAAGAAGCAGGCTGCACAGTTGAAGGCGAAAACGTGCGAATGGGTCGCGAATTCGTCATGGAGTGGGTACGCAAAGTACCGCGATCCTTTTCGATCACTCCGCGTAACCCGGACCGCAAAATCGTCGTCGGCGACGGTCACATTCTGTTCGGGAACGTGTCGTCGCCCCCCAACTATTGGGACATGGAAATGGGCCGTAAAGTGCCCGGCACCCGCGAGATGTGCCGCAATTTCCTAAAGCTGTCGCAGTATTTCAACTGCATCCATTTCGTCGGTGGGTACCCTGTCGAGCCTGTCGATATCCACGCCAGCGTGCGCCACTTGGATGTGCTATATGACAAGCTCACGCTGACAGACAAAGTGGCCCACGCCTATTCACTGGGACAGGAGCGGGTCGAAGACGTAATGGAGATGGTCCGTATTGCGGGCGGTCTGACCCACGAAGAATTCGATGCAACCCCGCGCATGTACACCAACATTAACTCGACCTCGCCGCTCAAGCATGATCACCCGATGATGGACGGATGGATGCGCTGCGCTTCGCGGGGGCAGGGATGCATCGTGACGCCCTTCACATTGGCTGGCGCGATGGCTCCGGTGACGATGGCGGGGGCGGTTGCGCAATCGTTGGCCGAAGGGTTGAGCGCGATTGTTTTGGCGCAAATCATCAATCCTGGTGCACCGTGCGCCATCGGGACGTTTACTTCGAACGTGGACATGAAGTCGGGCGCGCCGGCCTTTGGCACCCCGGAATACATCCGTGCAACACAGATGACCGGCCAGATGGCGCGGTTCTATGGCTTGCCTTTGCGATCTTCAGGCGTCTGTGCCGCCAACGTGCCGGATGGTCAGGCGATGTGGGAAACCGAACACAGCCTCTGGGCCGCGATCCAGTCGGGTACAAACCTTGTGTATCATGCGGCTGGTTGGCTCGAAGGCGGGCTGATTGCCAGTCCGGAAAAGTTCGTCATGGATTGCGAGGTGATCCAGCAAATGATCCGCTATATGGACCCGGCGATTTGCGATGTGAGCGATGACGGTCTGGGCCTCGAGGCGATCCGCGAGGTGGGCAGCAACGGGCATTTCTTTGGGACGAAGCATACACAGGAACGCTACACCACAGCGTTCTATCAACCCTTCCTGTCGGATTGGAAGAACTACGAGGCGTGGGAAGCGGCAGGTAGCGTCTGGACCGCCGAGCGGGCTCATGTGATCTACAAGGCCATTCTCGAAGAATATGAGGCCCCACCGATGGACGTTGCCATCCACGAGGAATTGGCGGCGTTTGTCGAGCGCCGCAAAGCCGAAGGTGGCGCACCGACTGATTTCTGATCTGATCAGAGTTTGCCGTTTCTTAAGAACCGCACGTCATGGTGTGTGCCAACCAAAAGGGCACATACCATGCATGGTCTAATCTTCCGCACGCTTGAAGCATTTATTTCTGACGCATTTGGTCGCGATCACTGGACACTAGCAGTCGCGCTGGCCGACCTGCCTGTCACCTCGTTCGAGGCGATGCTGCAATACGATGCCACGTATTTTCCCAAACTGCTGGCGGCTTGTGCGCAAGATCTTGAAAGAGCGCCTTCGGTGATCCTCGAGGATCTTGGCGCATATCTGATCACCCATCAGAACCACGCGTCTGTCCGCCGCTTGATGCGCTTCGGCGGTGACACGTTTTCCGAATTGCTGCACTCGCTTGACGATCTGCCAGGCCGCACCCGCCTTGCCGTGTCGGGGCTTGAGCTACCGCAAGTGCATGTGCGGCAACCGATCCCACAGCATTTCACGATCCATTGCAGCGGAACACCTACCGGGTTCGGTCATGTTCTGGTTGGGCTGCTACGGGCGATGTCTGACGACTACGGAACGCTTGCCGTGCTTGATCATTGCGGCGTACGGGATGGAGCGGAGGTTATTGAAGTGCAGGTCATCGAAACGGCATTTGCCGATGACCGTGGGTTCTCACTGGCTGACAGCGCACTGGCACATTCGGCATGATGTCGGTGACGGACCTTCTTATGGCGATCCGGCCCCTGCATGTGTGCATCGGACCAACGGGACACATAACGCAGGTTGGCAAAAGCTTTTGTAAACTCGGCGTAGGTAACCCGACCGGTGCTCGTTTCCTCGAAGTGTTCGAAATCATGCGCCCTACCAAACCTGCGTCCATGTCAGAACTACGCGGATTGGCAGGGCAAGTCTTGCGCTTGCGCCTTCGCGCGGAACCGGGCCTTGGATTGCGGGGGTTGGTGGTCGACGATCAAGCACAGGGCGCAATCCTGGACTTGTCCTTCGGTATTGCTGTGGTCGATGCGGTTCAGCGTTTTGGTTTGACCGCTCGGGATTTCGCTTCTAGCGATCTGGTGATGGAACTCCTGTTCCTTCAAGAAGCCAAATCAAGCGCTATGGCCGCATCTTTTAGCCTGAATGCCCGGTTGAATGGGGCCAGACTGGCCGCTGAAACCGACGCGTTGACCGACGGTCTGACGGGGCTGCACAATCGGCGCGCGCTGGATGGCGCGCTGTCGCGGCTCGGGAAATCCGACACTGAATACGCCATCCTCCAAATGGATTTGGACCGCTTCAAACAGGTGAACGACACGCTTGGCCACGGCGTCGGAGATACCGTTCTAAAACGGGTCGCCTCAATCTTGCGCAGCCAAACCCGGCAGGATGATTTGCTCGTGCGGGCGGGTGGCGATGAGTTCGTGATTGTCTGTCCCGGTTTGACGGATCACCTGCGACTGACGTCCCTTGCTGCTGGGCTCATCCGCGATATTTCTGAACCCGCTAAGATCGACGGCCAGGATGTGACGATCGGCGCGAGTATCGGTATTGCGGTGTCGATCAAGGCGGAACGCGGCGATCCTGCATCCTGTGTCTCGCGCGCCGACGTCGCACTTTATGCAGCCAAAAGATCGGGCAGGGGGCAGCATGTTTTCTGGTCTGCCGACATGGGCGACACTCTTGCAGAACTGGTTCTGCCGGTCCCGTAATCATAAAGGGGATGACTGCAAAGCGCGCTTGAAACCCTTTTGATCGTCGCGCATGTTCGAAGACATGAGCCTTTTGCTTCGCGCTAATTTTTTTATCCTAGTCTTTATTCTGAGCGTCTTTGGAGCACCGCTTCTGGCGCAGACCTCTGATCAGCCCACAGGGACGATCACCGTTGAAGACAGTGCCGAGCAGGACGCGGCCATCGCCAATCGCATCCGCGAAATCCTGATTGAATTGGATGGCTACGAAGATGTCACTGTCACCGTGAACTCCGGCATTGTCACGCTGCGCGGCACCGCGCTCGACGGTCCGGCGGTTTCCCGTTTGAATGAAATCGCAGGCCGCGTCCAAGGTGTGGTGACAATTGAAAACCGGGTTCAGGAAACCACAGACGTCGTGCGCCGTCTGGACCCGGCTCTAGAGCGATTTCGAGCTCGATCCGAGCAATTCATCAATTACCTGCCTCTTCTCGCCGTAGCCGTGGCAGCGTTTGCCCTTGTCGTTGCGCTCGGCTTTCTCATTGCCCGCTTGAACCGGCCGTGGGATCGGATCGCCCCCAACGCCTTTATCGCTGATATCTACCGACAAGTGATCCGCATCGCCTTCATTCTTGGGGGAGTGGTGATCGCCCTCGACATCCTTGGTGCCACTGCGTTGCTGTCCACCATTCTTGGCGCAGCTGGCATCATCGGTCTCGCTATCGGCTTCGCAGTGCGGGACACGGTCGAGAATTTCATCGCATCGATCATGCTATCGATTCGTCAGCCCTTCCGCCCAAATGACCAGGTCGAGATCGAAGGCGATATCGGCAAGGTCATTCGCTTGACCAGTCGGGCTACGATTCTTCTTAGCTTTGATGGCAACCACATACGCATTCCCAACGCGACTGTCTTCAAAAGCCGGATCGTCAACTACAGCCGCAACGATGAACGTCGCTTTCTGGTCAGCCTGGGCGTCGCCTACGACACGGATCTGGCGCGCGCGCAGGAGCTAGCGCTGCAAACGGTGACCTCTTTGCCTTTCGTGATCAACGAACCCGCACCTGCGGTCTGGATCGAAGAACTCGGCGATAGCGCGATTGTTCTGAACGTGGCAGGCTGGATCAGACAGCACGAAACAAGCTATCTCAAGGCGCGCAGCGAAGCCTGGCGTCTGTGTCTCGCCGCGTTCGATCATGCGGGCATCGTTATGCCGGAAACGACCTTGCGCATCGTCGGTGTTGGCGATGCTTCTGCGCCACAGCAGGGCGCGCAAACCTCCACATCCAACGCCGCGGTCATCGCGGCTGCGACCGCCACAGTCGGTGATACAGAGGCCGCGATGGATAAAGAGCTTGAACGGATCGTTGCCTCAGAGCGGGCAGAAAAGCGGGATGACGATCTTCTCAAGAAAGACGCACCGGAAGAGTAGAAAAATTTTCGGATTCCGGGTCTTGATCCCGCCCACAGAGCGGCGTAAGTACGCCCGCACGGTTGGGGTGTAGCCAAGTGGTAAGGCAACGGTTTTTGGTACCGCGTACCGTAGGTTCGAATCCTACCACCCCAGCCAGTTCTTCCTGATATGACGCCGTTGTTTTCTGGGTCAGCCACCCGGTCCAGAAATGCCCCCTCTCGGGGAGGTCTTCTGGTGGGATAGATGTCTTCCTATAATTAGGTATTAGTAATGGAAGACGACTGCCTCCCCCCGGAAGGAATCATCCCTCCTAGAGACATCTACCTGGACGGCTTAGTGGGGGTATGGTGATGATAGTTGCAGACCAAGAGGTGCGTGGTGGTAGACGAGATACTAGACCCGTGGAACTCCCGTCCCTTGGATGTGCATAGGTGGTCGGAGCACCCTGAGGTGAACACTCTCCGCCGCTTTCAATCGGTGTGCGGGGACTTGGCTAAGTCATCAGCAAAGCAGACATCGGACTGAATTTGTAAGATGACAGCTTCGAGCCCTGGGAAACCGATGCTGCACCTTGCGCAAATGGCGGTAATACGCAAAAGCCGACCTCCGTTAGTGAAGGACGATGCTGCAGTGCGGCCCGTCGAACCGACCGTTCGCGGCGCGCGCGAAATCGATCCATTTGTGAACTTACAGCCTGCGGGACAAACTAGTCATTCGACTGCTTTAACTTTGGGTCCGCTTTTGCGCTCTTTTCGTGCATTAGATGCCAACGCACTAAGCCTGAATGGGTCGCCCTTCCAGGCAACCCAAAAACTTGTCGATTTCTCTGGCATAGACACCCAACCAACACCGACCACTTATCCTCTCAGCCGGTGGTGTAGGATGATCGGAACAGCCAGTTCCTCCTCATCGGTCAAGTGCCGTTTGAGAAACGCCTCGATTGTCATCGCCTGACCATGCACCGCGCCTGCCTCGTCAAAGGCTTGAGATTCGTCCAAAGCGGCCAGTTTGATCACACGTTTCGCTTGGCGGGTGAAATCATCCAGCACGACATCAAGATCGGCGTGATCGTTCTCCAACACCTCCAGCCCAGCGTCAAAGCGCGGATCGGCTGTCGAAAGCTCGGGGAAATAGCTGTGATCTTCCCAGCCGTGGTGACCGTGCAGATTGCCCACAAGCCTGCCGCCCAGAAACGAAAGGCGGGCGGTGTAGTCGTCCAGCGCCATGTCTTTGTCGAGCACAAGTTCGGTATCGAGGCGCACTCGCTCGGCCAGAGCTCTGAAGTTCTGATGCGCGCTGAGCCATTGACGGGTCTTGTCCTTAAACCCCGGATGCGCCTCCCAAGTGTCGCGCGGGTAGGTGCCGAGAAGAACACGCATCTCTTCGGGCATGTCTGTATTGCGGATGGTGTAAATAGTGTCGAGCATCGTGTTTCTCCTTTCGCGTCTGATGTGGGGATGGGGCGACCCCACACCAGAGCGCAGATCGCAGCGCCGCTATGCGGGCCCGGCAAAGCGGATGCCGGCCAGATCAGCCACATCGCGCTTCCAGCTTGTGATGTCGCTAGTGCTCCGAGTCTGACACTTCTTACCTGTTTCCGCGGATTTCATCGAGCGCGTCCAGCGCACGGCGTTCCCT
>CANNCS010000126.1 GCA_947503115.1 uncultured Marivita sp.
CCCAGCGGCATAGGTCACCGCCGTATCCTCGGTTGCCGCCAGCGTATCGGCGACACCCACCGGCGCTTCGTTGACGTTTTGCACCGTTCCGGTTGCGCTGCTCTCGACCGTCTCAACGGTGGAGCCACCATCGGTGTAGCTCACGGCAACGGTGATGACTTTGCCCACCTCGGCTTGCGTCAGCGTATAGGTGCTGCCAGTCGCACTGGAGATCGTCGTCCCGTTCGCCTTCCACTGATAGTTGAACGTACCGAGGCCATCGTCATCGGCCAGTGTGGAGGTGTCCGCAGTCAAAACCTCGCCCTGGGTCGCTGTTCCAGTGATCGTCACCGCGCCGACCGGAGCGTCGTTAGCGTCCGTCACAGTGATTGTGAACGACTTGCGTAGCGTCTTGCCCCCAGCATCGGTAACATCAACTAGGATATTAAACTCTGGCGTTGTTTCAAAATCTGCCGCCTGCTTCAGAAAGAGCTCATAATCATTTCTGATCTCGAAATACTGCCAATGTGTCCCATGCTTGACTATTGAGAAGGCGCTTGTGGGCAAATCTGCGTCATCTACTGCCGACAATGTTCCTATAAAAAGATCTTCGGCATTCTCAAGGATCTCGGTATTCGACAATGAAATAGATACAGGGGCTGCGTTTTGAACCGCCTCTGATACCCTTTCGACGTCAGAAAAAACTACCGACTGGCTTCCGGAGCCCGGAGCTTCAGTTTCAGCTTGTGATGCTTCCTCAAGCTGCTGCTGAAGAACCTGTGTTGTCGACAGGGCATTTTTAACTTCATCAGAGGAGAGAGAACCGCCCGTTTCGACAACCTGTGTGACAGTTGTGTCGATGACGGCATTGACATTAATGAGAGCGGAAGACGTAACATCGGCCAGATCGTCAAAAAGGTCGACGTTCAGATTTCGATCGCCCTGTTCGTCCAACGCCAGAAGGTTTCCAGCAACTGCTTGTGAAATTGCATTGATATCCTCAGCGCTTGTAAAATCAACCAGTTCAGTTGCTCCATCGGCACCTTTACTTGCGACAAGCTGAACAACAGCAGAAAATGCTGCTGATATAGCTTCATCCTCAGTAACACCTGTACTTTCTGCAACGGCCGCAAAACTTCTTACAGTCGCGACCAATTGCTGGGCTATCACCTCTACCCTAGCAGCCTCGGCATTGTCTGTGCCTTGCGCATAAGGATCGTATTCAAGAGGATCGACCTCTGCGGGTAGCCCAAGTATCTGTGCAACCTGCGTGGGGGTCAAAGCGCCACCGGCTTGCGCAACTATGCTCGTGACGGGCGTAACAACCGTCGCACCAGCTGGTGCAGTCAGAGTTAGGCCGTCGAGAGCAACTCCAGATGACTGGTCGATTGTGTTGGCAGATGTTGTCGCGATTATGGTCGCTGCCCCAGCTCCCTCCAAAGTGAATCGACCGTCTGAGTCGGTTGTGGAGGATGGTTCGCCAAGATCAAAAGACCCATTGTTATTTATATCAGCGAAAACAAACGCGTTCTCTAATGGGCCTTTAACAACCCGACCCAAAAGTGAACTTAGGCCGTCGTCAGCTCCATCTTCAGCATCAGTCCCTCCGCTGCGACACGCGGCGAGCGCCAGGAGCGACAGAGGCGTGAGTACAAAAAGTTTTGAGCTCTTGTTCTTCTGGTTGGAGCTTTGCACCTTTTGGGGGCGCGCATCCTCTTTTTCAATTTGATGATCTCCTCCGGGCAGAGGTAGTTCGCGTTCAATAGTAGAATGGCGGGTCGTTGGCTTTGCCATTGCGGCGTCATTTCCAATGCACTCAGACATGCGTTTGCACTCCAACTCGGTCTTGTATTTTTTCGAGGCTTACACGCTGGACCACGACTAACGAGGCACGCATAACAGGCGCGTCATTCGCCGCACCGACATTCACCGTCACAGTCGTCGAGGCCGTATCGGCGGTGCCATCGGTCGCGATGTAGCTGAAGCTGGCCGCACCGTTGAAGTTCGCCGTCGGCGTGAAGGTGACCGTGCCGTCCTGGTTCAGAACAGCCGTGCCGCCGGTGATCGCGGTCACACTCTTGATGCTCAGCGTGTTGCCATCCGCATCCGTGTCATTGCCCAGAAGATCCCCAGCGGCATAGGTCACCGCCGTGTCCTCGGTCGCAGACAACGTTTCAGCAACGCCAACAGGCTCAGCGTTGCGATCCAGGACGCCGACCCGCTTGCAAGCGGCGAGGGTTAGCAAAGAAACAGGTGCCCCAACGACCGATATGCTTTTACAATGCGATTTTGTTGTTTCTGTTGATCGGGTTAATGGCAACATAAATCCGTGTGCAGTCATTACGTGCAGGGCCTTTTTTTTAACGTGGGCTTATGCCTGACCACATCACAAGTACAAAAACAGACATTTAGAGAGTATCAAATTGGTGGGCACTCAGTTCGACTGCCACCCCAACCACCACCATTCCCTTCAAATGCCACACCGCCACATCGTGATCCTCGTGTTGCTTGCTAACGAGTTGGCGCAGTTCTGCTAGAAAAAATTCTCTTCAAGCAACATGTCCCCGCCCGGAGCAGCGCAACCAGCCTTCTAGCGCTTGCCCAAAACTGCTGTTTTCGAGTCGAACGATCAGCACCCAACCCGCCTTCTTAGACCCACGTACTATTATGGGGTCCAATGCATTACAAAACACAAAAATCCGAATTTCGGACAAAAGCATTGACTGTGTCCGAAATTCGGATATCTGTATCTGGGCTTATGGAAAAAATAGACACCGGAAATCATGCCATCCTCTTACCTACATTCTCGGATAGAATTAACCGAGTTAATTATTCTACTGAACAAAGGTTATTTAAATTATTTTGGGAATGCGAATTGTGCAATTATAATGCACCTATTCAATTATGAACAGTACTTGGATCTTAAAAACGAAAACCGAGGTGGTTTCTCTATCGGAGTCACACTTGATTACATATCAGAGCGAACTGGCTTACCTAGATCTACAGTACATAACCAAGTACAAAAAATGATGGAAAAAGATATTTTTGAAAAGGTGGGCAAAAATTTCAAATTTAAGACTGATGCGAATGGGATACCCTTAGTTCAGAATGCACTTCCTGAAGGGCATAAAGAATTACAGAAATTCCTTGAAAATAACATCCGTGATAATTGCAGAAAAAATGTAATTTGAGCCTCACCCCAACTGAACCCGCCTTATTCACCCAATTTAACTTGGGACGTTGCGTGCGCCAGAAAGCGACGTAGTAACAGGCTATTAAAACAAGGGTTATGCCTAGCTGAGTGACTAATTTTTGTCATAAGGATATGAAAAGGCATGAAGAATAGATACTCATTCCGTTCGCGTATTTCCGAGAAGAAAATCTGTGAGATTGTGCGATGTTTCTCAGCCGATCTTAGGCTCCAGACTCATTGAGTTTCAGAGCCAGAAGAGGATTGTTGCTGCGAGAGCTATTGCGGAGAGGAAGGTCTCGGGGCATCGGTCGTATCGTGTTGCGACGCGTCTCCAGTCTTTTAGGCGGCCGAACATGATCTCGATCCGGTTGCGCCGTTTGTACCGTCGTTTGTCATATTTCACGGCTTTCTTGCGTGACTTTCGACCGGGGGGATGTCCCGGTTGAAGTTGAACTTTGCGTAAAGGGTGGCGTTGCTTTCCCTGAGCCGTAGGCTCGGGGTGTTCAAACCGAAAGGAAAGCAACACCATGAAGAAGACTACGACATCGCAGGCGGCGCTGGCCAGCCAGAATGATCTGCGTGGCGCCGTTGCCGGTGCTTGGGAGGCAGTCGGGCAGAGCTTTGACCAGTTCTGCCTGCTGGCGGGAGTTTCAGCGCTCAGCGAGATGATGGAAAGCGACGCATTGAAATTGGCCGGCGAGGCACACGCGCGCAACGCCGATAAGCCAGGCCACCGCTGGGGCACGACCCGAGGTCGCCTTGGGTTCCAAGGCGGCAAGGTGGAGTTGGAGCGTCCCCGCGTACGGTCGAAAGCCACCGGGAAGGAGATGCCGCTGCCCAGTTGGCAGGAGGCCGCCGAGGCCGGCTGGCTGGATGAATGGGCGATGAACCTGATGCTGATAAATGTGGCGACACGCAAGTTTGGGCGGGCCGTTCGTTTGCCCGAAGCGGGGGTTCCCTCGCAAGATGGTTCAGGCCTGTCGAAATCGGCGGTCTCGCGACGTTTCAAGGCGCTGACCGAAGCGCGTATGGGCGAATGGATGGCTTCGGACTTATCGCACCTTGATCTTCTGGTGATCCAAATTGATGGCCTGCACATGACCGACAAGCTGTTGATGATCGGCGCTGTTGGCATTGATATTGAAGGGCATAAGCATCCGCTCGGCGTGGTTGAAGGTGCCACAGAAAACGCTGCCACCGTGCAAGCGCTTCTGGACAATCTGATTGAGCGCGGGCTGGACCCCGAAGTCTGCAGGCTGTTCATCGTCGATGGAGCCAAGGCCTTGAGTAAGGCAATTCGCAGGACATTCGGCGCGGACATCCCGATCCAGCGCTGCCAGGTTCACAAGGCGCGCAATATCGCCGAGCGGATTGACCCGAAGCATCACGCTGCGGTCCGCCACGCGCTGAAACAGGCATGGAAGCTCGATGACGCGGAAAAAGCGGAACGTCTTCTACGCAATCTGGCGCGACGTCTGGAGCTGGAAGCACCCGGCATCAGCCGAACGATCCTGGAAGGGTTAGACGAGATCCTGACCGTGATCCGCCTCGGCGTCCCTTCGGAATTGCGCCGATCATTGGCTTCCACGAACATCATCGAGTCGATGAATGCTGTGATCCGTCAGGTCTGTCGAAATGTGAAGCGCTGGCGTGATGCCCAGATGGCGATGCGCTGGACCGCCGCCGGCATGCTCGAAGCAGGCAAGGGCTTTCGCCGCCTCAAAGCCTACAAGCAACTGCCCGACTTGAAGGCCGCGTTGGACAAGCACCGCGCCCCAGAAACTGATGCGCCGGTTGACCCGGTGGCTCAGGCCGCATAACCATGAAATCCGCAGCGTCGCCAAAAACGCTTTTCAACATCGTTCGGGACATTCCCTCGACCGGGGATGCAAACCTTTATCCCTTTGTCTTTCAACGCGTCTCGCAGCCAATCGGCATCGTATCCACGATCCCCCAAGAGCCAATCAGCCTTCGGCAGGCTACTCAGCAACGCCGCTGCGCCGGTGTAGTCGCTCACCTGTCCGGCCGACATGAAGAACCGGATCGGGCGGCCCGTCGCATCGGTGACGGCATGTAACTTCGTGTTAATGCCGCCCTTCGTGCGCCCGATTTGGCGAGCACGCCCCCCTTTTTTACCCGCAGGCTCGAGGCCGTGCGGTGCGCTTTCAAATAGGTCGCGTCGATCATGATGGTCTTGTGATCGGCGCCTTCGGCGGCCAGGCCCGCCATGATCCGGGCGAAGACGCCCTTTTCACTCCAGCGTTTCCAGCGGTTGTAGAGGGTTTTGGCCGGACCATACTCCCTAGGCGCATCGCACCACCGCAAACCATTGCGATTGATGAAGATTATGCCACTCAGGACCCTTCGATCATCAACCCGAGGCTTGCCATGGCTCTTGGGGAAAAACGGTTTCAGGCGCTCAATCTGCGCCTCGGTCAGCCAGTAAAGATTGCTCATGGATCAGGTCTCCTTGCGGAGCCTGAATCACGGCAACGGACTGAAATCAATGGGTCTGGAGCCTAAGTACTCCTCCCAGATTTCATCTTCTCCGTTCGTGTAGTAATCCATCTCGCGTAATTCGGGTGGATGCGGCCTCAGGATACCAGCTTGTATTGATGCCACTCGGAGCGACAGAGCAAACGTGATGATCACCATGACTAACGTCACTAGCGTGGCAGCTGCCGCTGCATAAAAGTAAAACCCTAATGCGCTTGCATCAGCTCTTAATAAGTAGCCGAGCAATCCAAGTGATAAAGGGAGAAGAAAGGTTAACCAATACTTAACCTTTGCTTCGATTTCGGAGAACTCTTGCCTATGAAACTGAACGCCTCGGTCGTATTGCTGTAGCAGGTGCTTAATTCGACTTTCGCGACTGTACGAAATGGACATTTGGTCTCCGCATCTTCCTATTGCGCTGGTCCGCCCGAACGAGAGAAAGCGGACCAATACAACATTTGCGCTCCTAGGTTACTACTCATCCCTTAAGCACCATGCCCAAAGAAATGAAGCAATCGCTTCAAGCTCACGAGGCTCAGCAGCACCAGCAGAACGTAATTCACCCAAAGCGGCCTCCGCTTTTTCGAAGGTCATCCATTCGGTTTCAGGGGCGTCAGGCGCCGACCACTTATCTCGCAGATAGGCTTTGAAGAGCGCCATCTCGTCTGCTGTCAGCAGTTCAGGGCTGTAAAACGCCACCAACCGCCGACCGAGCTGACGCAGCCGAGTATCTGAAAGGCTTGCGACGATTTCTTGGCGGCGCGGCCACGTCGCATGCTGAAACTCCTGCAAGAACTGCTTGTCGGCATTGGAATAGAATTCCCCATAAATTTGCTGCTCAACCGGCTTGGGGGGAGCGTCCGGCTCTTCGGCAAAGCGGGCGGCCATGGCTGCGCCTACACGCTTACGAAACTCAGGCGCGTTGGCGATGACCGCCGCCCGGTTCAGATGCTCTGCGCTGGGCGCTGTGTGTTCGAGGAGCGCAGGTGCTTTATTCGTAGACACACCCCTGATGATCTTCGGCGTAGCGTCCACCGCTTCGAAGATCGTTTCATCCGATGCGGTGAGGAATTCAGTTGGGTCCGCAGCATCCAGATCGAAAAATGCCGCCTGCGCGCTGTTGCCGTAGGAGTATCCGCAGAAACAGCCCACATAGGATCGCGGCTCACCACCGCCAAAGCGTGTGACCAGTTCATAAGGTCGAAAGCTCTCAAGCTTTGCCTGCACGCGTGCCTTGTGGGCGTTGTCGATCAACTCAGACCAAAGTGCTGGGCTGCGCGTTGCGATTAGACTTGCGATGTGGATGGTCGCCTCGACATCCCCCAGGGCATCATGCGCGTTGTGGGCATTGAAACCGTTTGCAGGCGCCAGCCGATCAAGCTTAAAGCTCCGCCGGCCAGTGTCATCGGTGGGCCAGACGAGTAGATCCGGGTGTCGGGCATAAGCGGCATAGACAGCAGGCAAAATGTCAAAGCGCGTGTTGCCATTGAACTGCGTGGCGTAAATGTTCGGCGACAGGTTCTGGTAGAAGGTCTGCCGCAGCACCTCCTCGTCGAACTTCATCGTGTTGTAGCCAACCCAAATCGCCGGCGCCCATTGTTCGGTGAACTCGACCACCTGCTGCGAGAACTCAAACAG
The DNA here is from genome assembly GCA_947503115.1 of uncultured Marivita sp. Taxonomy (GTDB): domain Bacteria; phylum Pseudomonadota; class Alphaproteobacteria; order Rhodobacterales; family Rhodobacteraceae; genus Marivita. The sequence continues at coordinate 7,307 of CANNCS010000126.1, forward strand.
CGACGGAAGGCTTGGGTCTGTCAACTGATCAGGAGTGACACGGGTTACGACCAAGGCTTGCGGTGAAGGCAGAATATGGGGAGCCAACCGGCAACGGATGTTGACCCTATCCTTTTCCACGAAATTCTCATTCGTCCAGATCGCGGCGAACTGCAACGGCTGGTCGAATTCGGGTGATATTCCCGTGGTTTCCAGATCATAAAAGACAAAATCCATGATGCATGCCTACACCCTAATGTAAGGGGAATCCATCTTGAGGCACCGCGTGACCGACACAACCATTGCCTTCCAAAGTCGCAGCAGGCCTATGCCGGTCAGAAAACTGGTTGGTAACTCATTGCCCTTTCTTCGTGCCGCCAAGACACTTTGATGGCAGCCAACAAGGGTCAAAAGCCGTTGATGGCAATATTCAACTATATTTCGTTGTCAACAGCGCTTGATGTGACTAGGGTGCCATCAAACCGCGTTGACGACAGTTTGAGCTAGAAAATGGCCACCAAAACCTACGATCTTGCAGATGCAGTGCGCTACCATGAGGGTGCTTTCCCGCCCAAATCACTGGATTACGAACGGCTGCTTGGCCCTCTGGAAGAGGCTGCGGCTTCGCTGGCACGCTATGACGCCAAGATATCGGGCATGGTGAATGGCGAGCTGTTCCTCGCTCCATTGCGCCGCCAGGACGCGGTGACCTCGTCGCGGATGGAGGGCACGATCTCGACGATTGAGGACCTCTATCGCCTGGAAGCAGAGGAAGATTCCGGAAGCACGGATCTCTATCGCGATGCCCGCCACGACGACATTGAGACTTACCTCTATTCGCGCGCCCTCCGAAGCGCGCAAGATGCCCTTGCTGAAGGTATGCCGCTTGGGGAACATCTTATCCGGTCTGCGCATCAGCAACTGCTCTCCGCCGGGCGTGGCGCTACAAAGCGCCCTGGGAGCTATAAAATCGAGCAGAACTACATCGGGGATGAGCGCCGCGGAAAGATTTACTACGTCCCCATTGCCCCAGAGCAGCTTGAACCTGCGATGGCGGCTTTGGTCCAGTTCATAAACACCAGTGCGACGCGTCCGCTCATCCGCACGGCTCTCGCACATGTGGAATTCGAAGCGCTTCACCCGTTCGAAGATGGTAATGGCCGGATCGGCCGCATGCTGATCACGCTGATGCTCTGGCGACTAGGTGTGCTCAGCCAGCCCAACTTCTTTGTCTCAGGCTACTTCGAGACCCATAAAGACGAATATATCGAACGGATGCGAGCCGTATCAGCTGAGGAAGACTGGACCGGCTGGGTAATCTTCTTTCTTCAGGCCATGCATGAACAGGCCACGGTGAACATCGAGACAGCTGATGCGATCTTCAGGCTGCACGTGGACATGCGCGAGCGCTTCCGTGAGGTGTTGAACTCGCAGTTTCACGATCAGGCGCTGGACTTCGTATTCGCGAGCCCGGTGTTTCGCAATGATCGGTTCGTCGAAAGATCAGGCATTCCGGCGACCTCTGCGCGGTTGCTGTCCCGACGGCTTGTCGAGGCAGGGCTCCTAAGAACGTTGCAGCCTGCAGCCGGGCGCCGGGCGGCGCTCTATGCTTTTGACCCCTTGTTGGACCTGTTGAGGGTCTAATGCCGCTTCTGAAAATTGTTGCCGCCCTCGCACTGCTACTTTCTGCAGCGCCCGTCACAGCGAATGAGCTTGTCGGTGTCGCAAGCGTGATTGACGCTGACACTATTGAAATCCACGGCGTCAGGATCCGTTTGCACGGAATAGATGCGCCAGAGAGCCGACAGCTCTGCACCAATCCCTCTGGACAGCAGTGGCGCTGTGGCCAACAGGCTGCATTAGCGCTGTCCGACCGGATTGGTCGCCGTACGGTGAACTGCGCAGTGCGCGATGTTGACCGTTACGATCGTGCGATCGCTGTCTGCGCACAAGACAATCAGGACCTGAACCGCTGGTTGGTCAGCGAAGGTTGGGCCGTCGCCTACAGGCGGTACTCGCGGGATTACATCGGAGCGGAAGATCAAGCCCGCCGCGCTGGGCGCAATATCTGGGCTGGACAATTCGTGATGCCATGGGACTGGCGGCGGGGGCAGCGCCTGCCATGAAGCCACCCGCCGAGAGCACAACGGAAGTCCTCGCTGGTCTTGTGGAACGGGTGACCTTCCACAATTCTGAGAACGGCTTCTGCGTGCTGAGGGTGAAAGCGAGAGGGCACCGGGATCTGGTGACCACTGTGGGCCATGCCGCGATGATTTCGGCGGGCGAATGGATCACGGCTTCTGGGCTCTGGCTGAACGACCGCAATCACGGTCTGCAGTTCAAGGCGCATTTCCTGAAAACCCATGCGCCGTCCACGACTGACGGCATCGAGAAATATCTCGGCTCTGGCATGATACGTGGGATCGGGCCGGTCTATGCCAAGCGGCTGGTCAAAGCCTTCGGCAAGGATGTCTTCGACATCATTGAGGCGGCACCCGAGCGGCTGCGCGAAGTCACCGGCATCGGTCCCATGCGCGCAGCCAAGATCACGGCCGGGTGGGCGGATCAGAAGGTGATCCGAGAGATCATGGTGTTCCTACACCAGCACGGGGTGGGCACAGCGCGGGCGGTGCGGATCTTCAAGACCTATGGCACGGATGCTGTGCAGGTCATGAGCGAGAACCCTTATCGGCTGGCCAAGGACATCCGTGGCATCGGCTTCCGCACCGCGGACATGATCGCCGAGAAGCTCGGCATCGAGAAGACCGCGATGATCCGCGTGCGCGCGGGCATTTCCTTCGCGCTTACCGAGGCGATGGGCGATGGCCATTGTGGCTTGCCGCGGGTCGAGTTGATCGGGCTGGCGGGCAAGCTGCTCGAGGTCCCTGCTCCTTTGATCGACAGCGCCTTAGCAGAAGAACTTGCCGAAGAGACCGTGACGGCCGATCGCGTGGCCGACGCGGACTGCATCTTCCTGACCGGACTGTATCTCGCCGAGCGCGGTATCTCCGAGCATGTAAAGCGCATCCGCGCCGGCGCCCTGCCCTGGCCTGAGATCGACGCAGACAAGGCACTGCCCTGGATCGAACAAAAAACGGGTCTCTCTCTTGCTGCAAGCCAGGCAGAGGCGATCCGGCTGGCGTTGTGCTCAAAGCTCATGGTGATCACCGGCGGACCCGGCGTTGGCAAGACCACGATCGTGAACTCGATCCTGCGCATTCTGGCTGCCAAGGCCGTGAAGTTGCTGCTTTGCGCGCCTACCGGCCGCGCGGCCAAGCGCATGACGGAGGCCACCGGTATGGAGGCCAAGACCATCCACCGGCTCCTGGAATTCGACCCGAAGGCCTTCGGCTTCAAGCGCAATGAGGAAAATCCACTCGACTGCGACCTGCTGGTCGTGGACGAAAGCTCGATGGTCGATGTGCTGCTGATGCAGTCGCTCCTGAAGGCCGTGCCCAGCACCGCGGCGTTGCTGATTGTCGGCGACATTGATCAGCTTCCATCTGTGGGACCCGGCCAGGTTCTGGCCGACATCATTGGATCAGGCGCAGTGCCAGTGGTGCGGCTTACCGAGGTGTTCCGGCAAGCAGCCCAGAGCAAGATCATCACCACGGCGCATGCTATCAATGCGGGGCAGTTGCCCGATCTTGGCAAGCCCGATGGGGAGGCGGACTTCTATTTCGTCCCGGCCGCGGAGCCGGAGCAAGCCGTGCCACGCATCGTTGAGCTGGTCGCCAAGCGCATCCCGCAGCGTTTTGGCTTCGATCCAATCAAGGACATCCAAGTCCTCTGCCCGATGAACCGCGGCGGCGTAGGCGCGCGGTCCCTCAACATCGAGCTGCAGGCCGCTCTGAACCCCGCTGGGGAGAAGAAGGTTGAACGTTTTGGATGGACCTTCGCCCCGGGCGACAAGGTCATGCAGATCGAGAACGATTACGACAAGGACGTCTACAACGGGGACATCGGCATGATTGAGGATGTCGACCTCGATGACGGCGAGGTGGCCTTGAACTTCGACGGTCGCGCTGTGACATTTCTCTTTGGCGAACTCGACACGCTGGTTCCAGCCTATGCCGCCACGATCCACAAGAGTCAGGGGTCGGAATACCCCGCCGTCGTGATCCCCGTGATGACCCAGCACTACGCGATGCTGCAGCGCAACTTGATCTACACCGGCGTTACCCGGGGCAAGAAGCTCGTCGTGCTGGTTGGTCAGAAGAAGGCCGTGGCAATCGCGGTAAAGAATGTCTCAGGCCGTCGGCGCTGGTCGAAGCTGGATGAGTGGCTGGAGTGACTGGTGATGCGTCTATCCAAGGCTTCACCCTCATGCGCGCGTTGATTATCACGGCAGCACACAGAAAGGGCAGATCATGACCAAAGAGGAAAAACGGCTGGATCGGCTGAACGAACTCCTGTTCGCGCTGCCAGTCGATAACATGCCCATGACGTTGAGCGAACTCGACGGGTATGTGACTGGCGTGCTGGCTTGCCCCGAGATGATTCCACCGTCGGAATGGCTCCCGGAGGTGTGGGGCGAAACTGGCGACGCGCAATTCCCGGATCAAAAGGCGGCGGAAGAAACGATCGGCGCCGTTATGGAGCATTACAATTCCGTGGCGGGAACGATGACCCGGTCGCTCTGGATCGAGCCGATCTACGAGGTGGATCCGAACAGTGATGAGACTCTCTGGGAGCCTTGGGTGGACGGCTTCACTCGTGCGATGCGTTTGCGTCCGGAGGCTTGGGAAAACCTGCTCGACCTGGCCGATGACGAAACTCGAGCCACGATGATCTTCATGATGGCGCTACAGGACATTTACACAGGCAATAGCAAGTTTACAGATGACGAGATCGACGAAATCGATCTCGAAGCGCCTGACCTAATTCCCAACTGTGTTGCGACGATCCTGCACCAATCTCGCCCGGAACTGGCTGGAGCGGTTCCTGCCAATCGGTCTAGCAAGCCCCACAAGGCTACTCTCCGCCCGGGGAGGAACGATCCATGTTCATGTGGCTCAGGCCGGAAGTACAAATTATGTTGCGGTCGCCATTGAAGAAGATCAAAGGCCACGCTCATCAGCTAAATCCGTGTCGATATGCACGAACGTCATCGACAATCATTGGTTTCGACTGATTACCAACGATTACGGCTTTTCTGGGGGTGCGACTCGCCAAACGTTGACATGGCGTTGACATGAGATGCGCTTATAATTCCCCAGTATTTTACTAGGGAACTAAGCATCTGATATGATTGGTAATTTTGGTTGCGGGGGTAGGATTTGAACCTACGACCTTCAGGTTATGAGCCTGACGAGCTACCGGGCTGCTCCACCCCGCGACAATATATGGACATGTTTTAAGAGATTGGGGATTTTATTAGGTTTGGCGGTGACCTACTCTCCCACGACTTGAGTCGCAGTACC
>CANNCS010000127.1 GCA_947503115.1 uncultured Marivita sp.
CATGGAATCAGAGCGCGGGCGAGCTGGGAACCTCAGAAATCCCTAATGAGTCAGAAGCCAGCCCCTTTGGTATAACACAACAGATCCAGACAGCCCCAGCGATTTCGTTGCCGCCTCCAAGACCCGATTCTACGCTGTGCATAACGCTCCAAAGTACGGCGGCGCCTTCAGGGTCGGTGGGATAGAGAGCGCTTACCTTTTCAATGGCGACATTGGCGATCATCCCTGCGCCCAACACAAGTGTTGCCCAAATTAGCCCGATCGCATGGGTGACGCTGGCCCAACCTGGATCAAAGGTGCGAAGTCGCGCGGACAGGGATACAACCAACAATGCAAGTGCCAAAGCGTTAACAATATAGATCGTCGTGTTCCATACGGTCAGGAGTCCGGGCCTTTGGTGATTGAACGCCATCACGGCCTGAACGTCGATTTGATCTGTCCCGAACCCTAGCGGAGCTAGGAGCGTCACCAAAAGTGCAAAACCAAACAGGTAGGTGCCAGCGCACATCAAAGCGGCGAGACCGCCAGCGCGTGTCAGGGTCATGACGCACCTCCTTTAGACGTAGGATCCAAACCTGCCGCCAACGCTTGGAAATGGTCTTCAAGACGGAGCGTGCCGAATGCGGTTCCCACCATCTCCATCGCACATGCCGTCAGAAAGAATTGTGCCGGACCGTGCACGCGTTGTGGCGTGATACGGGGCAGGATGGACAGAGTGATCTTGCGCAGGATATCGGGCAGGCGCGTGATGTGTGGCGTACGACCAATCGCTTTGAAGGCCAAATCGGCTAATTCGGTTTGCGTGAATGCATCGGGGCCGCCTGCGTCGACCCAAGCAGTTTCGGCGTCGGTGGCATTGGCGACGACACTTGCCAAATCCGCGCCATGAATCGGATTGATCCGAGTTGTTCCTGATCCGAACAGCCAGATACGCCCAGCTTGGGCCATGGCAAATACTTCGCCCATGTCAGAGAAGTATCCTGACGGTGCGATAACCGTAGAATTGAGTGTCGAGGCTTGTAAGGCCTCTACGAATTCCGCTTTTGCTGCCGCCAGCGGGATATGCAGCATCGCGTCAGCGTGCAGGACGTGGACATAGGCGAACCTGTCCACCCCGGCGCGTTCCGCTTCGCGCAAAAGGTTGATGTTGGCCTGATAGTCAACGTCCTGGTAACTGAGGCCGTCGACTTGCCGTGTAATCCCTAACGCGGACACGACCAGATCGGCCCCATCCATCATACCTTTCAAGCTGCTGGCGTCCGTTGCCTGAGCCGTGACAATGCTGTCGGCGGCTAGGACAGCGGCGGATTGTGGGTTGCGAACCAACGCGACCACATACCAGCCGCGGCGACTGTATTCGGCGCAGAGGAAGCGGCCAAGATAGCCGGTCGCACCTGCGATAAAGACCGTTTTCATAGTGTCTGTCCTTACAAAGCGTTTAGGCCCACGACCGCTGTGACAGCGGTCATGAGAATGGAAATACATAACATGACTTCGCACCGGCCCGATTGACGGCGTCTTTGCGGGAGCACAGGTTTCGCACCTGTTAGGAACCCATGCAGTGCGTCGAAGCGGTGGCGGCGCATTTCGAGAATATCGGCCATAAGGGTGCTCCTTCTTTGTGGTTTCAGCCGACAACCCGGTGGCCACGGCCACGCAGACATTCGATCACAATGGCTTGGCGCCGATCGGATGCTTCAACGGCACTTGAGATGCCGCCAGCCAGTGCTCCGGCTACGGCGCCGCCGAGCGCGTCTCCGTCCTCGTCGAGATCTCCCAAGATGGCGCCGGCACCTGCGCCAAGCACGGCTGCGCCAATCGTATCTTGATCGAATTGACGTTGGTTACGCGCGAGCGCCTGGCAGTCTGTAACGTCAGCTTGGAATGCCGCTGTCGGAACACCGTCAAGAATGGGTGTGTAGTTCGCGCCGCTGTCGGCACATGCCGAAACCATGATGACGATGCTGAAGGCGGTGAGGGTAGGGCGTTTCATTCGGTATATCCTTTCGCATCCGAGTTGATGCGTGCGGACATAACCAAGCGATCCTTCTACCGGGATGACCGCTCGTACCAAGAAATTGACACTTGGCGCCAAAGCCTTCTGCGTGTCAGGCGGCGGCGTCTCTGAATGCTCTGGGGCTTTGCCCGGTCCAGCGCTTGAACGCGCGGACAAATGATGACGCTTCAGAAAACCCCAGAAGGTAGGCCGTTTCGTTGACTGACACTTTGCGGGCGGTCAGATAATCCCGCGCCATGCGTTGTCGCAAATCGTCGTGGATTTCCGCAAAGGTGATGTCTTCGTCTTTGAGCCTTCGATAAAGCGTTTGTCTGCTCATTCCCATGTCACGGGCGACCTTATCCATCGACAGGGAACCTTGGTGTAGGTCCGGCAATATATGAGCTTCGATATGTGCCCGCAGGGTGTCTTCGCGCTCGAGCTGATCCAAAAGCGCGTCTGCGTGGCGTGTGAACACACCGAAAACATAGGCGTTGCCCGGTTCGAAACCCATTTCCTCGGAGACCCAGATCGGATCAATACGCAGCGCGTTGCGTTCGGCATGAAACCGGACGGGAATTTGGAATAGGTCAGGGTATTCACCGACATGTGGCGGCGGTGCGTACGTCACTTCCATCTCAAGTTCGAAGGTCTGGTCAGGAAACGATCTTCGGAATTCGCTGATAAAGCGCGCGAAAGACGCTTCGAGTGCAATGTAATCCGCACCTGCGACGTGCATGTGGTCGACGATCCAGACCTCACCGGCATGGTGCAAAAGCTCGAACCTGTCTCGTCCAGCTAATGTATTGTTTTCGGCCATGAGCCGGAGGTAGCGGTTGAGCTGTTCAATCGAATGCGGAAGCGATGCCGAGTGATGCACGATTTGCCCCACGACCGATATCATTTCCAACCGCGACTCTAGCGTGTGACGCAACAACAGTGCGGTGTCGCTTGTCTGTTGCATCGCGGATGCGATTACAGCTTGATAGGCGGCAACTGGAACGCGGCTGTCTTGGTCTGACAGCATGGCATCGTCCAAGTCGGCGACGCCAATCAAAGTGGATCGGTCGGCCCCGCGAGACACAGCGAAATCCAGAAAAGCCGCGACAAATCCCGCGGCCATCATCGGTTGTGACATGATCCGGTTCCATTTTGGTTCGGTGACAGCATAAATCACCAAACCAAAGAGACGGAACCCCCAACCCGACGCGCAATAATATGCGCGCTAGGCACTCTAGAAGAAAATATCGTCCAACGGGTCTTCGCTTTCGGCCGATGGTAGAACTGCGTCTTCGACCTTGGCTTCTGCTTCTTCGGGTTCGATTTCCGCTATACCTTCGGGTGGAAGGATCACTTTGCGATGGATATCGCGTTCACGTTCCATCGTGTACACCGCGAACGCCTCGTCTGCGATGCCGTCGATCTTGCCAGGGAACCCATCTTGTCCAAGGTCCGGGGTGAACATTCTTGCAGTCTTTTTGATCAGATTTGCATGTTCTGTCACGGGCGCAAGCCACCCACGAGACTCGTCCAGTGTTGTACGGATTCCCGCAACGATCTCTCCGCTGCGGTAAGCGGCTTCTCCGATTTCCCGGACGCCATCCGACAATTGACGCACAGCGCCATCTGGCAATGTGTTTGCACGTTCACTGGCTGTTTCCAACAAACCAATTGTGTCACTTGCCAATTCCATCATCTCGGCCAATTCGGTTTTCACAACGGGCAGGCGGGATGATGCGTCACGGGCGAGTTGTTGGAGTTGGCCGGCGATCTCTCTTAGGGCCAATCCACGTCGACCAAGCCGCGCACAGGCGATGACAGCGTTGATGCCGATCATGCGCATGCGTGCTTCGAAGGACTCGCCCGCTGCGATCACTTGGGTGAGGGATTCAAATTCCTGCGACAGCGATCGTGCGAAATCCATTAGAACGCTCTGGGTCTCGACAGCTTGCGCAATCCTGCTGTCGATCTCTTCGAGACCCTGCTTCAATTTGCGCGACCCATTACGTTGTTCAAAGACCATCAGATGGTCGCGCAGCAGTGTAATGATCCCTTCTTGAAGGGCTGTAGACCCCTTTCGGACATCTTCCACACCTTCGACATGCAAATCGGAGATGTCTTGCATTTGGTGCGCCGCAAGCGAGCAAAGCGCCTCGGACTCATCGCCCGCGCCGGGAACGCGTTCCAGAATGAACAGGATGTGTTCCAAACGCTGGCGTGTTGTATCGCCGATCTGCAAGCCAGCAACAGCCGTCGCCGACGCCCCCATGAGAACTTTGGAACGGTCGGCGATTTCAGCGCTGGCTGAGCCGAGTGTTTCGATGTGCGTGTCGAAGTTTTCGAGTTCCTTGTTCAACAAGGCAACGGGTCCAGCCAGACTGGAAGTCAGCAGATCACCCAGAAAGCGGGCGTGGGATAGGGCGTCGCCGCTGCCTGTCTTGATCCGCTGCATCGCCTCGTCCAATCCCGAAAGGATCGTTCCGAGTTCGGCCACGAGGCGTGTTGCGTCTTCTGTGAACCCCGTCAGGTTCGATCCGCTATCTTCGGGGCCAATCTTTGTGGCCGCGACTGTAATTCTCGCATTGAGAACGACGATGTTCATCATTTTGAGAATGTCGCGGAGTTGTCGCACCTGCCCGTCGACACCGCGGGCACGGTCCATCAGCGCCGACAGGATATCAAGCGCCTTGAACACCTCGTCCGAGAGCGCCCGCATCTCGCTATCATGCCACTGACCATGTTGGCGCAATTCTGCCAATGTGCCCTTGGCGCTCATGTCTTCGAAGACTGCTAGCACGCTGCGTGTCTGGCCCAGAGCACCGGATGTTGCAGACAGGTGATCGCCGGCCGCAAGAAACACTTCTTCGGTCTTGCGGCAAAGGTCTGAAATCGCCTTTTCGCGCCCCGCGCTGTCAGTCTTGTTCGAACCCGGAGCAACCGGTGAGATGAGAACGTCAGTCCAATGGTCTTTCATGGTATTATCCAGCCCTTCGGGACTTGCCGCCAAACCAATTCATGATTTCTGCGGACATTTCGGTCAGAGGCGCAACCTTGTCGACGACGCCTGCCTCAACAGCTGAGCGGGGCATGCCATAAACGACGCAACTCGCTTCGTTTTGTGCGACCGTGTAGCCGCCACATTGCTGGATCTCTCCAAGGCATGTTGCGCCGTCATCGCCCATACCTGTCAGTAGCATTCCCATAGCGTTTTCACCTGCGGCTTGGGCCGCAGACCTGAACAGGACATCGACAGAGGGCCGATGCCGCGACACATACGGGCCACCAACGACTTCGACGACATAGCCACGGCCTTCACGGTGGATAATCAAGTGTTGGTCACCGGGGGCTACGAGTGCGCACCCTGCCTGAAGCGCATCACCGGTCGTGGCTTCGACAACCTCGATTTGGCAGTGCCCGTTCAGACGCCGCGCGAGAGGGCCGGTGAATTCTGCTGGCATGTGTTGCACGATGGCGATCGGCGGAGCATTTTCGGGCAATCTGGTCAACACCTGCCGAAGCGCATCGGGTCCACCCGTCGAGGACCCGATTACGACGAGAGGCGTCGCGCCACCTTTTCGAACTGCTGGCCGGTGCGGCAATATCTTGTCCGGTGAAACCCGGGCATCGCTGCGCCCTTCATCCGTATTGACGCCGCGCGATGATAGGTTGGGTCTTTCGCCGACAGCTGTGCGTACTGCTTGCCCAATCCGAAGCGCTGCGCGATTGCGGGCTTCGATAGTTGTCAGATCAGGCTTTGCAAGGACTTCCGCCGCACCAAGGTCCAGGGCCGTCATCGCAGCATTCGAGCCCTTTTGAGAGTGACTGGAACAGACGATCACGGGCACAGGGCATTGCGCCATAATCTTTTTGAGAAAGGTCAGCCCATCCATTCGGGGCATCTCGATGTCCAGCAGGATCGCGTCAGGCAGGTCATTGCGCATCCGTTCAACGGCGACAAATGGGTCTTGCGCGGTGCCGAACAAGGTCAGGCCGGGGTCGGTGTTGATGATGGTCGAAAACGCCGTTCTCACGGCAACGCTATCATCAACAATCAAGACGCTGATGGGTTTGGTCATCTCTATGGTTCCTTGCGGTAGATCGCCGGTGCGACCTGACAGAATTGCGGCATGCGCACGATCATGCTTTCCGAGTTTCCAACAAACAAATGTCCGCCCGGGGCCAAGTGGCGACCAACGCGGGCCAGAACTGTCAATTGATCAGTGGGATCAAAGTAGATCAGGACATTGCGGAGGAAGATGATGTCGAGATTCATATCGACGTCATAATCTTCTTTGATGAGGTTCAACTTCCTGAACTGAACACGGTTCCGAAGAGAAGGTGAAATTCGCCATTTGCCCTGCCATTCGTTTTGCCCTTCAAACAGGTAACGGCTCCGCAATGCTGCTGGCACCGGTTCAATCGTATTGTGGGAGTAGATTGCACGCCGTGCCTGCTCGAGCACACGACCCGAAATGTCGGTGCCTAGAATTGCCCAGTCAAAGCCGGGATAGGCAAGTGCATGTTCGGCGAGCAACATGGCCATGCTGAAAGACTCTGCACCTGTCGAGGCTGCCGCGCTCCATGCCTTGAATTTCTTGGTCCCATGGCGCCGCATTCCATTGCCGAGGATCCCATCCCGTAAGTAGTGGAAATGGTCTATTTCCCGAAAGAAATCCGTCTTGTTGGTGGTGACGGTTTCTTCGATATGAGACATTTCAGAATTCAGGCCACCTTCGTTGAAAAGATAACGGTAGTAGTCCTGAACGCTCTGTAGTTTGAGAGCGTGAACCCTGTTTGAGAGTCGTGCCTCAATCACGCTTCGCTTCGTCTCTGGGATACAAACGCCGATTGTGTCGTGTACCATTCGTACAAACGTATCGTATCCCAAATGGGTATCGTTTTCCGGTGCTCGGGTCATGGTAATGTTCATGCAGCACTGAGTTCCGGTGCTAGACCATCAAACATACGATCCATGTCGAGTACGGTCACTAGGTCCCCATTGCGGCGCCCAATACCCGTGATTATTCGATCGCGCCAATTGAACAAACCGGCATCCGGCAATGGCTCCATTTCGTCACCGTCGAGAGCGGTTACTTCGATCACACGGTCGGCGCGGAAGGCAACGATCGTGCGATCCTCACCGTTTTGCACCCAAAGCACGACAATCCGCGACATCTCGGTATCGGCAGTAGGCGACATGCCTAACAAGGCGCGCAAGTCGGCTACCGCTACACCGTTGCCTCTGACATCGATCATGCCCAACAGTTGCGATGGAGCGTTCGGTAGCCGAGTGATGGGACGCAGGTCCAGGATTTCCTGAACCCGCTCCACTGGCAGGGCGAACAATTCGTCGTCGCAGGCGAGCGTCAGAACTGCACCGACATTGGACATTATACGGCACTCCGAGGACGGAAGTTGCTGTCCAGTTCGTCTTCATTCTCTTGCAGGTCGAAATCGAAGCCACCTTTCGTTTTTGTCTCTTTGCTTGCCACCAGGCGGATCGCCTTCTTGGCCGGAGCGCGGACGAACACGGCTGCATCCGCCGTTGCATCGTCCGACACACGGAAGAACTTGATCGAAGCCTGAAGCTGTTCGGCTTGGCTGGCCAATGCTTCTGCGGTTGTCGACATCTCGTCGGCTGCCGAAGTGTTTTCCTGAGTTACCTTGTCAAGCTGCTGGATGGCCACGTTCACCTGAGTAGCCCCAGCATCCTGTTCTTGGCTGGCACGGGAAATCTCGGCAACAAGCTGCGATGTGCGTTCGATATCCGGTACCAGTTCTTCAAGCATTTCACCGGCTTCCTGTGCAGCGCGCACAGTGTTGCCGGAAAGGTTGGAGATCTCGCCTGCAGCGGATTGACTGCGTTCTGCAAGTTTCCGCACTTCCGAGGCCACAACGGCGAAGCCACGACCGTGTTCACCCGCGCGGGCGGCTTCAACCGCAGCGTTCAGAGCGAGAAGGTCGGTCTGACGGGCGATTTCCTGAACGACAAGAATTTTCTCTGCGATGGTTTGCATGGCAGTCACAGCGCGGGATACTGCTTCGCCGCTTTCGCGTGCATCAGATGCAGATTTCAACGCCATTTTCTCGGTGTCGGACGCGTTTTTCGCGCTTTGCTTGATATTGGCGGCCATCTGTTCCATCGAAGCCGATGCTTCTTCGGTCGAGCTTGCTTGTTCAGTGGCCCCTTGGCTCAGTGTTTCCGAGGTCGACGACATTTCGGCGGCACCGGATGCCACATCACGGGATGCGGTGGACACGTTCGCGACGACTTCGCGCAAACGAAGAACCATCGTATTCAGCACGCCAAGCAATTCGCCGATTTCGTCATTGCTGGTGTTTTCGACGGTCTGGCGTAGATCGCCGTTCGCCACGTTTTCAGCCAGTTGAACAGCCGAACCCAGCGCGCGTTTCATGCGATTGGTGAACACCCAGACGATCCCCAGCGCGGCAAGAATTACAAGAAGGCTGATCCCACCGATCACCATCTGTGTCTGTCGTGCGATAGATTGGCCTGCAACGGTCTGACGGTCCGCTTCACCCAACTGATACTCTGTCAACGCGCCCAGAGCTTGGTAAATTGGGTCGATGGCGACAAAGTAAGACTCGCGCATGTAATCCCGAACAATGCCGCGGTTTTCAGCAGCTATCAGTTTCGAAAGCCTCTCCATCACCTCGTCCGCGTCAGGTTTATTTGCAACAACCGCGTCTTTCAGGATGACTTCTTCCGGTGTCAGGTACGTCAGCAGGTAAGCGCCCCACAATTCTTCGATCCGCGCGCGCTTTTGTGCGAAAGCGACGTTCGCTTCGTCCCAAGTGATCTCTCCTGCCCAGATCGCATCGACCATGATGCGGGGCTCGCTCACGTAAAGGTCATTGATTTCTTTAAGCTGCTGCACGGGAACGACGCGGTCTGCAAAGATGGTTTCCATGCGGCCAAGGATTTTTTCCATCCCGAACAAGCCAGCTATGCCTACGACGATCATTGCGACAAAAGTCATCGTTTGCAGGGCGATGATCTTGGCGGAAAGGCTGCTGAGGAACCCTTTTCGAGTGGTGGTTGTCTGTGTCATCACGCGGCTACCTTTTCTTTTGCCGCGTCCGCGGCGCTGTATGTTTTGAAAATTGTGTCGAGATCGGGAAACATCACGAACGCCCCTTTAAGTTGGCCGATGCCCAGAACGAATTCTGGTGGCCAAGGCGACCCCACGGGTGGGACGTCTTCGATCTCGGTTGTGTTTATGGTCGTGACCTCTTCGACTTGATCGGCAAGGATGGCGACGGTTGATTTTTCGTCTCCGACCCGCACGTCGAGTACGAGAATGCGCGTATCTTCGGTTGCCGGACTACGCGGGATGCGCAGAGCAACGCGCAGATCCGCCAGCGGTACCACGACGCCGCGCACATTGATCAGACCAGTTGCGAATTTACCCGACTGGGGAACCCGAGTGATCGGCACCACTTCGAGGATCTCTCGCAGGTATTCAGCAGGCAAAGCCAGTTTTTCCGAGCCAAGCCGAAAGGTCAGGATATCGGTTTGAATATCTTGTCTCATGCCGCAGCCTCCCGTCTTGCGCGCAATTCTACGTCACGGCCAAGCGCAACGAGTTGGGTCGCGTCGAGGATCAGTGCGACAGTCCCATCACCAAGGATGGTCGCGCCCGAAAAGAACTTCAGGCAGGCGTGAAACTGAGACAGTTGTTTGATGACGGTTTGGTAATTGCCGATGATCCGATCGACGACCAAACCGACCCGTCCACCCGCGGAGGACACAACCACGACTTTTTGGAATTCGGGTGGTTCGCCATCGATTTCGAACAAATGCCGCAACCGCACGAAAGGCACCAGCTCGCCGCGGATGTTCAAGTAGGACGAGCCGGCATGCCCGACGGTGTGAAGCGCAGGGAGTTCGACGCATTCTTCGACTGCGGCCAAGGGGATCGTGTAGCGTTCGCCACCAACATCGATCAGCATCCCATCAATGATGGCCAGGGTCAGCGGCAAACGAAGTGTCAGCGTCGTGCCTTTGCCCAGCTCTGAGGCAAGGTCGATCTCGCCCCGAAGTGATCCGATCGTACGCATCACGACGTCCATTCCGACGCCACGTCCCGAAAGCTCGGTAACTTTGTCCACCGTCGAAAAGCCGGGCTGAAAAATCATCCGGAAGATCTCATTGTCGCTGAGATCGTCCTTTTCGGTCATCAGACCTCGGCTGATCGCCTTCTCCCGAATTTTTTCGGAGTTAAGGCCACGTCCGTCATCACGCACCTTGATAAGCACTTCGGCACCGGAATATTTTGCGCCAAGCTCGATTGTCCCGGTTTCCGGTTTGCCAGCAGCAAGTCTTTCTTCTGGAGTTTCCAAGCCATGATCGACGGAATTGCGCAGGATATGCACAAGCGGATCTGCCAGCAGTTCGATGACTGTTTTGTCGAGTTCGGTGTCTTCGCCAACCGTCACAAAGTCCAACGGCTTGTTCAAAGACGACGAAAGATCACGCATCAGGCGGCGAAAGCGCCCCAAAATGCTGCCGATTGGCACCATGCGCATCGACATTGTTGCGTCTCGCAAACCTGCGACAAGTCGCTGGATGTCTTCGGCGACCGACATCATTGCCGGGTCGCTTGTTGCTCCGGTCAGGGCTTGCAAACGGGCTTCCGCGATGACGAGTTCGCCAACACGGTCCATCAGTTCGTCCAAGCGCTCTGTCGCGACCCGCATGGTTTCACCTGCGGTTTGCTTGGCGGCGGCCTGAGGCTGTGTCGGTGTCGGTTCTGCGGCCGGTTTGGCTGCAGTAGAAGCATGTTCCGATTTGTCTGATCCGGTGTCGACTGGAGCGATGGGTTCGGCGCCGCGCTTTTCGACGGTCAGCTCCATTTCATCCCGGACAAACAGGAAAACCATGTCGATGTCGTCGTCTGACAAGTCCGCTGCGACTTCGACTTCCCAACCTGTCAGACAATCGGAGGGGTCAAGGTCGCCCAAGGTCGGGATGCGGTCATCAAGAGCGCGCACCGTCGTTTCACCAAACGCACGCAGTTCATCAATCAACAGGGCAGGGTTGCTGCCAAGGCGCAGGGCGTCCGTGCCCAGCCAAAACCGAACTGTTGTTATCACTGCATCGGTCGCTGTTGGCGCGATGGATTGCGCTTGATCGCCGATCACTTCGGCATCCGCGGTCTCTTCTGTCGGCGCAGAGACAGCTGCACCGTCGGCATTGGGGCGCATCAACTGGCGCAGGCTCTCGAGGATGCGTTGGTTGTCTTGATCGGTCCCGTCAACCGCGTCCATGAGCTTGCAAATTTGATCGCATGCCTGAAGCGACAGGCCGATCAGTTCTTTGGAGACTTCGGCGCGGCCGTTGCGCAAGTCGTCAAAAGCCGTTTCGAACTCGTGAACGAATTGCGAAAGCTCGGTGAATCCGAACATGGCACCTGATCCCTTGATCGTGTGCATGCTTCGGAAAATGGAGTTAACCAACTCCGTGTCACTAGGAGTCGCTTCCAGATCCATCAATCCTTTCTCAATGGATTGAAGCAGTTCTGAAGCCTCCTCGCGGAATATCTCCGCCCCTATGTCATCAAATCCGCTCATGCGCCGACGATCTTTTTCACAACCGCAAGGATTTGGTTCTGATCAAAGGGTTTAACCATCCAGCCTGTTGCGCCAGCTTCTTTGGCTTGAGCTTTCAGCGAAGCGTCGCTTTCCGTGGACAGGAACACGACTGGAATACCCACGGATTGCGGTGTTTCGCGGAACTTGCGAATAAAGCTGAGACCGTCGAGGCGAGGCATGTTCTGGTCGGTCGGAATGGCGTCTACGTGAGATGAGGTCGCTTTTTCAAAGGCATCCTGCCCATCGACGGCTTCAATGATGTCGTACCCAGCCGCAGCCAGCGTCATCTGAACCATCTTCCGAACCGAGGGAGAATCGTCCACTACGAGAACGGTTTTTGCCATGTGCTTATTTCCTTTTTCTTTACTCAAATCGGGTCAGGTGTTCGGGAAAAACAAATGCCGTATTCCGTGAGAGCTGCATCAAGCGTGCCATTTTCCTTCGAGATGAGGGAAAAGGATTTGTTGTCTCTCTGTGCCGTCTTTCCGGCACTGATCAGGACTTGAAGCATTGCAAGATCGATTTGCTCGACCGCATTGCAATCGACAGTGATGTCGTGATTTTCTTCGATCAGTTTCCGCAAAGATGTCAGAATATTCGCGCATTCCGAAATCGTGGCCTTTGCCGGTAGATCATATGTTTGTGCGGACGACATGTGCGTGCCCCTTAGCTGCCTAAAAGTGACAGTTCTGTAACGCTCGGCTTACAGGTTCTTTTAGGTTGTGCTTAAGGGCGTAGGGGTGGCCGTTGGCCTTTTGTGTCACACTACGCGACTCTGATCCTCAATTGCTTCTTGATGGCTAATTTCCTACCGAAGAATGGTATGCCCTCAATTGT
>CANNCS010000128.1 GCA_947503115.1 uncultured Marivita sp.
CCTACCGGACGTCATCACGTCAATCGGAACCAGAGATTGGGCGAAAGTGGGTCAATGATCGCAGCCCTTGGTATGACTGACGGTTTGCCGGACTTGCCGTCGTAAGACCATTGCTCGCAACCTTCCGCGGCCAAATCTTCCGCCAACTGTCCACGGGCCTTGATCAGCAGAGTTTCTTCTGGGCCGATGATCGCAAAAATCACGCCTTCGGAATAGATTCCAAGGCCGCCGAACATCTTGCGCGTTGAAATGGCGGGAAGCCCACGAAACAGATCCCTGACAAAGGCAATCTGCTCATCGGACACAGCCATGGTTTACATGAAGCCGAGTTCGAGGCGGGCTTCGTCTGACATCATGTCCATGCCCCAAGGCGGTTCCCACGTCAGTTCGACATCCACCTGCTTGATCCCTGGCAAAGGCTCAATCGCTTCGGCCACCCAACCCGGCATTTCTCCGGCAACAGGACAGCCAGGCGCGGTCAGGGTCATGATCACGCGAACTTCGTTTTCGTCGCTGATTTCAAGCGTGTAAACAAGCCCGAGGTCGTAGATGTTGACGGGAATTTCAGGGTCGTAAACCGAGCGGCATGCCTCGACCACCTGATCATACAACGGATGGTCAGTGCTGGAGGGTGCAATCAATGGTGCGCCTTCGATTTTGGGGCTGGCGTCGTTCATGTCGGTCCTTCCCGTCAGTTCCTGACCAAATATATAGGGAAAGGGTTGAGGGGGGTAAAGGGGCGGAAACGCATCGAATTGGTCGGCAAGGTGGTTCGTTGGTCTGGCTCAAGGGGGCAACGAAATCAGCTCGGTTGTTGCGCTATCGCCTAGCTTGCTTCGTTGCTCTCGTACTGAACGCGGAGCGATGTGATGACCTTGTTTGCGGATTGGCTGAGATTGCGAATTTCACCCGCAACTGCCGAAAAACCGCGTCCAGCTTCACCGACGCGTGAGGCTTCGATCGAGGCGTTGACCGAAATGATCATGATCATCCGGCTTATCTTTTCCAACTCTGTTATCGAAGACCGGATCATCTTGGATTGGTTGCCGGACTGTGACTGTCGATTGGATATGACGTAATCCAAAGCGCGATTGATTCCCTCGACGATGCTGTTCAGCGTTGCCAGTAGAGTGGTGGTCACAAAGCTGGCGAACTCTTTGATGGTACTGGTCAGATGCGATCCTCCCGATTCGCGAAGGCGGTCCTGTATCAAACGCGCATTCGTGATGAACCGGGTCAACGTTTCGTTCTGAGCCCGGCTGACGGCGTCGACCTCTTCTAGAACGCGTTTCAAGTTCTTCGAAAGCTTGGATTCTAAAGACCCCGGAGCGATTTCTGCTGCGATTTGGGAAAACTCTGCCAAGTCCCGCTCGAGCTTTTCCATTGCCAACGCGCAAGGCGTTTCGGTTTCGCCTTCCAGCAAAAAGATGACGACGACGCTATGGGACAACATTCGCATCTTGCCGCATCTGTTGATTAAGGCGCCAAGCACTGCTTCGTCGCCGTGTACGCTGTCTGACATGTGTTCAGTCTCAAGGGTGAAAGGGCGTTGTAAACGCTGAGGCTTATTGGTCGGCTGCCGCTGCGCCATCGAGCATGGTCTGTGCGATTACGGTGAGCGCGGCCGTCCATGCCTGTGTGTGTTCTGGCGTCCAAGTTGGGCCAACCGCACCCTGAAGGGACTCTACCAACACCTCAGAAACCGCCGCATAATGTGCGGGTTCGGCACCATATTCGGCGTGCTTGGCGCCTAGTTCGCGCAAAGGTTCGATAAGTGCTTCAAGATTTCTTATCTCTGCGACAGCGAGTTGCAGCGTAGCAGTCAGCATCTCGGACTGGCCTGAAATATCATCGGCGAACATACCGCGCACCGAAGGAGCCTTAGCAAACAAGGCGTGATAAAAGTCTGTGACAAGATCATCACGGCTTGAGATTGCGGTGGCAAATGAGTTTTGAATGAGGTCTGTTTGAGCAGTGGTCAACATAATGGTTCCTGACAAAGTGGTGTCTCTGTCTTAAACGGAGGAACTCGAAAAAAATTTAGCGATCACGACGACCCATTTTTTCATGTGATCGATCATTAGTCTGCCTTTCGCAATTTCTTGCGGCGAGGCACTGGAGTTGGGCGAACTTTTTCTTCGATGGCGTCATATAGTAGGCCCGCGATGTTCTTCCCGCTGGCGTTTTCGATGCCTTCCAAACCCGGGGATGAGTTGACCTCGAGAACCTTTGGTCCCGAGTGTGATCGGAGCATGTCGACACCCGCTAATCCTAAACCGAATACGCGGGCGGCGCGGGCAGCGGTGTCGCGTTCTTCTTTGGTGATGCGAACCTTTTGCGCTGTTCCGCCCCGGTGAAGATTAGAGCGAAAATCGCCCTCAGACCCGGTACGTTTCATCGACGCCACCACCTTGCCGTTTACGACAAGGCACCGGATGTCTTCGCCTGCGGCTTCCTTCACGAAATCCTGAACCAAGAAGTTGGCTTTCAAACCCCGGAATGCATCAATAACGGATTCGGCGGCTTTTTTGGTTTCCGCGAGAACGACACCTTTGCCTTGGGTCGATTCCAACAGTTTGACGATCAAGGGCGCGGTACCAACAAGGCCGATCAGGTTTGACGTGTCCTTGGGTGAGTTGGCAAATGCGGTGGGCGGCATGCCAATGCGGTGGCGTGCCAAAATTTGATGCGCGTGCAGCTTGTCCCGGCTTGACGTGATGCCAGTGCTTCCGTTGACGACGTAGGTTCCGATGGATTCGAACTGGCGTACAATGGCCGTACCATAAGGCGTGATGGACGCACCGATGCGCGGGATGATCGCGTCATAACGGGGCAGGCGCTTGCCGTCATAGTATACCTCGGGGGCCATTGCGTTGATCGCCATGTAACAGCGGGTGGTGTCGATTACTTCGACCGAATGCCCGCGTTTTTCGCCTTCTTCCACCAATCGGCTGGTGGAATAGTTGTTTTCCCGACTGAGGACGGCCACACGCAGCGCACGGTTTGGTGCGATGCTCCGCACTTTGGGGGTGTGGTATACATCGAAATCAAGCTCGGGCTGGTGGAAGCGCTCGCTGGGTACGATGTTGACGTGATCCTTAAGCGCTTGGCGACCCAGCAGCATACGATTGGTCATTGTGCCCCGGTCGGTCAGCGTGATTTCGATGTCCCATTCATGACCGCCGACATTGAGCTTTGACGCAATGACGTAGCGACTTTCAGTTTCTCCATTGGAGGATGTCACGTCGCGGCGGTCGACGATGGGCGCGGAGCACGGGATGATAAGGTCTTCGCGGCCCGGAATCGGGTTTACTGCAAATCGCACGCGCGGCTTGCTGGCCGATCCGAACACTTCGATATCGGCTGCATGCAGAGCTGAGGTACGGGCGCCTGTGTCCACCTTCGCGCGGATCGCAGGAAGGCCAAGGTCTGGCAGACTGACCCATTCTTCCCAGCCGAAAGTCAGCAAGGCGTCTGTGCCCGGGCCTTTGGGTGCCGGATCGTTGGGTGTGATATCAGACATTGGAATCGCGCCTCCTTGGCAATGCGGGTGATTTGGCGCACAAGGGCGCGCTCTGCAAGTAAGGCTGAACCATGACAGTTTCTTCTTCCTTCGCCCTGCACGCCACCGATGGGATGGCGCGGACCGGGGCCATCACGACACCGCGTGGAACAATCCGCACTCCGGCATTTATGCCTGTGGGAACTGCAGCGACGGTCAAGGCGATGATGCCCGAAAGCGTGGCTGCCACAGGGGCGGACATCCTGCTGGGCAACACCTATCACCTGATGCTGCGACCAACGGCAGAACGGATTGATCGCCTTGGTGGGCTGCACCGGTTCATGAATTGGGACAAACCGATCCTAACGGATTCTGGTGGCTTTCAGGTCATGAGCCTTGCTGATCTGCGCAAGCTTACAGAGAAGGGTGTCACATTCAAATCGCATATCGATGGATCGCGACACGAGCTAACGCCCGAGCGATCGATGGAGATCCAGCGCCTTTTGGGGTCCGACATCGTGATGTGTTTCGACGAATGCCCGGCATTGCCTGCCGACCGAGATCGGATCGCAGAGTCGATGCGTTTGTCGATGCGTTGGGCAGAGCGGTCGAAAGAGGCGTTTGGAGACCGTCCCGGACATATGCTGTTTGGTATTCAGCAAGGTGGTCTTGAACAGGACTTTCGCGAGGAATCGGCAGAGGCTCTGAAGGCCATAGGGTTTGACGGTTATGCCATTGGTGGCCTGGCCGTTGGAGAAGGGCAGGAGGCCATGTTCGGTTGTTTGGACTTCGCGCCCAGCCAATTGCCAGATGATCGTCCGCGCTACCTTATGGGGGTGGGCAAGCCAGACGATATCGTCGGCGCTGTCAAGCGCGGGGTGGACATGATGGATTGCGTACTGCCGTCCCGGTCTGGCCGGACGGGCCAGGCGTGGACGCGGCGTGGGCAGGTGAACATCAAGAACGCGCGGCATCAGGATGATCCAAGGCCTTTGGACGAGAACTGCACCTGTCCCGCGTGCCGGAATTACAGTCGCGCCTACCTGCACCATGTGTTCCGCGCGCAAGAAATGATTTCGGGGATGCTGCTGACCTGGCACAACCTACATTATTATCAGGAATTGATGCAGGGGATGCGTGACGCGATTGCCGGGGGGCGTTTTGATGCCTTCGAGGCGCAGTTTCACGCGCAGCGGGCTGAAGGCGACATCGAACCACTTTGAACTGCGCTAAAACGCGCCTTCGGGCCACCGTTACATATTCTAAGAAGAATATATGTTTTGGAGGTTCTATGAACTTAGAGACGGTGGACGAGGGGGAGATCCAAAGTTGGACACCCGACGAGGTTGCGGGTGCATTCTTTCGCGGCGAGATTGTTCTGATCGACGTGCGCACTCCACAGGAATATGTATTCGAGCATATTGCCGGGGCGCTCTTGTTGCCGATGCCCTATTTCAAGGCACAATACCTGCCTTTGCAAGCTGACAAGCAGTTGGTCCTTTATTGTGGTGAAGGCTTGCGGTCAGAGCATTGCGCGCGTGTCATGTTGGCTGGTGGCTCAGGAATTGCCGCCCAATTGGAAGGTGGGTTCAAGGCGTGGCGCGAGGCGGAAAAGCCCTATATCGGAACCAACACGATGATCGGTACTCCGCAGCGTATGGGGGGCAAGGTGAAGGACCAGCTTGATTTGCCTCCACCGCTTATGGACAGGGTGGTTTGAACGGCAAGCGGTTTGCCCCTTTCTCACATCGCGGATACCGAATATAATCGTGCCAATGGTTACTTTGGGGCGGCGTGATGCATAAAGTCTTAAGCGTGGTAATGATCGCAGGTCTGGTATTGACCAGCCCTGCGGTGGCACAAATGCATGGGCATGGCCACATGCACGGTGCGGATGGTACTGGCCATAACATGGCCACGATGCCGGGACTGCGCGGAGAAAACGCGACAGCCGAAGAAAGCGCCGAATTGGCGCTGATGTTCCGACGGTTCCAAACAATGACTCGGGAGGTTGAAAACCTTCCCAATGGTATCCGTACTGTGACGCGCTCCAGTGATCCTGAGGTGATGGACGCACTTGTAAGCCATGCCGTCGGAATGATTGACCGTGTTGGTCAAATGGACGACCCAAAAATCTTTATTCAAAGCCCAACGCTGGACCTGTTCTTTTTACGCGGTGATCGCATCCTATCCGAGATTGATGTGACCGAAGAGGGGTTGGTCGTGGTTCAGACTTCGGGCGATCCCGAGTTGATCGCGGCAATGCACACACATGCCGCAGAGGTGACCGCAATGGTCGAGCAGGGCATGCACGCAGTTCACATGATGATGCAGCAGCGCGCCGGAAACTGAATGGCAGAGCTTGGGGGGCAGATCAAACCTGTCTGTCCAACGCAGCCCTTGCGACGCCCGCCCGCTTGGGGCAAAGCTGGCCAACCGCCCGCGCCGGGCATAGGAGCTAAACATGGATTACGGAAAATCCGGAGCACCCAAATCCGCCAAGGGTGCCCCGAAATTCAACCCGCACAAAACTTTGCCTAAGGGTATTGCAGAACCAGATGCCAAGGCAGCTTTGGTGGCGCGTATGAAGGCCGCTGCCGAAAAAAAGAAGACTAAGTGATCTGATGGGTGCAGGCCGAAGCCTGCGCCCATTGCGCTGCGTTTGCGGCGATCATTTCAACCTTTGTGCGCTAGGTCATTTAACCTTCGCTAAAAAAGCCGCCTTGCAGGCCACGACCATCAGGATATGGTGGTTCAAGCAGGGGCAAGGTTGAAACCTACGGTGGTCAGACCCACCTTTAAGCTCCAAGACCGGAGATGGTTAGTGCTGCCGCCGAGCGGGGCCGGTGCCATCTTGCCAATGATAAGGATACGAGCATGCAAGAGCCTCTTAACGCCTCATACCCAGTGTTGCCGCTGCGGGACATTGTTGTCTTTCCGCACATGATCGTCCCGCTGTTCGTGGGCCGTGACAAATCGGTCAGCGCTCTGGAAGAAGTGATGGCGGATGACAAGCAGATCCTGCTTGCCAGCCAAATGGATCCGTCTGAGGACGATCCGCAGACCGACGGGATTTACCGCGCCGGTGTTTTGGCGAACGTTCTGCAATTGCTTAAGCTGCCTGATGGCACGGTAAAAGTGCTGGTCGAAGGCCAAAGCCGCGTGCGCATCACCGAGTACCTTGAAAACGAAAATTTCTTTGAAGCCCGCGCCGAATACCTGACGGAAATGCCGGGCGACCCTGCCGCGATCACTGCGCTGGTCCGCACTGTCGGTGAAGAATTCGAACGGTATGCCAAGGTCAAAAAGAACGTCCCCGAAGAAGCACTGGGCGCCGTATCCGAAGCGGATGCGCCTGCCAAACTGGCCGATCTCGTGGCTGGTCATCTTGGGATTGAAGTCGACCAAAAGCAGGAGCTTTTGGAAACGCTATCTGTCAGTGAGCGGCTTGAGAAGGTCTATGGCCTGATGCAGGGCGAAATGAGCGTTCTGCAGGTCGAGAAGAAGATCAAGACACGCGTCAAGTCCCAGATGGAGCGTACGCAACGCGAGTACTACCTGAATGAGCAGATGAAGGCCATTCAGAAAGAACTTGGTGACGGTGAGGACGGCCAGAACGAAGTGGCAGAACTCGAAGACCGGGTTGGCGCGACAAAGCTTTCCAAGGAAGCCCGTGAAAAGGCCGATGCGGAGATCAAGAAGCTTAAGAACATGAGCCCGATGAGCGCCGAAGCGACTGTCGTGCGCAATTATCTTGATTGGATGCTGTCGATCCCTTGGGGCGTGAAGTCGCGTGTGAAGAAGGCTCTGGGCAATGCCGAAAAGATCCTTGATGCGGATCACTACGGTCTTGAGAAGGTCAAAGAACGCATCGTCGAATATCTCGCGGTCCAGCAGCGCTCGAAGAAGCTGAAGGGCCCGATCATGTGCCTTGTCGGCCCTCCGGGTGTTGGTAAGACCTCGCTGGGTAAATCGGTTGCAAAGGCGACGGGACGCGAATTTATCCGCATCTCATTGGGCGGCGTACGTGACGAATCCGAAATTCGTGGCCACCGCCGGACCTATATCGGTTCCATGCCGGGCAAGATTATCCAGGCACTTAAAAAGGCCAAGACAACGAACCCGCTTATCCTGCTCGATGAGATCGACAAGATGGGGCAGGATTTCCGGGGCGATCCAGCGTCGGCGATGCTGGAAGTGCTTGATCCGGAACAGAATGGCACCTTCGTGGACCACTATCTTGAGGTGGAATACGACCTGTCGAACGTGATGTTCCTGACCACGGCGAACTCGTACAACATGCCTGGGCCGCTTCTGGATCGGATGGAGATCATTCCGCTCGCGGGTTACACCGAGGACGAAAAGGCAGAAATCGCCAAACGTCACCTGACGTCGAAGCAGGTCAAGAACCACGGCCTGAAGAAAGGTGAATTCGAGCTGACGGACGAGGCGTTGACCGATGTGATCCGATACTACACCCGCGAAGCTGGTGTTCGGAACCTCGAACGCGAGATTTCCAAACTTGCGCGGAAAGCGGTGACAAAGATCGTCAAGAAGCAAGACGAGAAGGTGGTCGTGACCTCGGACAATCTTGACGATTTCCTTGGTGTCCGGAAATACCGTTACGGGCTGGCTGAAGACGAAAACCAGGTCGGTGTTGTGACAGGTTTGGCGTATACATCGGTGGGCGGTGATCTTTTGCACATCGAGGCGCTTAAACTGCCGGGCAAGGGGCGGATGAAGACGACCGGGAAACTCGGGGATGTGATGAAGGAATCCATCGACGCGGCCGCCAGCTATGTGCGTTCGATTTCACCACAGATCGGGGTGAAACCGACCAAGTTCGACCAGATGGACATCCACGTGCACGTGCCTGATGGCGCGACGCCCAAAGATGGCCCGTCTGCCGGTTTGGCTATGGTGACCTCTATCGTATCCGTACTGACGGGCATCCCGGTGAAGCGCGATATAGCGATGACGGGCGAAGTCTCTCTGCGTGGCAATGCGATGCCCATCGGTGGTTTGAAAGAGAAACTGCTCGCAGCCTTGCGGGGCGGGATCAAGACAGTGCTGATCCCGAAAGAAAACGAAAAAGATCTGGTAGAGCTTCCAGACAATGTGAAAGACGGTCTTGAGATTATCCCCGTGGAGCACGTGTCTGACGTTCTGAAGTTGGCGCTGGTGTCCGAGCCCGAGCCGATCGAGTGGGATGAAGCCGCCGAAGAAGCCGCCGCCCAAGCGATGAGCAAGGACAATGGTGGCGCGTCGGCAATCGCGCACTGACCCTGCCCAGATATTCTGCTTTGACGCCGTCCCTTTGAGGGGCGGCGTTTTTCATAGCATTGGCCGGAAAATCGGTTGGATGGCCCATTTTGTGGCCGTTTTCGATCAAAGCACTGGATAAAGTGCATGTTCTTGGTATGCTGTTTTGGCATTTGCCAATAAAAAATTAGAGCAGATAAGGGATGAAATTGATGGCGACGACCAAGAAAACGACGACTTCCGCCCCGACAACCAAAACAATCAAAGCCCCTGCGCACGCGCCTGAACCTGAAGTGGTGGTGAACGAAACGCCCAAGGTCACTGGTCCGGAGTTGAGGAAAAAAGAGCTGATCGACACGATCGTGGCGCGCAGCGGTGTGAAAAAACGCGATGTAAAGCCTGTGGTCGATGCCATGCTGGCCGTGCTTGGGGAAACCATTGCTGACGGTCGCGAAATGAACCTCGCTCCGATGGGAAAACTCAAGATCACCCGTATGAAGAAGACCACCAAAGCACACATTATCACGACACGCCTGCGCCGAAATGAATCGCACCAAACTGAGGCGCCGGACCCTCTTGCACAGGCTGCAGAGTGACGCTAAGACCCATGCCAATGGGTGATTAGCTCAGTGGTAGAGCGCTTCGTTCACATCGAAGATGTCAGGAGTTCGAATCTCTTATCACCCACCATTCACTAACATCCATGCTGTGTCCAAAATCCGCTAAACATACGGTTTTGATGCATGTTCCTATTCATATTTGAATAGTACGCTTTCGACATCTTTTGTATCTTTAGTTGGTTTGTCGGAGTAATAATCTTGTGCGGCACTTTACCGAGTGTGGATTACCGAGTGTTTTGGGTAGATTTGTATGTAGGAGAGTGTCGCACTCCTACTCCTCGTGCATCTTTGTTGACCGCGCTAAGGCCTATTGAGGCACAGTGGGGTCGTCTGCCGCTTTTTCATTTACGAAATCGATAAAGCGGCGGATACGTTTCACGTCGCGAATGTCGCGATGCGTCAAAACCCAGAGACTGCGTTGTGTGGGTGAAGACTGTTCTTCGATCGCTTTGACACCTGGAAGGTTTCTTCCGACAATTTCGGGCAGGCGGCCAATACCCCAGCCCGCGTCGCACAAATGCGGCACTGGTTTCGAGATTGTCCGTGCGCATCACAATCTGTCCCTGCGGAAAGAGCTTCAACGTCTCGTTTTCCGATGACACGACAACTCCGTTATGAATCACAAGCGGAACCTTTTTGGCGTTCTTGATCGCTTCGGTCGTGTCGCCGTATTTGGCAAGCAGGTCTTCGTGGCCAAAAAAGTGTGTGCTGAGCCGTGCAATTCGATGCCCCCAAAGGCTGGGCTTGGGGTTTTCTTCGGCGCGAAACACTACATCGATTTCGCCAGATGCGAAATCTGCCATTTCGTCAGAGACACGGACATCAAGTGTGATGTCTGGGTAGGTTTGTTGAAACTCAACCAGCACGTCGCCAAGTGAATAGGGCAAAAGCTGAGCTGGAGCGCTGATGCGGATCAGGCCCGACATTTCATTGTCGATGCTGCGCAACGTGTCTTCAAGACCTTGCAGCTGCCGCTCGATTTTTTGGCCATGATAACTAACAGCCTGTCCAGCTTCCGTCGCGACGAGCTTACCGTGTCTCCGTTCAAACAGTTTAACGCCGAGGTCCTGTTCAGCCTTGGCCAGTTGGCGCGACAATGTCGGCTGGCTTGTCTTCAAGAGCCGCGAGGCTTTGACCATACTGCCTTCGCGATGGATGTTAAGAATGACGCGTAAAACGCTCCAATCCAGCATGGAATGCTCCGGTCCTTTTAGCGGTGAGCAAAATCGTCGACCATTTTGCGGGGTACTTCTGACTTCGGTCAATCCTCGATACACGACCATTTGAAAAAAGTCTTTGATCGAAGCAATAATTCAGGCTTGAACACACTCGCGGCATTCGTTACTTGCTTGCCGCACGGGTGATTAGCTCAGTTGGTAGAGCGCTTCGTTTACACCGAAGATGTCGGGAGTTCGAGTCTCTCATCACCCACCATCCCAAACCTTTGATGCTAAAGAAAACCCTTGCAAATAAAGGGTTATGCCCATTTGGCTGTTACAACTCTTGTTACAATCGGGTGGTCAGCGATGGCTGGAAAAGTCCGCAACATGGTCAACAGATCAGGGCGTTACTACGCGCGCCTGGTGGTGCCGAAAGACCTGCGAGGATTCGTTGGTAAGACTGAATTGCGCCTGCCGCTTTGCGGTGGCTACCAGCAAGCACTAAAGCTACTCCCTAGCGCGGTATAACAGCTGTAGGTCCGTATCGCTCTTGCGGTACACCGCACCGCAGACGAGCGCTGCATTCCAAAGGCGCCGGTCGCCATCCATTGAGTGACGCTCAACTTGGCTACAGAGCTACCACATGCGCCTCGATGGCCTTATTTCGAGATTTCCGATTGAGTCATCAAGGTCACACGGTGTCCTGTTCGTCTCAGGCGGCCCGCGTTGCGACCATTCTTGGGGCCTTGATTTTCGTTCTGAGACGGTGTGACAGCGACTGAGCGGTCAATCCAAACCCAGTCGCCGCATTGGGCACCGTTCCCTCTTATTCCTCGGCTGTCAGCACGGCGCGTTCTTTGCGCAAGCGGCGGGCAGACACGCCGGGCTCTGCGCCCCAGACGGTAATCCAGCGGTAGAAAACCGGTGTCAGAAACAGGGTGAACACCGTGGCAAAACCAAGCCCACCAACAATGACCCAGCCAACCGCGATACGAGCCTCGGCGCCTGCGCCAGATGACAGGACAAGGGGTAATCCGCCAAAGACCGTGGACACCATTGTCATCATAACGGGGCGAATGCGCAGACGCAGAGCGTCGCGAATGGCACTGTCGATGTCTTGCCCTGCTTCGCGCAGTTGGTTGGCAAATTCGACAATCAGAATGCCATTCTTCGCCATGACTCCGATCAACAGAACCAGCCCGATTTGACTGTAATAGTTGAGCGAGCCGCCTGTGATCGAAATAGCCAATAGCGCGGCAGCTAGACCAAAAGGTACAGTCAGCATGATGACACCGGCACTTGCGATGCTTTCGAATTGCGCAGCAAGTACAAGGAACACAACAATCGCTGCGACGCCGAACACCATATACATGCCCGACTGACTGTCGCTCAAGGACGAGGCTTCACCTGTAAACACGATCCCCATGCCCTCTGGCAGGTTTTTTGCTGCAAGCACGCCAACACGGGACATGGCGGTGCCCAGATCCACGCCGTCGGGCAGGTTGGCCTGTATGGACACGGCCAATGTGCTGCCCTGTCGTTCGATCGAAGACTGACTAACGACGGGCGTCAAGGTCGCCGTTGAAGACAGGGGTACATAACCGCCACTGGGTAGGCGGAGCTGGATGTCTTCAAGATCGGTGGGATCATTGATGGGCGGGCCACCGGGGGCCACACGCACATCGGTTTCGGCGTCATCCAGAAAGACGCTGACAGCGACCGTGCCGCGGATTAACGCGCTGATTGTTCGGGTGATGTCGGCTTCGCTGAGGCCAAAGACACCAGCCATCTCCTAATACCAAAGGGGCTGGCTTCTGACTCATACCAAAGGGGCTGGCTTCTGACTCATTAGGGATTTCTGAGGTTCCCAGCTCGCCCGCGCTCTGATTCCATG
>CANNCS010000129.1 GCA_947503115.1 uncultured Marivita sp.
CGTGTTCAGAATCCATCTCGCCGGTCGGCACCACCCCTAAAATTGGCGAAATGCGCCCTGTGTCGTGTAGTGTGGATCATCTGACATCGTGCATGCCTAAGTTCTTTGATTACATGTCTTTTTGCACGTTTCTGCGAGTATAAAACGCGATTCGCGCCCGAGGTGCCAGCCTTACAGAGTCGATAAATCGCACGCGCAGGATGTCCCGCTTGTGTTTTCTTCAACAAGTTGGTGTTGTTGAAAATGACCCAATCAGCCAAGCCGACGCGGTATTGTCCATGAACCATGTTTTCCCACGCCACAACCTTGCACCACCGGTAAAAGCGATCCGCGGGGAGGGTTGTTACCTCTATGATGACGCCGGAAAAGAGTATTTCGACGGCTCTGGAGGCGCTGCGGTCTCGTGCCTTGGGCATGGCGACCCCGAGATTGTTCAAGCCATAAAGGACCAGGCGGAAAGACTCGCTTATGCGCATACAGGCTTTTTCACTAGCGATCCCGCCGAGGCCTTGGCAGACCTTTTAATCCAACACGCCCCGGGGAATCTGGATCGCGTCTACTTTGTTTCCGGAGGGTCCGAGGCCGTAGAAGCGGCCTTGAAACTCGCGCGGCAGTATTACCTTGAAATCGGCGAACCACAGCGGCGCCATGTGATCGCCCGTCGACAAAGCTATCACGGCAATACACTCGGCGCGCTTGCGACCGGCGGCAATGCGTGGCGGCGCGCGAATTTCGAACCGATCTTGATGGACGTCTCGCATATTGCGCCCTGTTACGAGTATGTCGACCGTGCAATCGGCGAGACCCCATATGCGTACGGGCAACGCGTCGCCCAAGAGCTTGAAGACGAGATTCTGCGTCTCGGCCGTGACAGCGTGATCGCCTTTGTCGCCGAACCTGTTGTCGGAGCCACAATGGGCGCCGTTCCAGCAGTGGAGGGCTATTTCCAGCGCATTCGGCAAATCTGTGACCAATATGGCGTCTTGCTCATCCTCGACGAAGTCATGTGCGGCATGGGGCGCGTGGGCCAATTGTTCGCTTGCGATGCGGACAATGTGACACCAGATATTCTGTGTATCGCAAAGGGGCTAGGTGCCGGATATCAGCCAATTGGCGCTATGCTATGCACAGATCGGATCTATGATGCGATCTCGGATGGTTCCGGCTTCTTTCAACACGGCCACACCTACTTGGGCCACCCTGTTGCCTGCGCAACCTCGTTGGCAGTTGTAAAAGCGATTTTGGGGCGTGGTTTGGTCCCAAAGGTGCAGGAACAGGGTGAAAAATTGTCGAAGGTTTTGTCGGAACGCTTTGGCCAGCATCCACATGTTGGCGACATCAGAGGCAGAGGTCTGTTCCGTGGGATAGAGTTTGTTGAAGACCGAGAAACTAAAACACCGTTTGCGCCAGCCAAGAATGTTGCCGGTCGTTTCAAGAAAGCCGCATTTGAGGCTGGTCTGATCTGCTATCCGATGCGCGGCACCCGAGACGGCAATCTTGGCGATCACGTGCTGCTTGCCCCACCATTTATTATCTCCGACGAACAGATCGGCGAAGTGGCTGATAAACTTGCAGTTGCCTGTGACAACGTTTTCGCCTGACCCGCACGAAACGCTGTTTGAGTTTTGAACAAGCGGAAATGCCGACCATCGGCGCACTGATCTTGATTCAAATGATATGTTTAGCTGGGTGGCGCGCCTGTGGTTTCGCGAATGATAAGTTCCGCGGAAATTTCTGATACAATCGGTGGCATTTCCGGGTCAGAAATTCGGTCTAGCAAAGTGCGGGCCAATTTCCGGCCAAGTTTGTGGGGCGATACGGCCATTGTACTCAAGGCAGGTGTTGCGACCACAGCATCCTGAATATCGTCGAACCCCATTACAGACACATCAACGCCCGGTCGTTGCCCGGCGCGGATCAGCGCGAGACACGCGCCGAGCGCCACCATGTCACCGTTGCAGACAACCGCCGTGACATCAGGAAGGGCTTTTTGCAAAGCAACCATAGCGTTCATGCCGGCAAGCTTGTTGTCCTCGCAGCTCCAGACAAGGCCATCGCCTAGCTTACTTTCTGAAATAACGCGCTGGTAGCCTGCGATCCGTTCTTTGCGAACCATTGATTCGTCGGCCCCACCCAAATAGGCAATGTGGCGGTGCCCAAGATCAACGAGGTAGCGCGTAGCTATTGCTGTCGCATCTGTATTGCGAATGCCGACATGATCGAGGTCGCGGCGAACGTGACGCAGAAATGTGACAACGGGAATGGCCTGTGCGGCCAGCATATCAAAGGTTTCTTGCGAGGTGTCTGCCGCCGGAACCCATAGCAAGCCTCCGCGACCGTGCTGAATGAAGGATTGAAGTTGCCTTTTTTGGCGTTCGGGGTCGTCGCGCGTATCGACGATGGATACAAGATATCCTTCAGTTTCCAGCAAGTCGACGACACCCCCCACGACCTCGGCATTGAAGGGGTTGCTCAGTTGGTTGATCACAAAGCCGATTTCCCGATTTTCGCCTGACCGCATCGCGGCAGCACGAGAATTGGGAAGATAATGCAGCTTGCGAGCCGCATTCAGCACCTTTTCACGGGTCTCATCGGATATACGCCCAGTCCCACGCATGACTTGGCTGACGGTTGGAATCGAGACGCCTGCTTCCCGTGCGACGGTACTGAGAGTCGGTTTGGATGCCACGAGCTCGTTCTTTTTTGATATAACGATAACTCAAAAAATGCCCGAAAACGTCTTTGAGATCAATCGAAACGAGCCGTTTTCGCAACATTAGGCGAAACTGGTCGGAAAATTGCAGTTGACGAACGATATAACGATATATCAATCTGGTTGCCAAGGGGGAGATTCGCGCTGTCGATTTTTGACAGCCTGTCAAAGCCGACACCGCCGGGTCCGCCTTGGCGCGAACGATAAGGGCACTGCCGTCTCGGTTAGCCCACTGGTCAACATCTGGGAGGAAACATGACCTTATATTCAAAAATGCTTGGTGCCGCCTCTGGCATCGCAATGGCCTGCACCGCTTTTGCCGCTCAGGCCGAAACCTTGTTCTGGTCGACACAGGCCAAGCCCGTCGAAGAAGCACAGGCAATGCGCGAGCAAGTTCTTAGCGGCTTTGCTGACGGAGTTGATTATCAACCGAACGACGGCGGCCCGTGGTTGACCCGCCTTCAGGCCGAGTTGCAAGCCGGCTCCGGCACCATCGGTGTTTTGGGCGCGCTGCACGGCGACTTTTCCGCCATGAAACCGGATGATCTGGTCGACCTGTCCGACATGGGTGTCATGTCAGCTTCGGGTACGTTCAATGATTTGGCCAAGCTGGGCACCGACAGCATGCAGTACATCCCGTGGATGCAAGCAAGCTACATCATGGCGGCCAACAAGGACGCATTGCAGTACCTGCCAGATGGCGCAGACATCAACGCGCTGACATATGACCAGTTGATTGCCTGGGCGGCTAACGCGCACGAAGCCGCGGACGAACCCAAGTTCGGTTTTCCAGCTGGCCCGAAAGGTCTGAAGCACCGCTTCTTCCAAGGCTATCTTTACCCGTCTTACACGAATGGTGTCGTGCGGACGTTTGCATCAGACGCAGCCGTAACAGCTTGGGAAAAGATGCGCGAACTTTGGGCGCACACCAACCCAGCCTCGACCAACTTCTCGTTCATGCAGGAACAGCTACTGTCGGGGGATGCGTGGATTGTGTTTGACCACACTTCGCGTCTTGCTCAGGCCTTCAACGAACGCCCGGATGACTTTGTTGCCTTCCCGGCACCCGCAGGTCCGACCGGTCGTGGTTTCATGCCGGTTCTAGCCGGTGTCGCAATTCCAAAGACCGCACCTGACATGGATGCCGCTAAAGCGCTGGTCGAATACATGCTGAAGCCAGAAACTCAGATCGCAACTCTCAAAGCGACAAACTTCTTCCCGGTTGTCGATGTCGCGCTGCCTGACGATCTGCCGGCCTCGGTCAAGGCCGCAGGCGACGCGGTTGCCAAGATGTCGGCTTCTGCGGATGCGAACCCGGGCTTGCTACCAGCGGGTCTCGGGGACAAGGGCGGTGACTTCAACCGCGTGTTTGTCGACAGCTTTGAACGTATCGTTCTAGCTGGACAGGATATCCGCACCGTTCTCGATGATCAGAAAGGCACATTGGCTGCTATCATGAACGAGACCGGCGCACCCTGCTGGGCGCCTGACGCGCCTTCCGAAGGTGCCTGCCCGGTAGAATGAGGCCACGCAGGCCTTCCCCCCAAACCCGGGCCACCATTTGGCCCGGGCAACTTCTTCTCTGAAAATCTATACTCGGTGCTAACACGTGCCATGAAAGGAGCGGTCCGATGAACGCTCGGTTGTTACCCTATGTCCTGATCCTGCCGGTAACTTTGTTCCTGTGCTTGTTCTTTCTCTACCCGTTTGTGTTGGTCGCCAAGCAGGCATTCAGCACTGGCTCAGGGTTCACGCTCGACAACTTCAGCGAAGTCACAAGCTATTGGAAATTCCCGATCACCATGCGCAACACGCTGCTTCTCGCGGCTGCTGTGGTACCGATCCAACTGGCTTTAGCGCTGTTGATGGCAACTATGGTCAACCGGATGCAAAGGGGTCGCGACCTCGTGCTCTATGTTTGGACCATTCCCTTGGGAATCTCTGATCTTGCCGCTGGGATCATTTGGCTGGCTATTTTCGACCAATCCGGCTTTCTAAATTCGATGATGAGCGGCCTTGGGTTGATCGAAAAACCGGTGAACCTGCTGACTTTCCAAAACCCCGGCATCGTTTTTCTGGCGATCATGCTTGCCGAAATCTGGCGCGCGACTGCGATCATGTTGGTGATCCTGGTTGCAGGGATCGGACTGATCCCCAAAGAGTATTACGAAGCGGCCGAAGTTTTCGGAGCGTCGAAGTGGAAGCAGTTCCTGCGCATCACGCTGCCACTTTTACGCCCGTCGCTACAAACAGCACTGGTTTTGCGCGTGATCCTCGCCTTTGAAATC
Source organism: uncultured Marivita sp. (assembly GCA_947503115.1). GTDB lineage: Bacteria > Pseudomonadota > Alphaproteobacteria > Rhodobacterales > Rhodobacteraceae > Marivita. The sequence continues at coordinate 5,002 of CANNCS010000129.1, forward strand.
TTTGCAGTGGTTGCGGCCCTTGGCGGCACCCTCTTCCCTGTCTTGATGGGCGAAACCTATGCTTATCAATTCGATCTTCTGAACAGCGGCGCTGCGGCCGCAATGGCATTGATCATACTCGCTATCTCCATTGGCTTCACATTGATCATCCTGCGCATCCTGCGGGTCCCGAAAGGAGCCACGATATGACCGTTGTCACAACCGATGTCGCGGCCCCGGATACCCGCAAAGCCGGACGCTTTGTCTATATCTCAGCCGTTGCGCTACTCTGTGCATGGGTGCTGGTTCCGATCTACTTCTTGTTGATCAACACCCTGTCGTCCCCGGAAACGGTGAACAGTTTTCCCAAGCCGTTCATTCCCGAATTCGACCTCGGATCTTTGCAGTTCTTTGCCGGTTTTGCGGGAATGCTGACCGCCTTGAAGAACTCGGTGCTTGTCGCAGGGATGACCATGATCATGTCGATCCTGATTGGCGCACCGGCAGGCTATGCGCTGTCCCGCTTCGACTTCCGGGGAAAGGAGCTTTTCCGCTTGCTGATCCTACTAACGCGGGCTTTCCCGTTGCCGCTTCTGGCGCTACCACTGGCGGTGATGTTCATTCAAACGGGACTGGACGATACCGTGTTCGGGCTTGCCCTTGTGCACACCACGCTGGCGATCCCATTTTCGGTTCTCATCACCTTCTCGCTCTTTTCAGGTATCCCGATTGAGCTGGAAGAGGCGGCTTGGACATTGGGCTGCACACGATTGACAGCCTTCACCAAGGTCGTCCTACCCCTAATCCTGCCCGGGATCACTGCCAGCGCGATCTTTGCTTTTGTGATTTCCTGGAACGAGGTGTTCGCAGCAGCAGTCCTAACCATCGAAAATCGCACGCTGACGGCGTTCCTTCTTCAAAACCTCGACACGTCGCCACTACACCTGAAATTCGCAGGTGGATTTATCCTCGTTGTGCCCGCGCTGATCTTCATCTTCGCGGTGCGTAAGTACCTCTTTGCCATGTGGGGCATCGCCAACCGCTAAGGCGGGGCGCACCTGAAAGGAGATCAAAAAATGGCTGAAATTCAGATCAAGAACGTCGCCAAGAAATTCGGTGAATACCAAGCCCTACATGACATCAAACTGACGATTTCGGATCAGGAATTCATGGTATTGCTGGGCGCATCGGGATGCGGCAAGACAACGTTGTTGCGGATTATCTGCGGATTGGAAACAGCCACGACTGGCGAAGTCTGGATCGGTGGGCGCCGCGTGGATCATCTGCCACCAAAGGATCGCGGCATTGCCATGGTCTTTCAGAACTATGCGGTGTTTCCGCACCTGACGGTGTTCGAAAACATCGGCTTCGGGTTGCGGATGCAAAAGCTGCCGAATGAAGAGGTCACGCGTCGCGTCGAACGGGTGGCAGAACTGATGCATATTGAGATGCTACTCAAACGCTATTCCGGTGAATTGTCCGGTGGTCAGCGTCAGCGCGTCGCTGTGGCCCGTGCGCTCGCTATGGAACCTGACGTCATCCTAATGGATGAGCCCCTGTCCAACCTCGACGCTCTTCTGCGGATGGAGATGCGAGCAGAGCTGAAAGGTGTGCTGGCCGAATCCAAAACCACGGCTGTTTATGTAACCCATGATCAAGTCGAGGCCATGTCGATGGCGGACCGCATCAGCGTCATGCATAAAGGCAAGATCGTGCAGGCGGCCTCTCCTATCGAAGTCTACCGTAACCCTGCTGCAGAGTTCGTCGCGGGTTTCATCGGCAATCCGCCGATGAACTTTCTGCAAGCCACTTCTACAGGCAACGGGCATTGGACGGTAGCAGGACAGAGCTTCGACGGGCCGAACAGCGACAAGACACTGAAGTTCGCCATCCGCCCCGAGGACATGACGCCTTCCGACACTGGCTTAACTGCGACCGCAAAGGTGATCGAACCGCTGGGTGCGCACCTGCTTGTGACCTGCGATGTCGACGGTGCAATGTTCCGCGCCGTTCTGGACAGCGACACTGTTGTAAAACCGGGCGATAGGCTGACACTTGCGCCACAAACCGATCGTGTGCGTTGGTTCGACCCCGAAACCACGCTTGCCGTCGCTTAAGGACAAAACATGAAAGAAGAACTGATCCAACATGCCCGTCAGGTCCTGAGCGACAACGACCGTGGCACCTATACCGTGCCGACACACGGGCTTTATCCCTTTCAGTGGAACTGGGATTCCGCGCTCAGCGCTCTTGGCTTTGCCCATTTCGACGAGCCACGTGCATGGACGGAAATCGACACGTTGATGGCCCATCAGTGGGAAGACGGGATGGTTCCGCATATTATCTTTCATCAGAAAGACGACGGTTACTTCCCCGGCCCGGACGTTTGGGCAACCGGGCGCACAGTGCCCACATCGGGCATCACGCAGCCCCCTGTGGCGGGCTTCGCCGTGCGCCGTATCCATGACCGGGCGACGGACAAGTCACTCGCGACTCAGAAAGCAAAAGCGCTGCTGCCCAAGATCCATGCGTGGCACCAGTGGTTCTACCGGTGTCGCGACCCGCAGGGCACAGGATTGATCGCGCTTCTGCATCCTTGGGAATCAGGCCGCGACAATTCGGTCGATTGGGACGATGCGTTCGAACGAGTCCCAACCGATGGCGTGGGCGAATTTGTCCGGCGCGATACCTCGCACGCCAACCCAGCACACCGCCCAACGGACGAACAATATAAACGTTATATTTGGCTGGTGCAGACCTTCCGCGATCTTGGCTGGGACAACAGCAAACTTCACGATGCCTCTCCGTTCCGGATTGTTGATCCGGGGTTCAATGCCATTCTGATCCGATCCTGTCAGGACGTAGCAGATTTGGCCGGTCGACTTGGGATGCGCGAAATCGCCGCCGAGGCGCGTGCGATGGCCGACAAGGGGATCGCAGCGATGGAAAGCCTTTGGAGCGACACGCTTGGTCAATATCAGTGCTATGATCGCGCAGCAGGCAAACCTGTCGACAGTGCCTCGATCGGGGGCATCCTTGCAGTTTTTGCGCCAATCCCCAAAGATCGCGCGGCAGCACTTGCAGTACGCATAGTAAAGCTGGCGAAGGTGTGCAACTATCTTGTCCCTAGCCACGACCCGACCGCACCCGAGTTCGACGGCCTACGGTATTGGCGCGGCCCGGTTTGGCTGATTGTGAATTACATGATTGCCGACGGGCTGGAATGCGCAGGCCAGAGTTCAACAGCCGACCGTATCCGGGCGGACTCTGTACGCCTTATTGAGCGCAGCGGCTTTGCCGAATATCACGATCCAATCACAGCAGAACCCTGCGGCGGAGCCCATTTCACGTGGACCGCTGCCATGGTGATCGAAATCTTCAATACTTACGAGGTTGCAGCATGAAACGGTCTCGGATCAATGAAATCATGACCGCCGCAGGCGACATGATCCATGAATTCGGCTTTGCCCTTCCACCTTTCGCTTATTGGTCTCCGGATGCCTTCAAGGCCCGGGCAGACGATGCCCGGCATGTTATCGACGCACGTTGCGGCTGGGACATCACCGACTACGGTGCTGGGCGCTTCGACGAAATGGGGCTGTTCCTATTCACACTTCGCAATGGCCTGCTCGCAGATCTGCAGCGCGGTGGCGGCATGTGTTACGCGGAAAAGCTGCTGATTTCCAAACAGGACCAGTTGTCACCAATGCACACCCATGAACTGAAGGCCGAGGACATCATCAACCGTGGAGGTGCAACGCTGGTGGTGGAGCTTTTCGGGTCAGACGACAACGGCAAGTTTGCCGAAGACAAGGGCGGCACTGTTTGGCTTGATGGGATCCGCCATGACTATGACCCCGGAGAGAAGCTACGCCTTGCTCCGGGCGAAAGCGTCACCCTGCGCCCGGGCGATTGGCATGCTTTCTGGGGGGATGGCGGTGACGTCCTGATCGGAGAGGTGTCGACAGTCAACGACGACGAGACCGACAACATCTTTCGTGAACCAATTGGGCGCTTTGCAGAAATCGATGAGGACGAGCCCCCGATGCACCTTCTTGTTAGCGATTATCGGTCATGGTTGGGCTGACACCAGCCGTCGTTGACGCTGGGGCGGAACCTGGATTCGACACAAACCTTGAAGCACAGCTTCTGGAAAGCATTCGCGCAGATAGCACACAGGCCAGAAATGAACCCATCCGTTTTGCGATGCACGCGGCGGATGGTGTTGTGCTGGCGGGACTGAGTGGGCGTACGTCCTATGGGTGGTTGCATTTGGATATGCTTTGGGTTGCTCCAGACCACCGCAAGAAGGGCTACGGCCGTAAGCTTGTCACCCGTGCTTTCGACAAAGCGCGATCCCTTGGATGTCATTCGGCCTGGCTCGACACGTCCACCCCTGCAGCGTTCGACGCGTGGCAAAAGCTAGGGTTTTCAGAGTTTGGCCGACTTACCAATGTCGCGGGTCAACACCCGGAACGACACCAGCGCTGGTTCATGCGCACATCCCTTACCTGATACGAAAACATGAACACTCGATTATCCCTGCCGTCATGATCAACGCGGCCATGCCTTGACCGCCATGGCCAACCGCCAACTCTTTAACAGAAGGCTAAAAAACACCACGGGGGCAAGCCTGACGCCCTGAATAGCCTTTAATTCAGTTCGCGCTTTGGGTTCCCAGCAATGAGAGCGATGATGCAATCGCTGCGAATGTTGGCCAGGTTGCGCTTCCTCCCCTCAATCACTTCACGCCCGCAAAATGCCTGTAACAAGCTCAGCACAAGGTCCGTCTATACCTTCAAATGTGCGTCGACGATTGCAACAACGCTTGAAACAATCTCGGCATTGGCAGCATCCGAGTGAGGGGCAGCGAATTGCCCACTATCATTGTCGAAGTATCGACCGGAAGCACTTGCAAACTCATCTGACAGGGCGGCGCGGATCAGAATATTGACGCCGATACTCAGATCATTGCCTAACGTTCCAAAGCCTTCACGCACCATCTTTGTCGCTAAGAGTGAGCCAGGATTGACCGCGACCGATACCGGTCCACCGCAGTGTTTGGATGCAAAGTCCTGGCTCCACATCGTCAAAGCCAATTTGCTTTGTGCGTAGGCTTCCATGTCCTGTAGTTGTCGTTTCCCTACCATCGCGTTCAGATCGATCGACGCTTGCGCAGCGGAAGAAAGATGCACCAAACGACCGTCCATTGGTATTGCAGGCAGCAGTAGGTGCGAAAGAAGTGCGGGGGCGAAAGTGTTTACAACAAAGCGCACATCCGAGCCGTCGGCCAAGCGTGGACTTGATGTCTTGAAGACACCAGCATTGTTGATCACAACGTCAATCCCGTCGTAGGCCGCGACGAGGTCCTGCGCCATCTTTGCGACTTGTGACAGGTCCGCCATGTCAGCCTGAACAAGTGATGCGTTCGCTCCAATCTCGACCTTCAAATCATCAAGCTTTTTGGCATTGCGGCCATGTAAAATTACCGCATGACCCATTTTTGCCAATGCCAGCGCGGTCGCCCGCCCAATGCCGTCGGTTGCACCCGTAATGAGGATCGTTTTTTTCATTGTCTTTTCCTTAAGCGAAGGCAGGCAAGACATGCTCGGCCAAAGCATCAAGCGTGTCCTCAACAGGGTTGGAGCTAAAACGCAGATTTAGCGCAACATGGTTCACGCCGATTGCCTCAAGTTCTTTCAGATACTGGACGAGAGCGCGATGGCCAGACCGGAAACCAAGATGGATTGAACTTGGCGGTTCGTCAGGATTGTCTGCAAGATCGACATAAAGCGGTTGCAGAACAGGTTTTGGCGGTTGCCCCAATTTGCTCAACCGGGCCTGCCAATCCTGCAACACGCGATCCTGCGATACACCGGACCGTGGATAAGTCATCCAACCGTCGCCATGCTGTGCAATCCAGTCCGGCGATTGGCGGCTTGATCCGGTGATCAAAAGCGGCAGCTTGCGGCCCGCCGGCTTCGGCAGCAAGTCGAGTGATGTATCCACCCTACCGAAACGATTGTCGACCTGTGGCACTGGGTTGCCCATGGCGCGGATATAGCTAAGGCTTTCGCGAAAGGCCTCGCCACGCGTGTCAAAGTCGCGATTCATGGCAGGGTATTCTTCCGGCCGGTCACCAGAGGCCACACCTAGGATCAGCCGTCCCCCGGATAGAACGTCTGCAGTCGCCGCTGCCTTGGCCAAATGAGCAGGGTGCCGCAGTGGCAGGATGACACTGGCGACACCCAAAGCGATTTCGTTTGTCTTGGCCGCCAAATACCCAAGAAAAGCGAAAGGATCATAAAGCTGTCCCGCGTCGCCAAAGCTAGGGACATTGAAGGGCACATCGCGCAACCAGATAGCTTTGAAACCAAGTGTTTCCGCCTGTTGAACGCGGTCAAGGTGGTTTGCCATGTCTGCCACAGGGCCTTTCCTATATTGCGCTATAGGCGCCACAAGTCCGAGACTCAGCCGACCATTTCGAAACGTCGTATTGTAGCCGCGGTTTATTTGCTCGAAAGGAGCGGGAATCTTGTCGCGCACGGTCGGTCTCCGATTGTGCGCGCTGCCCCATATCAGGGGCAACGCAGATAACTTAAGCGAGGTCGTCTTTGCCCTCGATCAGATAGTGATGGCTGACGGAGCCCGTTGTCCTTGCCGCAAGATGCGGCGCGTAGTCCTCATCTGCCATGAAGGCCTTTGCCGCTTCCTTGGACGGCCATTCAATAATGATGCGCAGGCCGGCTTCCTGCGTATCGCCTTCAACCTGTTCGTGGCTGGTTGTGCGGGCGACATATTTTCCGCCATGCGCAGCGACTCGTTCATTGGCGGTCGGCAGATAGTCGGGAATCCAGTCTTCACTGGTTGGGGTGACGTCGAGAACGGAGTAATAGGCCATTTTGGCTTTCCTTTTGGCGGTTGGTTATGAAGACAGTCCAGGGAGGACCTGCTTGCCGATCACGCGGCCGCTTTCCTGACGCTTGTGCGCCTCATACCAAGGGCTGCGATCATTGACCCACTTTCGCCCAATCTCTGGTTCCGATTGACGTGATGACGTCCGGTAGGG
>CANNCS010000130.1 GCA_947503115.1 uncultured Marivita sp.
CCGTGTTCAGAATCCATCTCGCCGGTCGGCACCACCCCTAAAATTGGCGAAATGCGCCCTGTGTCGTGTAGTGTGCAGCCATGGTTCGAAATCTGTGAAAAGCTCTGTGAAGCCCTGAAAAACGGAATACTTGGCGGCTGTAACACCGTTTTCCCAATCTTCGTTGGGAAATCGGCTTTGCATGTATAGCCCAGGACGCCCTCGTGTCCGACGATCCACTGCTTTTGCAAATATACGGTCGATCTTGCCAGGGTTTGGTTCCTGTAGGTTGAGCTCTCCTGGTTTGGGGCTCAGGAAGGTTTCGTACAAACGGTCGGCATTGTGCCAGATCTTGCGCGCCACAAAGCAATCTGATCGCCGCAGCAATTGCAGGTGATCATCATAAAAGATGTGCGGTTTGCCCTGAAAGTCGAACTTCGACAGGGTCAGCGATCGGCTGACGATGTTTGTCGAATACAGCCGCGACAGCGTCTGGAAGTAGCTTTCATCTGGAATCCAGACGTGGCGGAAATAGCGGTCATAGACCTTGCGCTTTGGGTCTTCGAGGATCGACGACAGTGTCTGCCGGGTGAGGCACCACCACTGGCTGCCCATATGCGGTGTCAGGCCCTCGGGGATCTTGCGCTTGTAACCGACCTTGCGCTGCGCTTCTACGAAGCGGTCAAACAGATACCGATTGCGCCGCCAAGAGAACGGAAACCGCATGGTGAACCGCTCTTCGTCCAATCCGCCCACGGTCCACGGCACATCCGCGGTTGTCGCGCTTTCGATGTGATCAGTGCGGGGCCGTGCCTTGAGGTAATCAATGAGTTCCTGAACCGGGCGCAAGGGCAGGCACGCCCCGGATGTGAGGTAGACATGGCTGACGTCTTCGAATTCGGCCAACATCAGTTCGCTGGCATCCTGACTGGCCGCAACCAGTCCCCATGTGCCCCAGTCGCAGCGATGCCTGCGCGAAAAGCGCACCAATGGATCATCGCTCAGTCGTTCGGTGAAAATCTTGTATCTCTTCGCGGATACCACCTGATCCACATGGATCACCACTGGACAGCCCGCCTTGGTCCAATGGCGCGCGACCTGCTCGGCCCGATGCAGCGCCGTATGCGCGAGCATGATAATCCCGATGCTCATGCCCAGTTGCCCATCGACATAAGACCCAAAATTTCAAGCTGTCGCCAGTTGATGTATTTCTCAGACCACTTGCACCAAAGTTCAGGATTGTCCTGCAGTGCGTTTGCATAGGCGACGTATTCCAGGCTGCCCGCGTAGTGTTCGCGGCGCTTCAATTCCTCCATCGCCTTTTCATTGAAGGTACTGATGAACTTGGTGTGCAAGAGAACGCCAGACGCTTTTTCCCCGCCCCATTCGTCGTAGACGTAGTTCAGGCCACGCGGCAAAAGCATATGGGTTGAACTGGCGTAAGCATAGCGGTGGTGCCACTTGACCAGTGGGATCTTGTTTAATGCAGGCGCAGCCTCGGGCCGATCGGGAAAGAACACGCGTGCGCGCGGTCCGCCCTGAATCCAGAGGTTCCCCAGAAGGTGATTGCGTTTCAGTGTGTAGTTCCCGGAATCGAACCAAGATGCGATTTCCATCGGGTTTTGCCCAGCCTGATAGGGCACGGCATCGATCCGACCTTTCGGGTACATGTCCAACAGCATCGCGCTGAACGACCGGATCGAGGATGCCTCCAGCCAGTCCGTTAAGGCCGGCAAAGGGCGCGAGTCGCAAAAGGGGTAGACGAAGAATTCATCGGGATCGACTGTCAGGCACCAATGATCGTGGCCGTAGCGTCGCAGCAACCAGTTCATCCAGTCCATGCCGAACCGTGATCTCTTGTAGCTTTTCCGCGTGTGCCAGACCGAAACATCAGGTTGTTGTGCCAGCATTTCGGCGGTGCCATCGGTGCTGTCATTGTCGACAATAAAGAAATGGGAAACGCCCATTTCGCGGTAGTATTTCAGGAAATAGGGCAGGCGGACGCCTTCGTTTCGAACCGTGCAGAAAAGCAAGATATCGGATTTGCGAATATTATCGGTACGATTGGATACAGGTTTCAGTTCGCGGCGTTTTCTGAACGCGCGGAATCTCCAGCGTTTGCGCTGAAGTCTCAAGCCATATCTTTGCACCACTCCCAAGAGTCAGCTGCCTGTTATTGTGGTCGCAAGCCACACGTCGGTATCAAAGGGCGGTAAATAGTTGGTTGAAATGATCCTGCCAAGTCGGGCTCCCGAAAGACATATCCCAGTACCGTTCACCGCTTCGATCCCGACGTCTTTGCGCCAGTTTATTGATTTCCTCGCGCCAAACGTAGCAATCTGATTCGCCTGCGTAAATAGGCGTATCTCCTAGGACTTCTTTGAACACAGGCAAAGGGTTGCAAATGAGCGGCACTTTCAGACGCTCGGCCTCTAGGGCGGGGTAACCGAACCCCTCAGCAAGGCTTGGAAACAACAGCCCGTTGCTGTTTTTAAGCAAACCCCACATGGTTTCGTCTTTAAGCTCTGAAAGCTCGTGCACACGGGGTGGGCCTTGATCCAACCGCGCAAAGACGTCTTCGTTCATCCATCCTCGGCGTCCGCACAGGATCAAATGCGGGTCATCGTCGCCTGTTAAGCCGTCCCATACATCTAAAAGAAAGCCGATATTCTTGCGCGGTTCGATGGTTCCAATCGCCAGGAAATAAGGCGCACCAGTCCACGGTCCGTCCGGAGGGATGCCCGCTCTGATATCCGGCATCCCCGGAACCAGCACATTCACACGGTCCGGCGTCAGTTCATTTGCATGGTTCAAGATATGCGATCTGGTGTCTTGCGAATTGCACAAAACGAGGTCGGCATGATGATCTACCTTGGCAAAAAATCCTTTGAATGCCTGCCGCGATGTCGGGGTCTGAAACTCGGGCCAGTCCAGCGGTATCGTGTCGTGAACATACACGCCAATCCGAACTCCTTCGCACTGTCGCAACGCGTGAATCACCCGATCGTTAAACTGGCTCTGCCCAACATTGAGATACCAAGCCCCGGGTGGGAGATGACGTCCGAGCATCTTGGTCAAGCCCGCGGGAAGCGCGCGTTCCAACGCGATCTTGCGCAAACCGCTTTCGGTGATTGCGCGTTCGACACCACCGCTTCGCGACACCCAGGATATCACATCGGATTTTTTCCAAATTGGCTTGTCGCAATGTGTCAAAAGCCGCTCACATCCGGCTTTGTCCAGTAGAAGAAATCCCAGTTTGGTGCGAACCAGACCGAACAGCGGTGCCGGATCGTCGATAAGCTGGTCGATATAGGCGCGCTCGATCCGGTCTATTCCCGTTGGGCGCAGTCCGGCCCGACGGACCGTTCGGGTCACATCCAACAGGTGCGCCGAAGCTGGGCTATGCGCGATCGTCGGCAATGTCTCAGATCGCGCAAAGGCTTGGAACAGTGTTACCCGCGCGCGACTTGATGCGGTTTACATCAAATCTGGCATGGGCTCGCATAGCTCACTCGGCCGCGTTGTCGATCTGCATGACAGAGTCGAGAAACCCGCGCAGATCATCTTTGAGATCGTCGCGCGCCAGCCCGAAGGCTACTGTCGCCTGCAGGAAGCCGGCCTTCGATCCGCAATCGAAACGCTGACCGCGGAACCGGTAGCCGTACACTCCCGTCCCGTCGATTTCCTGTGCAATTGCGTCCGTCAATTGGATCTCACCACCCGCACCGGATTTGAGTTTGTTGAGGTTCTTGAGAACCTGTGGATCAAGAATGTAACGCCCGATCACAGCAAGGTTCGACGGTGCGTCTTCAACCTTGGGCTTTTCGACCATGTTCTTGACTGAAACCATGGCACCCATGTCTTCTTTCACATCAAGGATACCATAGCTTGACGTTTTGTCGCGCGGCACTTCCATGGCGGCCACCATATTGCCGCCGGTCTCTTCGTAGGCTTCGACCATTTGCTGAAGGCAAGGCTTCTCTGCCGAGATTACGTCGTCCGGCAGCATGACTGCGAACGGCTCATCACCGATTAGACGACGCGCACACCAAACCGCGTGACCCAGACCCAACGCCTTGTGCTGCCGCATATAGGCAATGGCCCCGCTTTCCATATTCGTGGATTTGAGGTCTTCCAGAATGTCGAGCTTGCCTTTCTTGCGCAGTTCGCGTTCCAGAATGGGGCTTTCATCAAAGTAGTCCTCAAGCGCGCTTTTCCCGCGCGAGGTGATGAAGATGAATTCTTTGATACCCGCAGCGCGGGCTTCGTCGATGGCGTATTGAACCAGCGGGCGATCGACAAGCGTCATGATTTCTTTGGGCACGGATTTCGTAGCAGGTAGAAACCGCGTTCCCAGTCCAGCCACCGGGAAAACCGCTTTTGTCACTTTTCTACGCATCGGGCTGCTCCTCCTACTCGCGTCTTACTGCACGTCAATGGTTACGTAACAAGCTTACACGTAAGTTTACGACTTCGGAGTCGGGATAATAAGGGCTTATGTCGAATTTATGTCTAATCGCCGATAATAAGCTGGTTTTTTGATCTGATCGTAGCCAACCGGTTAATCGTTCGGCGCACCCTGTCCTCTTTGGTGCTGATTTGAAAGATTGGCTCATTCCGCAGTTCCCGGCCGTAAATCCCCCCGGTGTGAAGCCAGAAGCCACCATCCGTATATGTCACGCGATGATATCGCGCGTTTCGTCGATAGTCGAAGACTGTAACACGCTGTCCTTGCGCGGCCATTGCCCTTGCTTCGGAATATGTGTGCTTGGCCCGGTGCCCTGCAGCGACGAGACAGCGCTCTTTTAGCGCCGTTGGGCGACTTGGTACGTCGGCCTTGGGCTGATCTTCCCAGGTGGGTGGCGTTGGCGCGGCACGCGTGAGGCCTGCCTCGTAACCCGCTGCAAGTTGCTTGATCAATGCCCAAGCCGTGTCTGGCGGTAATGGCCCGCGTTGCATGTGTTGCAAAACCCATTTCCGACGCTCGGTCAGAAAGGTGGTGCGCGCCGCGTCACGGTCCGGGGCTTTGCAATGCTTGGTGTGAAAGACTGCCGCTGATGCCGCAATCTCGAACGTAAAGCGAGGCGTGCGGTCCGCGTTCCGGTGCCGGCTAGGGCCGCTGGCATGGTGTACGACGGCTTTGGGTGCAAACACTGTCTTTCCGCCAGTCATCGACACGCGGTAGGTCAAGTCGGTCTCGTCGAGGTAAAACGCAAACCGTTCATCGAACCCGCCATGCGCGATAACCACAGACCGCCGGAGCGCCATGTTCGTACCGTGCAAACGCGCGTGACGGTTGTCCATTGCGGTCAGAACAACGGGTGTGTCCGCGCTGACGTCAACCGGATAAGACGTCCCGGTGGCATCCACCAATGCCGCCGCATGTTGTACCGAAATACCATTGCGCCCAAGGGTCGTACCGCCGACCTGCGCCACCACTGGGTCGTCAAACCCCAAAGCCAGATGCATCAACCATGTGGGCTCTGGCACGGCATCATCATCAAGAAAGGCGACAACATCGCCAAGGGCTGCGTTTGCCCCGAGATTGCGGGCGGCCGAGATATTGGCGATGTCAAATTCGATGACCCGTGTCGATGGGAACAATCGCGCAACCTTGGCGCCCGCAGGGCAGGCGACCACAAGTGTTTCAAACCTCGGGTAATCAAGTTGTTCAACAGCCATCAGGCAGCGGTGCAACCATTCTGGTCGGTCGCGGCTGACGATGATGACACTGATCCCAAGCGCCGCCATATTGCGTGTTAGACAGAGGTTAGGTCGATGCCCGGCGCCGTTGCGACAAAGAACGGGTTGGCGAAACCCTGTTTGCCATAGGCCAGAGGCTGCAAGTTATCGAGGCGCAGCACCTTGCCACCCGCTCCGTTCAGAACCGCATGACCCGCTGCTGTGTCCCATTCCATCGTGCGCCCCAAACGTGGATAGAAATCCGCCTCGCCCGTCGCAACTAAACAGAACTTCAAGGACGACCCCGCGCTCTTGCTGTCCTTCACCGTGTATCGGTTAATATAGTCGTCGGTTGCCTGATCGCGGTGCGACTTGGACGCAACAACCATCAACGCGCCACTGTCCGGGTCGGACACTTGGATCGGGACTGTTGGCCCGGCAGTCTGTTTGTCGAGTGCGCCGGTTTCCTCGACGCTGCGCCCAGATGCATCTGTATAGAACAGCCTGTCCTTTGCCGGAGCATAAACAACTCCGCGAGTGGGAACGCCGTTCTCTACCAACGCGATGTTGACGGTAAAATCACCGCGCCGATGAATGAATTCCTTGGTGCCGTCCAGAGGGTCTACAATCAGGAAGTCACTCACATCCAGATCATGTGTGTCGGCCTGTTCTTCGGTGATCAGAGCGATTTCGGGAAAGGCCGCCCGCAGCCCGGCCGAAATCAACGCGTCCGCTGCTTCATCAGCTTCAGTAACCGGGCTGTCATCTGATTTCGACCGCACGTCGAAATCATCGGCCCTGTAGATCTCCATGATCTTGTCTCCGGCTTCCAGCGCGAGGCGGCGCATCGTCGTCGTCAATTCTTCGTAGTTCATAATGGTCCGCCCTCAGGTCGATTGATTTAAATGCATGCCTCTCTTATCATTGCGTTATTAAATGTCCGCAACAACAGTCAGGCCAATTGACGGAAAAACGCGGGCTGCGGCAGAGGCAGACAACAGATGTTTCAGAAAACGGCGCCGACGAACCACGCGTCTTCGGCAGTCAGCATCCTTGAACTTATCTACCACAATACGGTGCGTTCCGTCCGAAAGGCGCATGGGAACGCATTCATGTCCATCGCTGTCAGCGTGTTCCAGTCGCTTCTGTTTGTACTTTTTTCTATATCATGTTCAGCATCATGGGCCTTAAGGGGCTGGCGTTGCGGGGGGATTTTGTCATCTTCCTGCTGACCGGCATTTTCATGTTCATGACTCACAACAAGGCTGTCGGTGCAGTGTTGGGTAGTGAAGGACCATCCAGCGCGATGATGCAACACGCGCCGATGAATACCTTTATCTCGATCGCGTCCGGTATGCTGTCTGTGCTTTATATCCAGTTGATCGCGATTTTCTTCATCCTGTTTGTCTATGACGTGGCGATGAACCCATATGTTCTGACCGAAATCGTCGATCCCGCACCCGTCATGGGGATGTTGCTGTTATCGTGGTTTTCGGGTGGGGCCGTCGGTTTGGTTCTTCTTGCAATGAAGCCGTGGTTGCCGGGGCTGACCAGCACCCTGTCGAACGTGTACAAGCGGGCCAACATGATCGCATCCGGCAAGATGTTTGTGGCGAATTCTCTGCCGTCTTTCATGATCGCTGTGTTTGACTGGAACCCACTGTTTCACACCATCGATCAGGCGCGCGGGTTCGCCTTTATCAACTACGTGCCCCGCAACACCAATTGGGAATACGTTGTCTACCTCTCGCTCACGCTCCTAATGATTGGTTTGATGGGTGAATTCTATACGCGCAAACATGCCTCTGCGTCTTGGTCGGCCCGTCGCTGATCAGGTCACAACTCGCAAGGTTAGGTTGATACGTCCGCCATTCGCCAAGAGCGACGAACTGTTCGGGCGTATGCGATCGACCCCGTGATAGGCCCGCCGTGCATTACCGGCCATGACGACCACATCACCGGATCGCAACCAGAACGACTCGGTTGTGCCGCCGCGTGCCAAATGCCCCATGCGAAACAACGCATCATCCCCAAGCGATACTGAAACCACGGGCTGCGTCAGGTCGGCCTCGTCTTTGTCTTGGTGCATCCCCATCTTTGCTGTGCTGTCGTACCAATTGATCAGGCAGCACTCCGGATCACGCGCTGCGGGAACAAGGGCGTGCCACATGTTCATCAGCCGCGTGGGAATCGGAGGCCAAACAACACCCGACGGGTGCAGCTTTTCGTAGCGATAACCCTTGCGGTCACTGATCCAACCGTATGAGCCAGCCGCGCTCATTCGCACGGACATCGGGCTTCCACGCGGTGTGACAGGCCGTACCAAAGGCGCTTGGGTCAGGGCCGCACGCAACTCTGAAACAAGGTCTGCCTGCGCCTCAGGCGCGAAATAGCCGGGGTGTATCTCGAAATCGCGGACGCGAAGAACTGCCATGTAGTCAGGATAATGCGTGCTTCTGCAAAACACATACTGAATTTTCAGGAATTCCCTGT
Organism: uncultured Marivita sp.; assembly: GCA_947503115.1. Taxonomy (GTDB): domain Bacteria; phylum Pseudomonadota; class Alphaproteobacteria; order Rhodobacterales; family Rhodobacteraceae; genus Marivita. Next base: position 8,155 of record CANNCS010000130.1, read on the forward strand.
ACCTGCGGCGCTTGCAGGCGTGTGGATGCCTCCTTATATACCCACCGGACCTGCTGGAGTGTAACGCCAGTGGAATGAAATGCGGGGCGGGATGCCGAAATGGGTCTTCGTCTCGTGACATCGCCTTAAGACATGAAGGGATCGAAAATATGGCCAAAGTGATTGGTATTGACCTCGGTACAACCAACAGCTGCGTCGCGATCATGGATGGATCGCAACCGCGTGTGATTGAAAACTCCGAAGGTGCACGGACAACCCCGTCCATCGTGGCATTCACTGACGACGAACGTTTGGTGGGCCAGCCGGCAAAGCGCCAGGCTGTGACCAACCCGGAAAACACCGTCTTTGGTGTGAAGCGCTTGATCGGTCGTCGCAATGATGACCAGGATCTTGCCAAAGACCGCAAGAACATGCCGTTCGAAGTGATCGACGGCGGCAATGGTGACGCATGGGTGCGCGCCAAGGGCGAAAAATATAGCCCCTCCCAGATTTCTGCCTTCATCCTGCAAAAGATGAAGGAAACCGCCGAAAGCTATCTCGGCGACGAAGTGACACAAGCGGTCATTACTGTACCCGCCTACTTTAACGACGCCCAGCGTCAGGCGACCAAAGACGCCGGCAAGATCGCTGGTCTCGAAGTGCTGCGGATCATCAACGAACCGACGGCCGCCGCGTTGGCCTATGGTCTCGACAAGAAAGAATCCCGCACCATCGCAGTCTATGACCTTGGCGGCGGTACATTCGACGTGACCATCCTCGAAATTGACGATGGCCTGTTCGAAGTGAAATCCACCAACGGCGACACGTTCCTGGGTGGTGAAGACTTTGACATGCGGATCGTCAACTACCTCGCGGATGAGTTCAAGAAAGAGAACGGCGTCGACCTGACCAAGGACAAGATGGCCCTGCAGCGCCTCAAGGAAGCTGCGGAAAAAGCCAAGATCGAATTGTCCTCGTCCAGCCAGACCGAAATCAACCAGCCATTCATTTCGATGGACAGCAAGACAGGCCAGCCGCTTCACCTCGTGATGAAGCTGACCCGTGCCAAGTTGGAAAGCCTCGTGGGTGACCTGATCAAGGCATCAATGAAGCCTTGTGCTGCCGCTCTGAAGGATGCCGGTCTCTCGACCTCTGATATCGACGAAGTCGTGTTGGTCGGCGGCATGACCCGCATGCCGCGCGTTGTGGAAGAAGTGACCAAATTCTTCGGCAAAGAGCCGCACAAGGGTGTGAACCCGGACGAAGTTGTGGCGCTGGGCGCGGCCATTCAGGCTGGCGTTCTGCAAGGTGATGTGAAGGACGTTGTTCTTCTTGACGTGACACCGTTGTCGCTGGGTATCGAAACGCTGGGTGGCGTGTTCACCCGCCTGATCGACCGCAACACCACGATCCCGACGAAGAAAAGCCAAATCTTCTCGACCGCCGAAGACAACCAGAACGCCGTGACGATCCGCGTGTTCCAGGGTGAACGCGAAATGGCTGCCGATAACAAGATGCTCGGTCAGTTCAACCTCGAAGACATCCCGCCCGCACCGCGCGGCATGCCTCAAATTGAGGTGACGTTTGACATCGATGCCAACGGTATTGTGTCTGTGTCCGCTAAGGACAAAGGCACTGGCAAAGAGCAGAACATCACCATCCAGGCCTCTGGCGGTCTGTCCGACGAAGACATCGAAAAGATGGTTCAGGACGCTGAAGCAAACGCCGAAGCGGATAAGGATCGCCGCGAGATGGTCGAGGCCCGCAACCAGGCCGAAAGCCTCATCCATTCGACCGAAAAGTCGGTCGAAGAACATAGCGACAAGGTCGACCCGACTACCGTGGAAGCGATTGAACTCGCGATTGCGGCACTCAAGGATGATCTGGAAGACGAAAAGTCGACCGCTGAAAAGATCAAGTCGGGCATCCAGAACGTGACCGAAGCCGCGATGAAGCTGGGCGAAGCGATCTACAAGGCGCAAGCCGAAGATGGCGATGCAGAACCGGCTGCTGCGGATCGTGGCGGCGACGATGATGACACCATCGTTGATGCCGATTTCGAAGATCTCGACGACAACAAGCGCGCCTGACGCTTGTTGGGCGGAACCGAAATGGGGGCCGGTCCGGACACCGGGCCGGCCTCTTTCGTTCCGTAGAAGGAGGGCATGATGTCCAAACGTGACTATTACGAAGTGCTCGGCCTCAATAAAGGCGCCTCTGCTGACGAGATCAAAAAAGCCTATCGCTCCAAAGCGAAAGAGCTCCACCCGGATCGCAACGCAGACAATCCCAAGGCCGAAGACCAGTTCAAAGAGGCGAACGAGGCCTACGAGGTTCTCAAAGACGCCGACAAGAAAGCAGCTTATGACCGCTACGGCCATGCGGCCTTCGAAGGCGGCATGGGGGGCGGTGGACGACCGGGCGGCGGGCAGGGCGACTTTGCCAGCGCGTTCTCTGATGTGTTCGACGACCTGTTCGGCGATTTCATGGGCGGCCAACGCGGCGGCGGGCGGCAACGCGCCTCTCGTGGGGCCGACCTGCGTTACAACCTTCGTGTGACGCTGGAAGATGCATTTGCCGGCTTGCAAAAGACCATCCAGGTGCCAACTTCCGTGCAATGCGGTTCGTGTTCCGGCTCGGGTGCCGAAGGTGGTGCTGAACCGACAACTTGTCCGACCTGTTCAGGCATGGGCAAGGTCCGCGCGACCCAAGGGTTCTTTACCGTCGAACGCACCTGTCCGACATGCTCAGGTCTGGGACAAACGATTAAGAATCCGTGCAAAACCTGTTCTGGCGCAGGTCGCGTCCAGAAAGAACGCGCCCTGTCGGTCAACATCCCCAAAGGTGTGGAAACCGGCACCCGTATCCGGCTGGCCGGTGAGGGTGAAGCGGGTTTGCGCGGCGGGCCTCCGGGCGACCTCTATATCTTTATCGAGGTTGAGCAGCACGAACTCTTTGAACGTGATGGCGTGCATTTGCATTGCCGTGTGCCCGTATCCATGACGGTCGCAGCCTTGAGCGGCAACATCGAAGTGCCGACGATAGATGGTGGCCGCAGCCGCGTTGCGATTCCGGCAGGCAGCCAATCTGGCCGCCAAATGCGTTTGCGCAGCAAGGGGATGCCCGCGCTGCGTGGGGCAGGGCAGGGCGACATGTTCATCGAATTGGCAGTGGAAACACCGGTCAATTTGACCGCAAAGCAGAAAGAGCTGCTGCGCGAATTTGAAGAACTGAGCGAAGACAATAACCCTGAATCCAAGAGCTTTTTCAAATCCGTAAAAGGGTTTTGGGATTCTATGAAAGGCTGATCTAACGGCCCCGCTCAATGCGGGGCCGTTAGCATTTCGTTAAGGCCCTCTGCGCAAAGATCGGGGCATGACGCGTGCTTCAACCTGCCAGCTTTCTCTGTTTCAAACTGTGGTTTCGGCCCCGGCATCGCCACCCAAGCCTACCCCTAAGCCGAACCGTCCATCCTATATCGGGGGTCATCGCAAACGCTTGCGAAATCGTTTTTTGGTCGGCGGCGCTGAACCGCTCCCTGACTACGAGCTCCTAGAACTCATCCTCTTCCGCGCTCTGAAAAACGGCGATGTCAAACCGATCGCCAATCTTCTGATCGACACGTTTGGCGATTTCAACCGCGTCCTGTCTGCGCCGATCGAACGCCTGACCGAGGTTAAAGGTGTCGGCCCGGAAACCGCTCTTGATCTCAAATTGATCGAAGCGGCGACGCATCGTATGTCTCATACCAAGGGCTGCGATCATTGACCCACTTTCGCCCAATCTCTGGTTCCGATTGACGTGATGACGTCCGGTAGG
>CANNCS010000131.1 GCA_947503115.1 uncultured Marivita sp.
CCATGGAATCAGAGCGCGGGCGAGCTGGGAACCTCAGAAATCCCTAATGAGTCAGAAGCCAGCCCCTTTGGTATTATACGGCACGATGCTGATGGTTGTCAGGCCAGCGTCATCATTGTTGATCACGGTTTCGACGAATTCGACTGCTGCATCGCGCAGGTTTTCGATCTTTTCGTTTTGACCCATTGAGCCGGAAATATCGAGAATCATAGAAATCTCGATATTCGAAATCCGCTCTTCAGCTGCAGCGAGGCCGGTTGCCTGAAGCGTATCGAACCCAAGAATTTTCAGAAAATTCGCATTGAACGTGCGCTGCGCTTCAGCCGTAACGGTGCGGTAATTCAAACCCGCATCTACCGTGATGTCGACATTCGCCAGCGTGTCTTCAAGGTTCATCTTTGTGAGATAGTCTTGGACAAGAAGGGTCGGGTCGATCTGCTGTTCAAGGTCAGCGGCCGCGAGAACGGCGCGATCAAGCGTGTTCTGCAGACGCGCACGTTCCACTTCGGAGTGGATCATGTCGATCCCAATCCCGCCGTAGACCATCATTATGAAAATACCGGCAATCCCGAAGATTGTCATGTTGCCATCGGTTTCACGAGAGAAGCGGGACAGAATCGAGGCCGCACTCGACCGCAACTTTGACTTGCTCCGCGTCTCGGTCCGCACCCTTGGCAGAAGGTTGCTTAATCCGATCATTTGTTACCTCTTTCCCGCCCTTTCAGGACGGACTGACACCCCACTTAGATTTTGGAAGATGTGAAGGCGAAACGCGGCGGGATTGCGGCTTGAAATATGGAGAAAATAAGGAGTGCTTTGTTTTTCATGGATAATTCAGGGGATATTGGCCTTATTGACGCCCTGCGCGAAACAGTTCGCCATAATTAATCATTTCGTTCGCTAAGCTGTGTCCAAGAATAAGCGTTATAAAATTAACCAAGCTGTCATAGGTTTGTTGAGATGAATGGGCAAAGTGCCTGCAACCTCGGGAGGGACAGATGAGCACGATACCAGCTAATGAACCGACGTTTCGAGAGTCCGTCGATTTGATGTTCAATCGCGCTGTTGCACTGATGGATTTACCGCCAGGGCTCGAGGAAAAAATCCGCGTCTGCAACGCAACCTACACAGTGAGGTTCGGCGTCCGTCTGCGCGGTCAAATCAAGACATTCACTGGCTACCGATCTGTGCACTCGGAACATATGGAACCGGTCAAGGGCGGCATCCGTTTCGCGCCGTCTGTACATCAAGACGAGGTTGAAGCACTTGCCGCGCTGATGACGTATAAATGCGCCTTGGTCGAAGCGCCGTTTGGCGGCTCAAAGGGCGGGTTGCGGATCGACCCCCGTGAATATGACGAATACGAGCTGGAACAGATCACCCGTCGTTTCGCTTATGAACTGGCCAAGCGAGACCTGATCCATCCAGCCCAGAACGTGCCCGCCCCCGACATGGGCACTGGCGAGCGCGAGATGTCATGGATTGCAGACCAATACGCGCGAATGAACACCACCGATATCAACGCGCGGGCCTGCGTGACCGGCAAGCCGATCAACAATGGCGGTATCGCCGGGCGGGTCGAGGCCACGGGACGCGGTGTGCAGTATGCACTGCGCGAATTCTTCCGTCATCCTGAAGATATCAAAGCCGCTGGAATGGAAGGGACTCTCGACGGCAAACGCGTCGTGGTCCAGGGTTTGGGCAACGTCGGATACCACGCGGCCAAGTTCCTTGATTCCGAAGACGGCTGTAAGATCATCGGGATCATCGAACGTGATGGTGCACTTTACAATGAAAACGGTCTGGATGTGGATGCGGTCCGTGATTGGATCGTCAAGCATGGTGGCGTCAGCGGATATCCGGATGCCCGCCATACGGCTGACGGTCCAGAGGTGCTTGAAGCGGATTGCGATATTCTGATCCCGGCGGCGCTTGAAGGCGTCATCAACCTGACCAATGCTAGCCGGATCAAGGCTCCGTTAATCATCGAAGCGGCGAACGGTCCGATCACCGCGGGTGCCGATGACGTCCTTCGGGCTAAGGGCACTGTTGTCATTCCAGACATGTATGCCAACGCAGGCGGTGTAACGGTGTCCTATTTCGAATGGGTCAAGAACCTAAGCCACATTCGCTTTGGCCGAATGCAGCGCCGTCAGGAAGAGGCGCGGCACCAATTGGTCATCGACGAATTGCAGCGCCTTGATGACATGCTTGGAGACAGTTGGTCCATGACGCCGGATTTCAAAGGCAAGTATCTGCGTGGTGCGGATGAGCTGGAATTGGTGCGGTCTGGTCTCGATGACACGATGCGTATCGCTTACCAGTCCATGCGCGAAGTTTGGCACGGGCGCGACGATGTGAGCGATCTGCGAACAGCGGCTTATATCGTGGCGATCACGAAGGTTGCATCAAGCTACCGGGCCAAGGGTCTCTGACGGATGACAATTCGATTGGGCTGGGGTAGGTGTTGGCCTGACCCGGCCCAATTTACGAGGACGTCCATGATCCGCACTTTTCTTGCCTCTCTGGCTTTGACACTCAGCCTGGCGGTTCCGGCCATGGCGCAAGACAAAGAAGCGGAGTGCCGCAAGATCGGCCAGATCGCGACCAATATCATGACGGAACGCAAGAATGGTTCCAATGCCCGCCGGGCGGAACGCCGTATTCTGCGCAATATCCCGAACAAGTCCAAGAATGACGAAGTTCTGGCCGTGCAGCTTGTCGACTGGATTTATTCGCTTCCGGAAGCACAGCTGACACCCGAAGTCAGCAATGCGCTCTACCAGACCTGCATGTCGCAATAAGTCGTTCGCCAAACGCACGTGGATCACGGCGTCCGACCACTGGACTCTCGGCCATCGAAACCCGATATTCCGGGGATGAGCCTGCCACCTAATTTCCTGGATGAACTGCGGACCCGCATCAGCCTGACTCAGGTGGCGGGGCGTAAGGTCTTGTGGGACACTCGTAAGTCCAATCAGGCCAAAGGTGACATGTGGGCACCGTGCCCGTTTCATCAGGAAAAATCGGCCAGTTTCCACGTCGACGACCGTAAGGGCTATTACTATTGCTTTGGTTGCCAAGCCAAAGGAGATGCCATTTCGTTTGTCCGCGAAACCGAAAACGTAGGTTTCATGGAAGCGATCGAGATTCTTGCCGCCGAAGCAGGGATGCAAATGCCGGCCCGCGATCCCAAGGCACAGGAAAAGGCGGACCATCGCACCGAGTTGGTCGAGGTCATGGAGAAAGCAGTGCGTTTTTTCCGGCTACAACTGCGCAGTGGCGCTGGTACCGCCGCGCGCGATTACCTTACGCGACGCGGGTTGGATGAGACCACGCAAGATCGGTTTGATATCGGGTTTGCGCCACCGGGTTGGCAGACGCTGTGGGACCATCTGACCGGGCAGGGGATCGCGCCGGAAAAGATCATCGAGGCGGGATTGGCGAAACCGTCGCAAAAAGGCGGCAAGCCCTACGACACATTCCGCAACCGCATCATGTTCCCGATCCGCGATGCGCGGGGACGGGCGATTGCGTTTGGCGGACGGGCAATGGATCCGGACGACAACGCGAAATATCTCAACAGCCCCGAAACGCCTCTCTTCGATAAAAGCCGGACGCTTTACAATCAGGGCCCTGCGCGCGAGGCGGCAGGCAAAGGCCAGCCGTTGATCGTAGCCGAGGGGTATATGGACGTGATTGCGCTTGCCACTGGCGGGTTCGAGGCGGCGGTGGCACCTTTGGGTACGGCGGTGACCGAGACACAGTTGCAGATGCTGTGGCGGATCACGGATGAACCGATCATGGCGTTGGATGGCGACAAAGCCGGATTGAATGCGGCGTACCGGGTGATCGATACCGCGCTGCCGCTTCTCGAAGCAGGAAAATCCCTGCGTTTTGTTCTTCTGCCCGAAGGCAAAGACCCCGATGATCTGATCCGCTCGGATGGTCGGGATGCAATGAAAATCCTGTTGGAGACCGCGCAGCCAATGGTTCAGTTGCTCTGGCGTCGGGAAACCGAAGGCCGGGTCTTCGACAGCCCGGAACGCAAGGCGGCGTTGGACAAGACGTTGCGTGAGCGCATTCGCACGATTCAGGATCCGTCACTGCGCAGCCACTACGGCGAAGAGATCAAGAGTCTGAGGTGGGAGCTTTTCCGGCCAGCTCCGAAACAGGGACAAGGGACATCCCGTCGGTTCAACGCCTCATTGCCCGCCAAAGCGTCCGAAGGAACGCGGGTATCTATGCTTGTGGCTGGAGGTAAGGATGTTGAACTTCGCCTTCGCGAAGCAGTGATCCTCGCGGCGTTGCTTTCAACGCCGGATCTGGTGCCAGAGTTCGAGTCTCAGCTTGAGGAAATGACATGTGTCGATCCGGATCATGCCGCGCTAAGGCAGTGTCTTTTGCTACATGCCGGAAAGCCTGAAGAGGTCGTTCAGGCGGCTGCGGACGCGGCTCTTGGTGAGCCAGCTCTTGAAAAGCTGTGCCGCGCACGCCATGTGGCCATCACGCCGTGTGTCCGCAATGCCGGTGATCGTGAACTATCCCGCCTGACGATAGGTGAAGAACTGGCGAAACTGGAAGCAGGTATTGGACTGGATGCGGAAATTGCCGAAGCGGCAGAAGATTTGTATGGTCCGGCCGATGAAACGCTGACATGGCGGTTGGGCCAGGCAGCCGCAGCACGGCAAAACGCGCAGAAAGCGCAGTCCGAAGACAAAGCCGAATATGATCTTGGCCCCAACGGAGCCCCGATCAATCGAGAAGAACGCAGCGCATTTGCCGCTTTGATGGAAACCATTCGCTTCGAGAAACCCCGGAGTTGAGGGTGTTTTGCTAAGGAAAGCGTAAACGAAAAAGGGTAAACGGGTGTGCGAATCACCATTTCGCGCTAATGATTCGGGTCAATCGAATCGCCCCGCCTCGACAGGAGCATCCATGGCCGCCAAAGATAACGACGACGCCAAGACCGAAGACCGCGAGGACGACGTAAGCCTCGACATGAGCCAAGCAGCGGTCAAAAAGATGATCGCAGAAGCCAGAGAGCGCGGTTACATCACGTATGATCAGCTGAACGAGGTGTTGCCTCCGGATCAGGTCAGTTCCGACCAGATCGAGGATGTGATGTCGATGCTGTCCGAAATGGGCATCCAAGTCACCGAGAATGACGAGGAAGCCGAAGACGAGGAGGACAAGGGCACAACTGACCTTGTTCAAACGGCGCGCCCGGGTGAGATCACCCTGTCTTCGGGAACATCCGAGAAACTCGACCGTACTGATGACCCTGTCCGCATGTACCTGCGGGAAATGGGCAGCGTCGAGCTTTTGAGCCGTGAAGGCGAAATTGCGATCGCGAAACGGATTGAAGCCGGTCGTAACACGATGATCGCAGGGCTTTGTGAAAGCCCGTTGACGTTTCAGGCGATCACGATCTGGCGTGAAGAACTGTTGAGCGAAGACATCCTTCTTCGGGATGTGATCGACCTTGAGACCACTTTTGGCAACCAGATGGGCGAAGACGAGGATGTCACGCCCGGTGTTGTGCCCGGGGCCGAGTCCACGTCTGAAAAGGAAAGTGGCGATACCCAAGAGCTTGACGCGGATGGCAATCCGATCAGCCGCGATGACGATGACGATGAGGACGAACAGGCCAACATGTCGCTTGCTGCGATGGAGGCCGCGCTCAAGCCACGTGTTCTTGAAACGTTGGACCAGATCGCTCAGGACTACGAAGAATTGGCGAGCATGCAGGACAACCGCATCTCGGCCACGTTGAACGAAGACGGATCGTTCAGCAAAGGCGATGAAGAACGCTATCAAAAACTGCGTTCCGAAATCGTCGTGCTGGTGAACGAACTGCACCTTCACAACAACCGCATCGAAGCATTGATCGACCAGCTGTACGGTATCAATAAACGTATCATGTCCATCGATAGCGCGATGGTTAAGCTGGCCGACCAGGCCCGTATCAACCGTCGCGAATTCATCGACGCCTATCGCGGTCGTGAACTTGATCCCAACTGGCTGGACGAGATGGCTGAAAAGTCAGGTCGCGGCTGGCAAATGTTCATCGAACGGTCGCTCGGAAAGGCTGAGGAACTGCGCGCGGACATGGCGCAAGTCGGTCAGTATGTGGGGCTCGACATCAGCGAATTCCGTCGCATTGTGGCGCAGGTCCAGAAGGGCGAAAAAGAAGCCCGTCAGGCCAAGAAAGAGATGGTCGAAGCAAACCTCCGCCTCGTGATCTCTATCGCCAAGAAATACACCAACCGCGGTTTGCAATTCCTAGATCTTATTCAGGAAGGCAACATCGGCTTGATGAAGGCCGTGGACAAGTTCGAATACCGTCGTGGTTACAAGTTCTCGACCTATGCGACATGGTGGATTCGTCAGGCGATCACCCGCTCTATCGCGGATCAGGCGCGCACCATTCGTATTCCGGTGCACATGATCGAAACGATCAATAAGCTGGTCCGCACCGGGCGTCAGATGCTGCACGAAATCGGCCGCGAACCAACGCCGGAAGAATTGGCCGAGAAGCTGCAAATGCCGCTTGAGAAGGTTCGCAAGGTGATGAAGATCGCCAAGGAACCGATCAGCCTTGAAACACCCATCGGTGATGAGGAAGACAGCCAGCTTGGTGATTTCATTGAGGACAAGAATGCAGTGCTGCCCCTGGACAGCGCCATTCAGGAAAACCTCAAGGAAACCACCACACGGGTTCTGTCGTCGCTCACTCCGCGCGAAGAACGGGTTCTGCGGATGCGCTTTGGCATCGGCATGAACACCGATCACACGCTTGAAGAGGTTGGTCAGCAGTTCAGCGTGACGCGCGAACGTATCCGTCAGATCGAAGCGAAAGCGCTGCGTAAGCTTAAGCACCCGAGCCGGTCGCGCAAGTTGCGGTCCTTCCTGGATCAGTAAGTGATGTCGTTTCTAAAGAAACTGTTTGGCGGAGGCGGTGGTTCGAACACACCGCCTTCGACCCCCGCCGAAACGCATGACGGGTACACGATTTACGCGGAGCCGGTCAAAGAGGGCGGCACTTGGCGAATTGGTGCGCGGATCGAAAAAGAGATCGACGGCGAGATCAAATCGCATTTCATGATGCGCGCCGATACCTTGCAGGGCTTTGATGAGGCGTGCTCCGCATCGATGAACAAAGCCCGCATGCTGGTCGAGCAGCAGGGCGACAGCATTTTCAGGTAAGGCTTGGGTTTCACACATAAGTGACAGGGCTATCTTGCACAGTGGCCCTGCGGGAATATGCGTTTTCGTAAAGGCCAGGACTGCCCATTTGAGCGTCATGAAAGGACACTCAGATGAAACACACCCTGATTGCTTTGCTCCTGCTTCTACCGGTCGCGGCTTTCGCCTATCCTAACCCGAATGTTCCCAACGGTCAGAGTGCTGGGGATATTGTCGACACCGTCCTGCCGCAGCCTTCAACGGGTCCGGTGGTGGCCTCAGGGCCGAAAGGCACCTCTTGATGCAAAAGGCGCGCCCGATCCGAGCGCGCCTTTTTCTATGATCGATCCGCCTGATTGGAATCGTTCGTCATGCCCAGACCAGTTTGTGGATCTGGTTCTTCCTACCGCCGTCAAATCAGCTCAAATGCTCGTTAAAGAATGCAATTGTCCGTTCCCACGCGAGGTCCGCTGCGGCTTCGTCATAGCGGGGGGTGCTGTCGTTGTGGAATCCGTGGTTCACACCGGGATAAATGTGGGCGGTGTAGGTCTTGCCATGCTTTTGCAACGCGGCTTCGTAGGCGGGCCAACCTTCGTTGATCCGTTCGTCCAGTTCGGCGTATTGAATCAGCAGCGGGGCTTGGATTTTTGGAACATCCGCTGCTTTGGCCTGACGACCGTAGAACGGCACTGATGCGCCAAGCTCTGGATAGGCCACTGCCATCGCGTTGCAGACGCCGCCGCCGTAGCAGAACCCGACACAGCCAACCTTGCCCGTGGTGTCCGCATGATCGGCAAGGAATTCGTAGGCGGCGAAAAAGTCATTCATCAGCTTTTCGCCATCGACTGTCCGTTGCAATTCACGACCTTCGGCATCGTTGCCGGGATAACCGCCGACGCTGGTCAGTCCATCTGGGGCCAACGCGATAAAGCCAGCCTTTGCGACACGACGTGCCACATCTTCGATATATGGGTTCAGGCCCCGATTTTCATGAATGACCACCACCGCAGGAGCCGGACCTGTCAGGTTCGCGGGCTTCACGAGGTAGCCACGCACTTCACCATGCCCGTTTGGGGATGGATACATGATGTATTCCGGCACGATGTCGGGATCGTTGAAGCTTACCTGCTCGGCCAAGGCATAATTAGGCGACATCATGTTCAGTAGGGCCGCCGCGGTCAGGCCGCCCACCGCGAACTTGCCAGCGCGGTCGAGGAATTCGCGTTTTGTAATCTTGCCGTGCGCGTAAAAGTCATAAAGTTCTAGCAACTCTTGATCAAAGTCTTTGGCTGTCATGCGTTTTGTTGGGGTAATTTCGTTCATTTAAAGTCTCCCTATGACCACGCTGCGCGACGTCATGGCGTCTATAGCGTTATCAAAGAGGATAGCTCTTTGCAGCCGTCCGGCTATTGTTCATTTATGCAGACTGTTTTTCAGATCCACACAAGCGGTCCAGGTCTTTATGAATTCACCGAAGCCGTCGCCGGGTGGGCTGAGGGCAGCGGTCTGTTGACGTTGTTTATCCAGCACACGTCGGCAAGCCTTCTGATACAAGAAAACGCCGATCCAGAGGTGCGGACGGATCTGACCGAGTTTTTCCATAGGTTGGTGCCGCCGACAACGGACCCGTCGATGGCGTACCTCACGCACACCTATGAAGGGCCAGATGACATGCCGGCCCATATCAAAGCCGCGCTGCTTCCAGTGAGCCTGTCTATCCCGGTGATGAATGGGCGTCTGTCATTGGGGACATGGCAGGGCATCTATCTTTTCGAACACAGGAATGCGCCGCACACGCGACGGGTGGTGGCGCACCTGTCGTAATATTCATCGGGCGTTTGCCGTGGCCAAACCGTCTGGTAGGCTATTCCAATTGCACGCAGAAATTTGGGGAGGGCTATGCGCAAACTGATCTTGTTTGGGGCCGTCAGCGCAACAGCACTCACAATCGCGGTTTTCGTGGTGCCCGGTTACCTTTCGAAAACAACCACGTCCGATGCGGGCAGTTGTTTGGCGGTATCGTCAACCTCGGATCGCTGTCGCTTTGTAGGCGCGCCGCTTGAAATGGCTGGATCACCAGTCTTTGTCGAAAAGTTCGCGCACGCTTTTCTGCCGACATCGAAAGAGTTGACCTTTGTTGATGCGCGCGGCGAAACATGGACAGCTCCAGTGCAGACCTTAACTGATGGCGCGTCCATCCCCACGATTTTCGAGCCCATTATCGGAGACCGTCAAAGTCGCGATTACCTCTTGGCCGCAGCATTGCATGATGCGTTCTGTGGCGTTGGCAATGAAACGTTGTCGACGTTTCAGACAAAGCGGTGGGAGGATGTGCACCGCATGTTCTTTGAAGCGCTTATTGCATCGGGAACGTCGCCACAAAAAGCCAAGGTGATGTTTGCCGCTGTGTATCTGGGAGGACCGCGCTGGGACGATCCTGCACGTGTTTTGGACAGTGTCTCTCCTGCTGATCTACTTCAGGAATTGGAGTGGTGTGCTGACTGGATCGATGCAACGGATCCCACACCAGACGAGATCGAAGCGTGGATGCAAAATCGCGAAGCCGATCTGATTGCAGGGACAGCTGTTGCCCCGGTGTTGTAAGTCGACGCCCTGAAACATCAGGGAAATTTCCCACTCTGGTGCTTCTGCACCACCACAGTTTGCGGCTTGAATTCCCCTCTACCCAAAACCTCGCGGCTGACCTATAGTGGCTGTGGATAAGTGGGGAAAACCCACAGTTTGAGGCAGATACAAAAAAGAGGGGAACGGCCAATGCGCTGCCCGTTTTGTGGAAACATCGACACGCAGGTGAAGGACAGTCGCCCGGCTGAGGATCATGTCGCCATTCGGCGCAGACGCTTTTGCCCGGCCTGCGGAGGTCGCTTCACGACCTATGAACGGGTGCAGTTGCGGGACCTCGTGGTCATCAAAACCAATGGCAGGCGTGAGGATTTTGACCGCGACAAGCTGGAGCGTTCGATCCGTATGGCGATGCAAAAGCGCCCAATCGAACCTGATCGGATAGATCAGATGATTTCTGGGATCGTACGACGTCTTGAAAGTCTTGGCGAAACCGACATCGCATCGAAGCAGATCGGCGAGATCGTTATGGAGACGCTCGCGCGGATCGACACGGTGGCTTATGTGCGCTTTGCCAGTGTCTACAAGAACTTCCAGGAAGCCGACGATTTCGACAAATTCGTCAGTGAACTGCGTCCTACCGACAAAGACAAACCCAAAACCGAAGAGTGATCCTAATCCATGCGCCCGGATGATGCGCGCCATATGCACCGGGCGTTGGAACTGGGCCGACGCGGGATGGGCAACACATGGCCCAATCCTGCCGTGGGGTGTGTCATCGTCAAAGGTGACACCATCCTTGGAGAAGGTTGGACACAGCCGGGTGGGCGCCCTCACGCGGAAACCGAAGCCTTGGCGCAGGCTGGTGCGGGCGCCAAAGGCGCGACGGCGTATGTCACGCTTGAGCCATGTTCGCATCATGGTCAGACCCCACCCTGCACAGATGCGCTGATCGCGGCTGGAATTGCGCGCGTTGTTGCGCCGTTTGCCGACACTGATCCGCGTGTGTCTGGCCAAGGCTTTGACCGTCTCCGTGCCGCTGGGATCGACGTAGAGACCGGCATCTGCGCCGACGAAGCGGCGGATGACCATGCTGGGTTTTTCAGCCGCATCACGTCAGGACGCCCGTTTCTGACGCTTAAGCTTGCGACCAGCCTTGATGGTCGTATCGCGACGGCAAACGGCGATAGCCAGTGGATCACTGGGCCTGAAACGCGGTCATATGTGCATCGACTTCGCGCAACACATGATGCGGTGATGGTTGGTGCCGGGACTGTGCGGGCAGATGATCCACTTTTGACTGTGCGTGGTTTTGATGTGCCGCAGCAGCCTGCGCGGATTGTGGTGTCCCGGCGGATTGATCTGTCGCTGGATAGCAACCTTGCTCGTACTTTGGACGATGCGCCTGTTTGGCTGTGCCACGCAGAAGACGCACCCGAAGACATACGTCAGGCATGGAAGGCGCTTGGTGCTAAGTTGATCCAAGTGCCATTACATGGCCGACAGGTCGATATCCCATCCTTGGTGCACGCGCTGGGGAACGAAGGATTGACCCGTGTCTTCTGCGAAGGGGGCGGCGAATTGGCGGCAAGCCTGCTGGCCGCAGATTTTGTGGATCGGCTTGATCTGCATGTGGGCGGAGTGGTCATTGGTGCCGAAGGCCGCCCGGCACTTGGCGCATTGGGCTTGGACCGACTGGCAGACGCGCCGCGCTTTACGCTGAAAACAGTCCGCAAAAGTGGTGATGACGTAGTGCAAAGCTGGTCGCGTCAGCGCCGCCAAAGCCACGCATAACTGGCCATCACACCTTGCACTTTAGCGAGCAGACGGAGTCCCTTGGCTACAGGTACCTGTCCTGTACTCAGGCGGTCCAGCGCCACTTCGATGGGGCATGCTTGCCCGGTAACAGGGTCGTAGTATCGCGGATAGTCGATCAGCGCTGCATGTATCAACATCTCAAGCGTGACGACCTTACCGCGTCTTGATGGGGTCGGGCAGAGATCGGTGGTCAGCCCCCAACCGGCGTAAAAGGGCAGGCCTAATACCAAAGGGGCTGGCTTCTGACTCATTAGGGATTTCTGAGGTTCCCAGCTCGCCCGCGCTCTGATTCCATG
>CANNCS010000132.1 GCA_947503115.1 uncultured Marivita sp.
TCGGAGCGTCTCATCCGCCAATCATGCCACGACGCAGCAGCGTTGGGAATCCTATGTCAGGCGGGGAACACTAGCGTCATTGCAGAACCCAAGTTGGGATAAGTAGGAGTCAAGGTTAATTTTTGAAAGAATAAACAGATTCTTGCAAGATGTCACTGGAAAACCAAATGCGTTTTTAGAGATTCCAAGTGGTCGGGAACATATTTTGGTCCACATGGACAATAAGGTTTTGCCTCTATCGTCTCTTGGAACGGGTATTCATGAAGTTGTTTTAATTGCAGCTTTTTGCACTATTCATGACGGAGGCATAATGTGTCTTGAGGAACCTGAAATTCATCTCCATCCAGTTCTTTAGAAAAAGCTAATTAACTATTTAATTGATGAAACAAATAGCCAGTATTTTATTGCAACACACTCCGCTGCTTTCTTAGACACGCCTGATGCATCGATATTTCATGTTTCGAACGATACTTTTCAAACTCATGTCGAGTTAGTCCTTGGCGCTGATAAGAAAGGTGTATTGTTAGATGATCTTGGGTACCGTGCATCCGATATTTTACAATCCAATTCGATCATATGGGTGGAGGGCCCGTCTGACAGAATTTATCTTAATCATTGGATCAAGTCTTTTGATTCGTCGCTCAAGGAGGGTGTTCATTATTGCATTATGTTTTACGGTGGGGGGTTGATTAAGCATCTTAGTGCCTCAGAAGCGGCATTAGATGGATTTGTGGAGCTTCGAAAAATGAATCGCAACATGGCTATTTTATTTGATAGCGATCGCGATAGTAATACTTCAGCGTTAAAACCCAGCGTCCAGAGAATCTTGGATGAAGCAAGGCTTAACGACGTTTTGATCTGGGTAACCGCGGGGCGGGAGGTTGAGAATTATATTTCGGGTGAAGTGCTTCAGGATGCATTAAAAAAATGCCATCCAAGGATTTACCTTTCATCAGGCAAGACTGGGTTGTATGATCATTCGTTCTATTTTTTTCGACAAAATCCGAAAAATCCATCGCAAAAAGTCACATACAAGGATGGTGATAAAGTTGGCGCAGCTTCTATCGTTTGTCAATTAGATGCCGACTTGGATGTTCTAGATTTACGGCAGCGTGTTGATGAAGTTGTACGAATGATAAGAAAGGCAAATGGTTTGCAGGCACTTTAGCTTATTGAAGAATCCTACCGTAAATTCAACACATCTTTTGGTTCGCCAAATTTGGCTTTTCCAAGCGGTGTGTGTTGGGCATTACGTGAAACAAAACACCAACCCCCATGACCTTCCCCCAAACCCATGCTACACCGCCCCGCAAACCACACCAAAGGGCACTCCCATGGCCAAGACCCCGACCGGCAAGACCCCAGACGGCAAGAACACCTCCGGGCGCGGACAGCGTGACCTCAAGGTCAAGGTGAAATCCGCGCGGGGGCGCAAGCTGTCCTCGACCCGTTGGCTGCAGCGGCAGTTGAACGATCCATACGTCAAGCGCGCCAATGCCGAAGGCTACCGGGGTCGCGCTGCCTACAAGATTCTCGAACTCGACGAAAAGTACCGCTTCCTTGTCCCCGGCGCCCGTGTCGTCGATCTGGGCGCCGCCCCCGGTGGCTGGTGTCAGGTCGCCGTCAAACGGGTAAACGCGCTTGGTGAACGGCAGGGCAAAAGGATCGGCACCGTCCTTGGCATCGACCTGCAAGAGATGGAACCGATTGCCGGGTGCGAATTGCACCAGCTCGATTTTCTGGACGACGGCGCCGATGACAAGGTCAAGGACTGGCTCGGCGGCCCCGCCGATGTGGTCATGTCCGACATGGCCGCCTCATCCTCGGGCCACAAACAGACCGACCACCTTCGGATTATTCACCTGTGTGAAACCGCCGCCTATTTTGCCTTTGACGTTCTCGAAGAGGGCGGCACCTTCGTTGCCAAGGTTCTCGCGGGCGGGGCAGAGGGCGAATTGCAAAAACTGCTCAAGCAGCGTTTCAACAAGGTGGTGAACGTAAAGCCACCCGCCTCGCGTTCCGACAGTTCCGAGAAATTTGTCGTCGCCACGGGCTTCCGAGGCGCAATCGAGGACTGAGCCGTACGGTTCAGACCCCAACCGTACAAAAGGGCTGTTTTCGTACGGCGCTTCCGTACGGAAAGGCCTCTATTGTACGGATGACTTGTACGTTTCGACCGTACGAAGCGAACGGATCGCCCGGTCCCGCAGTGTCAGGGCGATGTCCGGGCGCTGCATATCTTGCCCCGGATACGACCGTCCGCACCCCGTTTGCAGCTGCTCCT
This sequence comes from uncultured Marivita sp., assembly GCA_947503115.1. Taxonomy (GTDB): domain Bacteria; phylum Pseudomonadota; class Alphaproteobacteria; order Rhodobacterales; family Rhodobacteraceae; genus Marivita. The sequence continues at coordinate 2,285 of CANNCS010000132.1, forward strand.
GACGGTGCAATTCGAACAGTTTTCTGCGCCGTGGATCGGCGTGACCTGCGGTTTGCAGGTCTGGATAATGTCGCATAAAGCCTCCCCAGGCGCTTTGACAGGAGGCCTCAATGCTCTGAAATTACGGTATTTTTAGGTCAACTTGTTGGCGGTCTCGCCACGAAACGCCCGCGGCGCTGCGCCAAACCGCAGCCGAAACGCCCGCGTCAGCGCCGTGGGGTCTTCGTACCCACACCGCACCGCAATTTCCGCAATGCTCACCGTAGACCCCTCCACCAAAGCTTTCGCCGCACTCAACCGAATATGTTGATACAGTTTCCCCGGCGTCATCCCCAACGCCCCCTGACAGCGCCGTGTGAGGGTACGCGGGCTGGTGTTCAGGCGTGCGGAAAGGTGTTTTAAATCAATTGGTTGTTCTATGTTTTCGCGCATGATCCGTGTCGCTCTGGTGAGCAGTGGATCGCGGAACGACGGCAATGCATCGCTCCGCACAGGCGGCGTAAACAGCGCATCCACATCCAGCGCAATCGCCGGACTGACGTCCCGCGCGATCAGATGCCGGCTCAGCGCCAGCGTCGCCGAAGCGCCAGCACATGTGAGCACATCCCGATCCTCGACCCACAGAGCTTGTTCCACCTCAACATCTAGAAAACGCTCGGAAAAAGCGTCTAGAAGATCCCAATGAACCGTCGCTCGGCGATCCGATAACAATTCTGCAGACGCCATAAGCCACGCGCCAGCATCCAGCCCGAACACCGACCCGGCCCGCCGCGCGGCTTGCTGCAAGGCGCGGCGCATCGCGGGGGTGTCATTGGCAAGATGTCCATAACTTACAACAAGATAGAGCCGCTCGACCCTTCCCATGTCGCTGATTTTACCATTTGGTAAAACCGCCATTCCAGAACTTGACCGCACCGGTTCACCGTCCAGGCTATAGAATTCCCACGCGTAAAACGGCGCGTCCGCAAAACTGTTCGCCGCGCGCAACGGTTCAAGTGCGTTCGACAGGCAGAGGTTGGAAAACCGATCCACGAGAAGAAACGCGATTTTAAGTTGCGGGGAGGAATCTGGCGGAATGTGCATGAAGCTGACCGTATCCGCATGGTTGAGTAAAAATCCAGTGCCAAACTCTTCGTGAAATGAGGGAGGCTCACTATGCCGCTTGCCATGACCCAAGAGGTCTTTATCACCTGCGCCGTCACCGGATCCGGGGGTACCCAAGACCGGAGCCCTCATGTTCCGCGTTCACCGAAAGAGATTGCCGACAGTGCGATTGCAGCGGCCAAAGCTGGGGCCGCGATTGTGCATTGTCATGTGCGCGATCCCGAGACCGGGGCGCCTTCCCGGAAAGTTGAATACTACCGAGAGGTGACCGACCGCATCCGTGATGCCGAGGTGGATGTTGTGCTGAACCTGACGGCCGGGATGGGCGGCGATATCACCTTTGGATCGACGGATAACCCGCTTCCCGTAAACCCTGCCGGAACCGACATGGTGGGGGCTGAGGAACGTGTGGCGCATGTGGCCGAGTGCTTGCCTGAGATCTGTACCCTCGATTGCGGCACAATGAACTTTGCCGAGGCCGATTACGTCATGACCAACACGCCCGGCATGTTGCGTGCGATGGGCAAGATGATGACTGATCTGGGTGTGAAGCCCGAGATCGAAGCCTTCGACACCGGCCATCTTTGGTTCGCCAAGGAACTGGTCAAGGAGGGTGTCCTTGAAGACCCGGCTTTGGTTCAGTTGTGCATGGGCGTGCCGTGGGGCGCGCCGAACGATCTCAATACCTTCATGGCGATGGTGAACAATGTACCTGATCACTGGACTTTCAGCGCGTTTTCATTGGGGCGGAGCCAGATGGCCTATGCGGCAGCCGCGGTTCTTGCTGGTGGCCATGTCCGAGTTGGCTTGGAGGATAACCTTTGGCTCGACAAAGGTGTGCTTGCCACCAATGCGCAATTGGTCGAGCGCGCAGTTGGCGTCGTCGAAGGCATGGGCGCCAAGATCATGGGGCCGCAGGCTGTGCGGGACAAGCTGGGCCTGACCAAACGCGCACCGCGGGGCTGAGATGGCGGTCATTCTGTGCTATGGGGACAGTAACACCCACGGGACCAAGCCGCTTAAGGAAGTGGGTAAACTTGAACGCCATGGCCCCGGCAGCCGCTGGCCGGATGTGATGGCCGCGATACTCGGCGTAGATCACACTGTGATTTCCGAAGGCTTGCCAGGGCGGACAACTGTACATGACGATATCATTGAAGGCGGGATGCGAAACGGGCTGACGGTTTTGCCTGCAATCCTGCACAGCCATTGTCCGATTGATCTAATGGTGCTGATGCTAGGGACGAATGACTTGAAGAACCGGTTTTCGGTCACAGCCTTCGAAATTGCCCGGTCTTTGGAGCGCCTGATCGTGACAACGCGCAGTGAGATCGACGTGAAAGATATCCTGCTTGTCGCGCCAGTGCCGGTGAAAGAGGTTGGTGTTCAAGCCAATGCCTTTGCTGGTGCAGAAGCGCGACAGGCCGGGTTGACGGAACACATCGCGGCGGCCGCAGAACGGCAAGGTTGCGGCTATCTGGATGCCGGACAGCATGTTGCCGTGTCGGACGTGGATGGCATTCACTGGGACGTCGATGCGCATCACAACTTTGGCGCGGTGATGGCCCAAGCAGTGGAGGCGCGGCTATGAGGCATGTCGTCATCACAGGAGGTGCATCCGGATTAGGGCGCGCGATGGCCGAGCGGTTCATAGCAGAAGGCGATCAGGTTGCCATTTGTGATGCAGATCCAAGCGCAGTTGCGGCATTTGCCACGACGCATCCCAGCCAGATCGCTTGCGCGGCAGACGTGACTGATGAGGCGCAGATGGAGGCCTTCTTCGATCAGATTGACACCAGGTGGGATCAGATCGATGTCGTTTGTGCCAATGCCGGGATCGGCGGGCCGGCGGGACGGCTCGAAGATCTGAGCCTTGCGGACTGGAACCGCTGTGTCGAGGTGAACCTGTCGGGCACCTTCCTCACCTGTCGCTGGGCAGCGCGGCGGATGCGGGCAGCGGGGCAGGGGTTAATTGTCCTGACCTCATCAACTGCGGGTCAGTTCGGCTATCCGCTGCGATCGCCCTATGCGACGGCGAAATGGGGCATTGTTGGCCTGACCAAGACCCTTGCCATGGAGCTTGGCCCGGCGGGTGTACGGGTGAATGCCATCTGCCCCGGCGCGGTCGAAGGCGACCGGATGGATAGGGTGGTGGCGATGGAGGCGGCGGCCTCAGGCAAGACCCATGACGAGGTACGCGCGCTTTACGTCAAAGGCGTGTCGTTGCGGTCTTGGGTGACGGCAGAGGACGTCGCGGACACGGTGTCGTGGCTCGCGTCACCTCAAGCAAAACGGATTTCCGGCCAGATCGTGGCCATCGACGGACATACGGAGACTTTGACACCATGACCAAGGTAGCGGCTATCATCGGCGGTGGCGTGATTGGCGGCGGTTGGGCCGCGCGGTTTGCCCTGATGGGATGGGAGGTGCGCGTCTTTGACCCCGATCCCGAGGCAGAGCGTAAGATCGGTGAAGTAATGGGCAACGCAGCGCGGGTGCTGCCGATGCTCTACGAAGCACCGATGCCCACACGTGGGACGATCACCTATGTCGGGACGGTGGCCGAGGCGGTGACGCACGCGGACTGGGTACAAGAAAGCGTGCCAGAGCGGCTCGATATCAAGCACAGGGTGATTGCCGATATTCAGGCGGCTTGTCCGGCGGAGGCGGTGCTGGCGTCCTCGACCTCTGGGTTCAAGCCGTCCGAGTTGCAGGAAGGGGCCGCTCGTCCCGGTCAAATTATGGTCGCGCATCCGTTCAATCCGGTCTACCTCTTGCCGCTGATCGAATTGGTGCCGAGTGCGGCCTGTGACGAGGGGGTTGTTGCGCGGGCGAAGGAAATCCTAACCGCCATCGGCATGTACCCCTTGCACGTCCGCGCCGAGATCGACGCGCATATTGCGGACCGGTTTCTTGAGGCGGTCTGGCGCGAGGCGCTTTGGCTTGTCAAAGACGGGGTCGCGACCACCAAGGAAATCGACAATGCGATCCGCTATGGGTTCGGGCTGCGGTGGGCGCAGATGGGCCTGTTCGAGACCTATCGTGTCGCGGGGGGCGAGGCCGGGATGCGGCACTTCATGGCGCAGTTCGGGCCGTGCCTGCAATGGCCTTGGACCAAGCTGACCGATGTTCCGGAGTTCACGGATGAACTGGTTGATCTGATTGCGGGTCAGTCGGATGCCCAATCGGGGCACATGGGCATCCGTGATCTGGAACGGCTGCGCGACAACAATCTTGTCGCCATCCTGCGCGCGTTGAAGCAGCAAGGTGCAGCGGCGGGCAAGCTGATCTTGGATCATGATACGATGCTGCGCAGTTCGTTGGGGGACGAGGTGCCGCTTGTCACAGTGCGCCGAGTGGTCCCGGTGGATTGGACCGATGTGAATGGACACATGAATGAGGGGCGCTATGGGCAGCTTTTCAGCGATGCGTCCGAGGAATTGATGACCCATGTCGGCGCGGATCGCGACTACATCGCGGCAGGCAACAGCTATTTCACGGCTGAGACGTCCGTCAAATACCTCAACGAGACCCATGCCGGAGAGGACATCTATGTCACCACGCGGGTAATGCTGGGCGAGGGTAAGAAGTTGCGCCTTTGGCACGAGATGTGTCGCGCATCAGATGATGCGGTTCTAGCGACCTGTGATCAGTTCTTGTTGCACGTATCGCTTGAGACCCGTCGGTCCTGTCCGCCGCTGCCAGAGGTGCTTGAGGCTGTGGAGACATTGGCTTTAAAACATCCGGGGCCAGCGGCATGAATTTCGGACTGAGTGATGAACAGGAGATGATTGTCTCCACCGTGCGCGATTTCGTGGAACGCGAAATCTTTCCGCATGAAGCAGAGGTCGAGCGCACCGGTGAAGTGCCGCATGACGTGGCGCAAGAGATCAAGCGAAAAGTGATCGACCTAGGGTTCTATGCCTGCAATTTCCCCGAAGAGGTCGGCGGCGCGGGCCTGACCCACCTTGATTTTGCGCTTGTTGAACGTGAGCTTGGGCGCGGGTCTATGGCGCTGACTCATTTCTTCGGGCGGCCTCAGAACATCCTCATGGCCTGCGACGGCGATCAGAAAGAGCGGTATCTGCTGCCAGCAGTGCGCGGCGAGCGCATGGATGCGCTGGCGATGACCGAACCCGAGGCGGGATCGGACGTGCGTGGCATGTCCTGCACCGCGCGGCGCGACGGGGGCGATTGGGTGGTGAACGGCACTAAGCATTTCATTTCGGGCGCCGATCACGCGGATTTCTTCATCGTCTTCGTGGCCACCGGTGTTGACGATACGCCCAAAGGCCCAAAGAAGCGCATTACCTGTTTCCTTGTCGATCGCGGGCATCCCGGCTTCACTGTGCGCGATGGGTACAAGTCGGTCAGCCACCGGGGCTACAAGAATTGTATCCTCGAATTCGATGATTGTCGGCTGAGCGATGCGCAGGTTCTGGGAGTGGTCGATGGCGGGTTCGAGGTGATGAACACCTGGCTTTATGCCACGCGGATCACGGTGGCGACGATGAGCGTGGGGCGCGCGCGACGGGTGTTTGATCATGCGCTGTCTTATGCGGCCGAGCGCAAACAATTCGGCCAGCAAATCGGCAAGTTTCAGGGTGTCAGCTTTCAGATTGCCGACATGATCACCGAGATCGACGCCGCGGACTGGCTCACGTTGTCAGCGGCATGGCGGTTGGATCAGGGTTTGCCTGCCAACCGTGAGATTGCAAGCGCCAAGCTCTATGCGAGTGAGATGCTGGCCCGGGTGACCGATGCGACGTTGCAGATTCACGGAGGGATGGGCTTGATGGATGACTACCCCATCGAGCGCTTCTGGCGCGATGCACGCGTAGAGCGGATCTGGGACGGCACGTCGGAGATCCTGCGCCACATCATAAGCCGCGATCTGCTGCGACCCTTGGGGGCGTAGCTGTGGCATTTAACCAATTATTCAGTGCAACGCCCGATTCTTCGCAGAAGAATCGAGGCGGGGTGGTGAAACGGAGGGCTGTGTGATCCGCAACGGACTAGACCGCTTGTTCCGGCCCACATGCGTTGCCGTGATCGGGGGCGGTGCGTGGTGTCGGTCGGTGATAGATGCGCTCCATAGGATCGGTTTTAACGGTCCAGTCTGGCATGTGCATCCAGTCGCCGAGGGCGCATTTCGAAGTATCGCGGATTTGCCAGAAGCGCCTGACGCCTGCTTCATTGGTGTCAATCGCACTGCAACTATTGAGTGCCTGCGCGATTTGTCCGCCAAAGGGGCCGGCGGCGCGGTTTGTTTTGCCAGCGGCTTTGCCGAAACCGGGGACGGGGGCGTGCTTAATACCGCTTTGCTCGATGCGGCTGGTGACATGGCAGTTGTTGGCCCCAACTGTTACGGCTTCGTCAATGCGCTCGACAAGGTGGCGCTGTGGCCCGATGTACATGGGCTGATCCCCGTCGAAAGCGGCGTGGCGATCCTTACACAAAGCTCCAACATCGCTCTGAATTTGTCGATGCAGCGTCGAGGGCTGCCCATCGCATTTCTTGGCACGGCTGGGAATCAAGCCCAGACCGGGTTGAGCCAGATCGCACATTCTTTGATCCAAGACCCAAGGATTACCGCGCTTGGTCTGCATATAGAGGGCGTTGGAGAACTGCCCGCATTGCAAGTGCTGATGCAAGCAGCGCATCGTCTGGGTAAACCGGTCATCGCGCTTAAATCCGGGCGGTCCGAGGCTGCACAGACCGCTGCCTTGTCGCACACGGCGTCGTTGTCTGGCTCTGATGCTGGCGCGACTGCATTGTTCGACCGGCTGGGCATTCTCCGGGTTCGGTCTCTCGATGCGCTGATCGAAGCACTGAAACATGCGCATCTATATGGGCCGACCGCGCCGGGGCCGATTGCGTCACTGTCCTGTTCCGGCGGCGAGGCAAGCCTGATGGCTGATGGTGGAGAGGCGCGTGGCGTGGTCTTTGCGCCGCTGACCGGTGCTCAGGACACGGCACTCAAAGACGTGCTTGGTCCCTTGGTCACCCGCGCCAATCCACTCGACTGTCACACCTTCATTTGGAATGACGCGCCGAAGATGGCCGAAGTCTATTCGGTCATGGCATCCGGCCCCGCCGCGCTCACCGCGATCGTGGTCGATTTTCCACGTCGTGACAGATGCATGACCGATGCATGGGAATGCGTTGAAGAGGCAGCGATGCTTGCCCGCCAGCGGACCGGCAAACCGATTGCTCTTTTGACCTCGCTGTCCGAGTCGTTGCCTGAGGATATATGTGACCGGCTGATGCGGGCCGGTGTCTTGCCGCTGCACGGTCTGGACGCCGCATTGGATGCGCTGGCCGTGATCTATGGCACACGGGCGGAAGCTGATCCAGATCGACCGATCCCGATACCTTCGGTGCAAGATACGCTATGCGTACGCGATGAAGCCTTGGCAAAAGCGATCCTTGAACGGTGCGGTCTCGACGTGCCGCGCCACGCTCTGGCGGCGTCGCCCGAAGAGGCGGGGCAAGTTGCTGAATCCTTGCTTCCAGTGGCGCTCAAGGCACGCGGTATGGCGCACAAGACCGAGGTTGGTGGCGTCAGGTTAAGTTTGGACTCAGTTGAGGCGGTCATCGGCGCTGCCAACGCGATGCAGAGCAGGAGCTACTACATCGAAGAAATGATCCCGGATGGTGGTGTCGAGCTTTTGCTTGGGATCGTTACAGATCCGGCCCATGGGTATGTGTTGACCCTTGGGGCAGGGGGCGTGTTGACCGAGTTGTGGCAGGACACTTGCCACCTTCTTGTTCCGGCAACTGCGCGTGAAATCGATTTGGCCCTCGACAATCTGCGTATCGCGCCTTTGCTGGATGGCTACAGAGGCACACCCCGCTGTCAACGCGCCACCGTTATTGCAGCGGTGTTGAATGTGCAGGATTACGTGGTTGCACAGGCTGGCCGTGTCGCTGAGATTGAAATCAACCCACTTATCGTCACTCCAACCCGTGCGGTGGTGGCGGACGCTTTGATCCGAGAGGAACCATGATGGACAGTCCTTTACATGTAACACGGGATGGCCACGTGCTCGAAGTGGTGCTCAACCGACCAAAGGCCAATGCCATTGATCTGCAAACCAGCCGCGCCATGGGGGAGGTGTTTCGGAGTTTCCGCGACGATCCGGACCTGCGCGTGGCAATCGTGACCGGGGCAGGGGATAAGTTCTTTTGCCCAGGTTGGGATCTCAAGGCAGCATCCGACGGAGATGCTGTGGATGGTGACTACGGGGTTGGTGGATTTGGCGGACTGCAAGAGCTGCGGGATCTGAACAAGCCGGTGATTGCTGCGGTGAATGGCATTTGCTGCGGTGGTGGGCTTGAACTGGCTTTGAGTGCGGACATCATTCTCGCGTCGGATCATGCAAGTTTTGCACTGCCTGAAATTCGCTCTGGTACCGTGGCCGATGCGGCTTCGGTCAAACTGCCCAAACGCATTCCTTATCACATCGCCATGGAGATGCTGCTGACCGGTCGTTGGCTGGACGTGGAAGAGGCTGCACGCTGGGGCTTTGTTAATCACGTGCACCCATCGGGCGATCTGATGGCCGAGGCGCGCAAGATGGCGGCGCTTTTGGCGTCGGGACCGCCGCTTGTCTATGCCGCTATTAAGGACATCGTGCGCGAGGCCGAGGACGAGTCGTTTCAGAGTATGATGAACCGGATCACCAAGCGGCAATTGGCGACGGTCGATGTTCTGTATGCTTCAGAAGATCAGTTGGAAGGCGCGCGCGCCTTCGCTGAGAAGCGTGATCCGGTCTGGAAAGGGAGGTGACTCGCGCAGTGGCCCTTGGGTGACGCAGGGGCATGTGTGGGTAAGCCTGTGGATAAGACCGAAGATGCGTCACTGAGCAAACGGTAGGCTTCACACAGCAGGCCGATGAGATGGCGATGAGGAAATAAAAATATACGGTAAAACAGTATCTTAACGGAAATATGACGAATTTTCTGTTTTCTATGTTTTTTCCGCTTGCGGACCTTTGGTGTCGACTCTAAATAGCCCCTCACCGGCGGCGCTGAGGCGCATGTTGGGACGCCAGACGGGG
>CANNCS010000133.1 GCA_947503115.1 uncultured Marivita sp.
GCCATGGAATCAGAGCGCGGGCGAGCTGGGAACCTCAGAAATCCCTAATGAGTCAGAAGCCAGCCCCTTTGGTATTAAGCCGCTTCAGTCACGACATATCGATAATAACGCATAAGCCGGACCTTGTCGAAATGGCTTAGCTCCAAGAACTTTTTGGCACCTGTGGTTTTGCCTTTAAACGGCTTGTTTGGGTTGCGCAGTTTTCGCATTGATCCACCTTGGCAATTGGTTATGCTGCGCCTCAGCTTTTTCAGAACTCCTGCTTTACCATGTCGCACCTCCAAGACTTCAAGCCAAGATGTCCGGTGGACCAAATAATCTGCAACAATCTGAAAATCGCTTGGAAACCCCTCGAGTTGCATAAGAAACGCTATTTTCTCAAAATCAGCTTTGTCGTTATTAAATCCAGGATGGTGCTCGCTGTATCGCACTTCGATGGGTGAATTAACCGTTTGCACAAACAGTGAGCTTCGAAGCGCTTGTTTCAGTTCAGTGCCATCTGCATAGCGCAAAAGCCAAAATAGGACGTCTTCGTGAGGCTTGGGGGTGGCGAATCTTGTGCTTGGGTGGGCTTGCTTTATGAAATAGGAAAATACTCCACTGCCCAGTGTGGACCGAATATTTTCCATTTCATCGGTCGTCTTCAAGTAGTGCGCAAGTATTTTGAGCTGCGGGGTTTCCCAAATTTGTGCAAGGCCACAGTCCTGCAATATGCTCATTAGCACCTGTGCGTCGTCATTGATTGCAATGCTCTTCATGTCAAATGAGGCTGTCATTGTTCTCTCCTATTGCAAGGGGAAGTGGCGTCAGCACGAATGCTGACGGCGATGTTTCATTTGCGAGGTGGATCAGATACCAAAGTCTCTGTCGCGTTCTGGGTCTGGCAATCCCACACGTTCGCAAAGGTATTGACGTTGTTGTGCGGGGTCCAAACGGTCCCAGTATTGCCGAAACCCAGCATATTCAGCGTCCGACAGCTTAGCCAAAGCTGTGCTTTCCACTGCTTGCTTGAGTTCGTGCGCAGCAAGCTCTTTGAAAGCGGGCAATGGGTTGAGGAAGTCATACCAGTCGAACAACTCGTCAATCTGTTCTTGACGCTGCAGCGCCTTGACGACGCGGGCGGTGATCAACTGATCAATGTTAAACAGGCGCAATACTGTATCCATGTATTCTGTCATCTCCATTACTTGCTCCCCGCGCCATTGATGGTGTGTGCGCACTGCTGTGCTGGGGCGGGCGGCGTTGTGACCTGTGCCATCATGCGCTGAAGACGGAACACGTAGTCTTCCATCCAATCATTGAGGCTGCGCCCGCTGCCTTTAAAGCCCTGCAACAAAACTGCTGCCTGAGCGGGCGTGACAGGAATACCTTCGGCTGCCATCACAGAGACCACACGCGGCACCCACTGCTGAACATTAGGATATTCCACGAACACGGGGCGAAAGCGGTCCTTCAGAGGTCCATCAACCAAGTGCAGATTGTTAGTGGTGGCGATCACAAAGCCCATTTCGTACTTGTCGATGAACGCACGGAGACGATGCTGCATTGGCAGCGTGAACTGATCAATCTCGTCAATCACTGAGCAGCCTGTGTGTGCACCCATTGAGAGCTGCATGTTCCATTGCTGCAGCACGGGATCGAAACTGTCCCACTTGTCTTGATAGGCCTGTGCGTTCCAGGGGTCACCAAAGCCGGTCTCCCAGATCACGCCCATGCGTTCTTTGAGAACAATCTGTGCTGACACAGATTTGCCCGTGCCTTTGGGCCCATAAAGCAGGAGATGCTTGTGACGCTGATTGTTGGCGTATTCTTCCAGCGTCTGTTTCACGTCTGCGTCAGCGAAGATCACGTCGTTCAGAGTTTCGGGGAGGTGCTTCTTGTCGAATTTCATTGTGTTGTCCTTTCAATATGAGGGGGAAATCACAGGCAGCGGCACTGCCTGTGATGCTGTATGTTGATTAGGCAGGAGCCATTTCGGTCGCGGGCACAGTGATGTGCACCTGAGGCTGAAAGCCCTGTGCCGCAGCCAGTTCCGCCGCCAAACGCTGAACATTTTCAGCGCGATGCTCAGCGTCATGCTTGGCCACATTGGCCTCTGCTGTGTTCGCTGCTTCCTCGCGCAGGTCCTTGCCTGCAATGGCCAGTACAGCGTTCACCGCCGCAGCATTGTTGGTGCCGAAAACGATTGATCCCGTGCCGTCTTCGTTCTTGCGCACCAGTGCGAGACTGAATTGTGCGCCATCCACCGGCTGCAGGTCATCCGTCATGGTGACTGACGCAATCTGCCGCTGTTTTGCGAGCGCCGATGCCGCGTAGTCCCGAGCACGCTGAGCCTTCTGTGCTGCTGTCTCACCAGTGCTGTCCTGCCGACGGATTTCATCAATGCCGTGACGGTCAGCGATGAACTGAGGCAGCTGTTTGCCCGTGACGCCTGCCGCTGCTGCAACAGTGAGAACGCGAGCGTAGGTGTAAGCGCGATTTTCGATCTTCTGCTCGCGCCCTTTGCCCACAAACACGAGGCGAACGATCTTCAGCGCCAAGCTGGTCGCGCTGTTGTACTGCACGCCATAGGTGTCCAGCAGATCGCGCACAGCGCGGCTCAGACCCACGTCCTTGCGAACCTTGAGGAAGAGGTCCAGCGTATTGCCCAGCAGCGTGTACAGCTCTGCGTTGCTGGCAGCGTAGGTGCCAGCTTCCCACGTCTCACGCTGTGCAATCAGCGCATCTACGACGTTGCTGAGTTCAAACTTGATGTTGTCGTTTTTGATGTTGGTCATGTGAATATCTCCTTGTGTCTGACCGCGACCGGCCCAATGCCGTGTCGATGAGCCAGTTCTAAGCGAGAAAGTGACGCCACAGAGATGTGCATGAATGGACAAAATAAGTGGCATCATCTACACTGCTTCACATGAGCCAGCCTGAGAATCGTCGCCTGCACTTTGCCTATGCGTGGCCGGTCAAAAATCCGTCACGCAGCAAACGTACGCCCGCTGCGCCACCCTATCCGGGCGCGGAGCCTTGGAAGTGTTCTGTGTATTATTATTGGTGGGAGTATCTGCGGCGGCACGAAGGGTATCGGCGCACCTGTGAGCAGAACGGCGTCGGCACATATGCGGAGCTGTACGAAGATTTGGGCGATGTGCACGCAACTGATTTTTGGTCGTGGTGGCGCAAGCACAACTGGATATTTGCCGAACCGCCTATTCGGCAAGTTGAGGTGGCAGAAACGAATGATCAGGCCGACGACCGCACCCTTATCGTCAAAGTGCCGCTGGACACCAAGCTTGCCATCAATGTGAGGCAGTTCAAACGTCTCGTTGGCCCAAAAATGAAAAGAGCAAATCGAGCCAAAATGGAAAGTCGCGCCAAGTACCCTGTGGCCACAAAACCTGTGCTCAGTTCATTGCATGAGCATTTGTCTGTGTGGGATGCAAAACAGCAAAATCCTGACGTTGCGGATGCGGATTTGGCTGATTTGGTTGGCTTGCGCATTAACCATGTTGTGGATGGTGAAACACTGGCCAGCCGCAAAGCGCTCAAGCTGTCTACCGTCGATATTGAACGCAAGCTGCGCCGTCGTAAGCAGCTCGCTGTACAAAGGCATCTGCGCATTGCAGAGCAATACATCGCGAATGTTGGGCGTGGTCAGTTTCCGTTGCGGGATAAACGCTGAGCGCTGAAAACGCTGTGGGGCAAACACTGTGTACTCAACAAAATGGGAAAACATAGTTCGTCAAACACAGAACCTGCGACGCTGCTTGGACAAAGAACTTGCGACACTGTGGGGACAGAAAACACGGGAAGCTGCTGCGACACAGAACATGCAGCAGGGCTCAGCGCAGTATGGGCCACTTCACATGTTTGGAGCAGCTGGCTGTTGGCGGGGTCAGAGCATGATTGTGCCCGCCACCCAAGCATTCGCCTTTGACGGCAGTTGAGGTGGTAGTGACAGCGCTGCGGGTGCTGTTCACGCGGCGTGGTCCTGCCCAGCGTTCACACGTGGCACACAATCTCATGTTGGGTGAATAGTTCTGCATCGCTTGGACCTTTTATTGTGTTGCAACGCTACGCTCACGTAACAGCGCAGAGCAACCGAAGATCGGCTAAATATCTGTGAACATGAGATATTTAGGAGGCAGCATGAGCGTAAAACTATTGGAGCACTTGAGGGATGAACTGATCAGTTGTGGTGTGGTGCAGAACACACCTGAATTCTGTCGGGCGTGGCTGGGGCGCAGTGAGGGCTACATCCGAACGCTGCGCAACCACGGCACTGGACCGAGTGTGGAAACGCTCACGGTGTGTTCCCACAAATTGGGGCACTACCGCGACCGTCTGCGTGAAAGTGATGATGGGGAGCACATGCGTTTGGCAGAGCATTTTGAGCGGCTGAAAGTGCTCTGTGACAGTGCCATAGCCCGTCACGCGGAAGCTGTGTGGCGTGCGCCGGAAAGGATGCGGGCGTGATGCGTCGTTCGAAATGGGTCCTGTGCTCAAAAAATCTGGCCGTGCAGTTTTTGGCTGGCCAGTACTTATCGTTTCGAGCTGGTGACTTTGCATCACCCCATCAGTGCAGGTCTGCGCGATGCGGGTGAGCGAGGTGGTGGGTGAGACGTGGTGCAAACAGCATCCCAAGCCAAAGCAGCTACCCATTCCCAAGCCGGCCAAGTCCAAGTCACGTCCCAAGTCAAAGTCGCGCTCCAAACCACGCCCGTTCAACGAACCCAAGCCAGATGATCTCAGCTGATGGCGTCTGCTGCACGCTGTACGGGCCCTGTATGGGGTGAGTTGTGGTGTTGGCTGGTCAGTGTAGCGGCACACGGCTGTTGACGCTGTGCGCCTGTTTTGTACGATTTGTCCACATCTTGCGCGGAACCCCAGCTGTTGCTCGACCGGTTGACCTAAAGACTGGCATACTATGCCCAAATGATTTAGATGTTTTTTGCGTAGTCGTCGCCATGCAAGCTACCGCGTACTAACTTTCTAAGGTTGCCCCATGTCGGCTAAGTCTGCCCAAACAATTCGTTTTTTAGCTTCAGGAAACGTCTATTTTAGCAGCCACTGCGCCGTTTTAAACCTGCCAGATAAAACTGCTCCTGTTTCTTCTGCTGATTTTGAGGCAGCTGTGGCTTGGGTGAAAGATCACTTTCAGATTGATGAAGACTTAAGCGGGTCAGGAGAGGTTAGTGCATGTCAAGAGCCTTCTACTTTTGTCGGTCAAGTGTCCAGGCTCGCGGAGATTGTTCAAAAATTAGCCGGTTTCTATGGGGCTGCTGTCCCTGGTTGGCTTGAAGTTTCTTCAGGCGAAACTGTGGCTGCTTTCGCTTGCGCGGACCAAGCAACTGGGCAGGCTTCAGCAGCGCTTGCCATCAATATTTTGACAGGTATGCCTGATTCAGATCGTGATAAGCTCGCCAAGCGTCTACAGCAGGCATTACGGCCTTGGACCACGCCTCTTGCGAAAGCTGCAAGCGCGCGGGGTATCCCTATCAGTGTCGTAGCTGCATCGGAGCGGCCTTTTCTTGCACTCGGTCACGGTGTTAAGCGCAAAGTTCTCTGGAAAAATTTTACGCCAGATACAAGCTACATCGCAACCACATTGAGTACCCGTAAAGACATGACTTCACGACTTTTGCGGGAAGCCGGGCTCCCTGCTCCTCGGAATGTCGTGGTATCAGATGCTCAAAGTGCTGTGAGAGCAGCCGAAAGTTTTGGGTATCCTGTGGTTGTTAAACCCGCTGCGACCGATTTTGGGCGTGGTGTTGTTACTGACAATTACAATGCCACCCAAGTGCGCAAAGCCTATGAACTTGCAGCTAAGTATGGGCCCGTACTTGTAGAGCAGCAGATCACAGGCGCTACGCATAGATTGCTTGTCGTACATGGGCGGTGCACCCGGGTCAGCAAATTTATGCCCGCCTCCATTATTGGTAATGGGCTTTCTACGGTTTCAGAACTTGTTGAATCTACTAATGAAACACGCACCGACCATCTGAGCGCCAGAGGGGTCAAAATAAAGCTAGATCAAGAAGCATTAGAAATTCTTAACCGCCAAGGCTTGTCTTTGTCGTCAGTACCCTCAAAGGATAGAGTCGTGCTGCTGCGAGGTAATGTGAATAGACAAACGGGCGGAACCGCAGAGGTAGTTACTGACATTGCGCATCCGGATGTATGCAGAATGGCTGTGCAAACAGCGGCTGTTTTGGGCATAGATGTTGCTGGAATTGACTATTTGACCAGTGACATCACTCTCGCCCCTAAGGAAACCGGTGGCGCAATTTGCGAGGTGAATGTTACGCCGGGGTTAATTTCTCAGGAAGAGGTCACCTTAGCGCAAATAGCCCCCTTTTACCCAAGAGAATGCAATGGACGCATTCCAACCGTCTGCGTTGCTACAAAGGCAGCGCACTATAAAAATTTAAAAAATGGTTTGCGTGCTCTAATGGGCCCGAACGTGTCTTGCAGTGACGATGTTAAGTTCTGGGGTGAAAACCAAGGCGCCTCGTTGCCAAGAAGGACGCAAGCGATAATGGCTGATCCACTTGCTTCGGCCGCACTGATCACGTGTTCATCAGAAGAGTTCAAGATGTTTGGGCTTGGGACTGATCGATGCAGTTTGGTTATAATCGAAGAGCGGGTCTCACAAGAAATCCTAGTGGCACTTTTACGAATTTCATCAAAGATTGTTATGCCCTTTGATTTGTATAAAGACTTCGCATCAGAAATTGCTCTAGCACAGAAGATTGATAGTATATGGCTCTTTGGCGTAAACGGAGAGTCCCCCACAAAAGACTTAGGTGGTTGGGTGCAGAGTACTGGGCAGGATAGAATAGAAATCAATTGGGAGGGTGGTAAAAATTTGTTCGTAAACCATGCTTCACCTTCCCTTGGAGATCAAATTTTGGTAGCGGCGGGGACTGCTCTCGGGGTCGAAAAAGATCAAATAACTAATGCCTTATCGCAACAGAGCGCGCCTCAAAGCCATATCCCATGTGGAGCTCGTTTTTCATGAACATCGTTGAGCCAATTATAAAAAACGTTTTTGAATTACCGGATACCACTGCGTTAGTAGATTTAAGCGGAGGTAAAGAACATCATATTTCTTTTTCCCAGCTTGGCGCAGCGGTTGGCTCAGCAATAAGTGAAATTGAACGTCTTGGCATTGACTCCCAAAATTGTGTTGCAATTAATTTTAAAGATCCGGCCTTAGACTTGGTCTACTTCGTAGCCCTATCGGCATTGGGTGTAGGAGTGTACCCTGTCGCATCATTCAGCGGCATTGAAATGGTAGTAATTGAGCGCTTGGGCATTTCCATCTGCATCAATGACATCAAAAATGTATCGATGCCAATAAAGTCAGTATCAGTAAAGAATAATCTGCGAAATAATAACATTTCAAAGCATCAAGAATTTTTGTTTCGTGATTTGAAAAATTGTTCCGATAGACCTTGGTTGGTAAGAAATACCAGTGGAACCACTGGAGACCCGAAAGTGTTTTTTTCGAGCCATTTGGATGGAGCCAGCAGGCGCAGGAGGTACGAGGAAATTTTTGATATAGCATCTTCAAGCTTTTTATCGTTCACGTTGGCTCATTTTGGGGCTGCGCGCCAAAGGCTTTTTTATTCATTGTGCGCGGGACGGACGGTGTTCCCAGTATCACGAGAATTTTCTTTTAAGAAAATAATTTCAATTATCAACTCTTTCAAAATAGATTTGATTTATGCAGTTCCGCTTCATCTTGAGAGCTTGATAGGCGAGGCCGAAGTGCGAAATGAAGAAATTCTTTTCGGACATTTTCCAGTTTTGGAATGTACGTCTTCTCTTTTGCGTGATGATGTGGAGAAACATGTTAAACAAAAAGTTACTCCCAACTTGGTTAATGCGTATTCGTTTAGCGAACTGGGACACATTTGCGCTACTGAAACTCAGCATGGTTCAGCCAGAGTGGTTGAAAAACATCCTGAAAGTTCAAAGATGTCGCGCTTTGTAAGCGGTGTGGAGGTTCAAATTAAGAATTCGTCTGGGGAATCATTGGGGCCAGACGAAAAGGGTTTAATTGCAGTCCGATTAAAAGAAGAAAATTTTTCAGTAAAGTATCTTGATTCGAGTGGCAATTGGATTTCTTCATTAAAGAATGGTTGGTTTTATCCTGGAGATTTAGGCGCAAGGTCGTTGGAAGGACATTTAACTATATTTGGCCGGGCCGATGACATGTTAATTTTCAATGGCATCAATATCTACCCGAGCGAAATCGAGCGTGCAGCGCGTCAGTGCACTCATGTTAAAGATGCGGTAGCATTTGGAATTTCTCATAAATTACACTATCAGGTCCCAGTGGTTGCGGTTACTTCATTAGACGGATTTGACAAAGATTATTTTCTTAAGGAGATCAAGAGAATTTTGGGAAACAAAGCACCAGTCATTTGTGTGCCAGTGATTGATTTTCCACGTAATTCGATGGGAAAAATTCTTCGCAGGAAGATGGCTGAGTAATATGGTCGAATTCTTGGAATTGGTAACCCAGAGATCAATGATCGTAACAATTTCTCTCATGGCCGTTCTGTGCTAATGTCGGGCTCTTTTGAAATTACGTTTTCAATTCCGAAAGGCAGTTTTGGTGGACAATGTAAAAATCTGACAACTTGGCTTAATTTATTGGACGATGACGGAAAACAACAAAAATTTGATTTCGAGCTTGGCACAGAAAATGATGGCTCCGCTTGGCTGGACGTTGTCCTTGCCTTGAGCACGGGCTTGTTAAGGTCTTTGCGGTTACCAGTTTTTGTTGCTCCAGCAGTACGATCATGTCTACGAGAGCCTAGCGGAGAACAGAAATGGAAGGCCATATGTGAACGGCCTGATCCGTCACTTGTGCCGCCGAAAGTGTTTGAAGGCGTTCTGAAAGCGTCGTTTAAACTCGCGACATGGTGCGCCACTGCCAATCCCGACGCTAGTGCAGACCGTGAGCGCTTTTTCAACTTCATTGAGACTGATGTCCGGCGTCCTTTTGGAAAGATGACACCACAGGGTAAATCGACGATCGAGGTTCTCCGGGTCGCACATCGTTTGAATATCCCTTATTTCCCACTGCCGGGTGGTATATTTCAGGTTGGGATGGGCAGCGCAGGCTGCAGGATTGACCGGAGCACAACGGATCAGGACAGTGCCCTTGGCATGCGTTGGACAAAAAGCAAAGTGCTGACAACGCAACTTCTAAGACAGGGTGGGCTACCAGCGCCTCGTCACGTTGCGGTTAATTCAGCGGAACAGGCCAAGAAAGCCTCGGAGCACATTGGCTTTCCTCTGGTCGTAAAGCCGTCAGACCTTGAGCGGGGTGAAGGCGTCACCGTCGATGTGCAGGCGGACAATCTCGAGGCTGCGTTTAACGAGGCTGTTAAACGGTCGCCAAGCAAGACTGCGTTGATCGAACAGCAGGTAGCCGGAGTATGCCATCGCCTTTTTGTTCTTGATGGCAAGCTTCTTTATGCCGTGCGACGGCTGCCCATAGGCGTATATGCCGACGGGCGATCAACTATTAAAGACTTAGTAAATGCCGAATGCTTGGCGCAGAACAGAATGCCACCGTGGAAACGGTCGGGCATCCGCCCCTTAGATGACCTAGCAATCCACATGCTACGTCGACAGGGATGGACGGCTGAATCGATACCAGAAGCAGGTAGGTTTGTTGCACTGCGCCGTATTGAGACGACAGTATGGGGCGGCGTAGATGAAGACGTCACTGAGACGATCCATCCCGACAATGTGAAAGCAGCTATTGAAGCTTCTAAGCTTTTTGGTTTGCAGGTCGCTGGAGTTGACATCATTAGCCAGGACATCACGCAAACTTGGCATAGTAATGGTGCAATCATTAACGAAATAAATTACGCTCCATTGATTGGGGGCGGTGAGATTTCGCGCTCACACATTCCTACCTTCTTGAACACTCTTATAAGAGACGGAGGGCGTATCCCCATACACGTTCACGTAGGTGGCAGCGACGCGTTGGACCCAGCGCGAAAAGAATGGAAGCAAATGGTCAATTCTGGGCTGCGTACAGCATTGGTCAGCTCCCAGCAGATCTTGCTGTCAGATGGCCGGACAAAAGTAATGCCTCTGGCTGGGCTGTATGCCCGTTGCCGTTCCCTTATACTCTCGTCTGATATCGATGCCTTGGTTTTGGTGGTCCGGGACGATGAGTTCCTGCACACTGGTCTGCCGTTTGACTCAGTTACTGTAGTTCGGGACACTGGGGGCAAGCTTGTTTCACATCGCGAAAAAAGTTCTTTGCCCGATGAACAAGCAAACAACCTGAGGCTATTGCTCAAGTCATGGCTCCGTACCGACGCCAGTGTGGAGGAGGCTTAGCCCAACATCGATTGGAAAGTGTTTTGCCATGTGCAATGCATCGTGAGTATTTGGCAGCAACGCTCAAACTGTTCGTAACCCACGTTGCTACTTTTGTGTGCCGCACACTGTTGCGAACACTGTGTTCAACACAGTGTTCTTGCTCCGTTGATCGTCAAATCACCAAAAACACACTTTTACACACACCAAAAATATGCCATGCTAAACCTATGCAATAGAAAAGAAATCTACTGCCATCTGCATTGAAAATCCTCGTTTCGGTGGTTCGATTCCGCCTCCGGGCACCATTTTACAAGCAAATTCAATGTCTTATGGATTACTTTGCCAAGTTATTTTGTGCCTGTCATACTTAGACACAGTTAGACACAAAATCCCAAAGCATTGGTTTGGCTGATCTTTCTCCGAACAGCAAAAAATCCATCAAACAACTGCGTCGCGGTCTCTCAATCTATAAG